>CAZRHI010000063.1:465-7648 GCA_964599945.1 uncultured Acetobacter sp. | reverse complement strand
GTGGCGTATGAAGATAGCTTGGTTGCCGAGGATACATAAGAACTATTATGCGACACAATTTATTTTAGAATTTCCCAAAATAAATCAACCCAAAATATATCACAAAAATAAACAAAAGACTCGTTTTAAGAGATTTATTATTCTTTTGATATTTTTAATATCTATTTTACATAGCATTATTTGAGAGGTAAACACCGCTTTTAAATTTCATTATTACAATTTTAAAACGATAATATATAAAATACACTTATTTATATTTATTTATTGCAATATCAGAAAGTTATACAAATTGATTAAAACATATTTTAAAATCTCATACAATATTGTTTTTACGTTATTTTTTAGGGATGTCGCATAATAGTTCTTATGAAGACTCATCATTAACGACCTATGCCTCTGTAACTGGTGATGATGATAATACTTTGAGCGGTGCTACATTTGGAAGCGTGTTCACCTTGAGCAGAAAAACTGGTGTAGGTAATTGTAATGATCCTAAAGGACAATGTTATGTAGATTGCTCTTGTAATACCACAAACGGTTGGTTCGCCCCAACTGCATCAGGAGCTCCTACAGATGACTATATCGAGGTAACTACTACAATGGCTGATGGAGGTTTTGCTTACCTCGAAGGGGTTTTGCAGAAAAATGCTTCAAATATACCAACCCCAGCTCCGGCTAAGTGTAGAAAAGCTAAATGTCCTAATGGATATTTCAAAGATAAGCCAACTCTAACAGCTGCGCAGGCTGAGTATATAGAAATTGTTGAGAAAGGCGGATGCTATGCACCTTCTTGTAAATACAAAACCTCGGTTGATTATTCGGTTGACGGTGTAAGCAAAACAGCGACTGCCCCAACAGCGATAACAAGCCCTATTTCTTGTCCAGCACCAATGGGATACTTCGTATACGATAATTGTCAATTACACTACAATGGTAGTGAATGGGGGGCTAACTATGAGTTTCATAATAACAATTCAGGTACTAGTGTTTGGCCTAAAGGAACAATCGACTTTATTGATGCAGAAAATGGTAGTACTGTAGTAGATACATTTAGAGGTGGAGTAATAGGTGCTACGCAGCTTCACCCAGGATCGAACTGGAACATTAAATATTCCACATCAGGTACAGACTCTAGACTCCATGTCGTTGTCGGTGCTTCCTGTAAGAATGAAAGTACTTGTGAAGACCACGGATACGCTTCTAGCAAATCCTCCTTGTCTTGTAACTCTAACCAAACAGCTACAGAAATTACTACAGATCAAGGTCTGAAATGTTGGTATTGTAAAACTTGTGAAGATCATGGATACGCTTCTAGCAAATCTTCCTTGTCTTGTAACTCTAGCCAAACAGCTACAGAAATTACTACAGATCAAGGTCTGAAATGCTGGTATTGTAAAGAAAATGAAAAAACTTGCGCATCATTAGGAACAGGATATACAGATGTAGCACCTTCTGCTAATGATAAAAACTACTTCAATTACGATGAACAAACACTAAGCAATGGAACGAAGTGTTATAAGCTGACAGGTTGTAAGTATGATAAATCAACATATCCTGGAATAGAGATGTGTAGCCCATCAAAACGAACATCAGGTTCACTCACCTGTTTCCTCAATGGTGCTGATAATGTCCTTCAAGTTCATATCTTTAGTGAAATAGGTAAGCAAAACGATCCTGCAAGGGTATTTGGTACGATAAATGCATACGCATCTGAGAGTACGCTAAGGGGTATTTCTTCCAACCTTTGGATGTTCCCTACCTTTAATGGCATAACCCCAAGTACAACTCCTCATGTAAGGCTTATTAATTCTTTGGATGAGATTGGAAAAACTTCAGCTGGTGGTGCTATGTGGGAAAATATTAGTCAAACTGAAGTCTATATAGGAGTAAGTAGTGCTGCTCTTGGAACTAACCCTACTCCAATTGCCACCCTACCAGCTATCGTAGATACAGAATGTCAGTCATTTACATATAATGGTACTAGATACAAAGTAATGTATAAATGGGCTACAATAACGCCGTCCACTTCAACATACTGCTCACGAAAGTCTGATAACTATCAAAATACCTGTACTATAAGTGGCGCAACTTACTAACACTCATACAAAATACTATTGCTTTTCTATATCAATAGAGAAGCAATAGCTAAATCCGCTAAATAATCCGTCAAAGTATTTACTTCGGCGGATTATTAAATATGCAACAGATATTCATATATTTAAACTAATGACAATCTCTAAATTTGCTAATTAGAGTTTTATCATCTCCTTAGCAGATGAACCACGCCTCCAGATTTCCTAGCCCTAAAACAGCAATATCATAATATTGTATATCATATTCAAAAGCCTAAAAACTTAAAAATCTTATTTCTCTTGCATAAAACTGCACTTTATATAACATTGTATGATTTAAATTTTTAGAATTTCCTCCAAAAAACAATGCATTTACATATGGTTAGCATTGTTCAAAAGTATGAATTTTTCTCAAAATCTATCATAAATATGAATCATCTGAAAAACGTATCATCAAAAAGGAATTTGAAGCTTGCTACTGGGTTTCTTTATATAAATAAGCCGCCGAAGCATTGACCTCGGCGGCTTATCCCTAATAGTTTGACGAGTGAGAAAGTGAGATTGTTAACCAAAGTGTCAAACTACCAGAAAAGTTCACAGTCTTTTAATTACAACAAGCTGGCTTTATGGTATATTATCATAAAGCCAGCTTGTTTAAACGAAAGGAGTAACTGTTTATCATATCCATGATCACAATATCAAATTACAATTATATTTATACATACATTTATTTAAATGTCAATAAAAAAATATATCAAATGTGAAAAAAGTTATATTTGCAATTTATTTAGTGTGGATGTCTGCAATTAAGATGAATTATGATTATATTTATAAGGAAAATAAGGAGGAAAAATATGGATGAAAAAAAGATTGTAATTCTTGTTGTATTTATTTTTGCTGTGATTATCTCTTTGGTTTTATAAAAATTATGCAAAATAAAACGCCATTAAAAAATGGCGTTGTTAACATATCAAAAAGAAAAAGCAAACTATCTTCCAGCTAGCAACGATACAGAAGAAATCGTATCGCCCATGCCCACAAGTGTTTTCGGCTTATCAATTAAGATTGTGGGGACTGCGCTAACGCTAAAACCTTCAACTTCACATATTCCAGTTTCTAAAAGTTCTGGCTTGTTTAACATCTGCGACAATGCGGATAATTCATTCAATCCTTGCTCTGAAACAGGCATTCCAAATGTTTTGGAAACATCTTCGTACTTTGCGATTTCGCCATTATACGCTTTACTAGAGGAAACAACTGCAGCAGTCATCATTCCTTTGAGGTTTTGTAAAGGAGAGTATGGGAAATCATTATCTTGCACTGTTAAATACAATCCAAACATATGTAGTTGGATACGTTTAACGCCTAAGAGTTTTTTCAAAAACAGTATCGCTTCAAATAAATGCGTACTATTTGTTTCTTTTTCTGTTTTTGTAGCTAATTCATTTTGTCCTGTAATCTCTAATAAATCTATTGTTTCACGCTCGTTTAAGCCAACAGAATCTGCCAATGGTGCGATTTTATCAATAATGCTTTTACGAATAATTTTATCCTGCGTTGAGGCTATCTCTAAATGCAAAATCAGATCAGAATTAGCCTGTTTCCAATTCTTAATTACGGGAACAGAATTTTCTATCAATGCAACTCCCCCAAGATGTGAAAGGAGGGGGTGAAACCCTGACATTAACACATAGTCCACCTTGTTATTATTCAAATATGAAACAAAATCTTCGTTCATTACTAGGCGCATATTGAGTGGATCGTATGTTGCAATAAAGCGATTTGATTTTGGACAGGTAAATGTTATGCCGTCTAATGTAAAACTATCACCTTTATCAAATTCAATAATCCAGTGAATAAGTGGAATATCTTTTTCTCTGGAAATCGCTGTGGCTTTTTGCAAATTTCCATTTTCATCAATTCCTAACAAGTTAGGTAAATCTAAAAATTGGTCGGCTTGTAATTTGGGATGAGAGTTTGTGTGAGCAATAACTTTGTTAATGCCTAACAATGCTAGCGCGTTGGCGATAATTCCACCTTGTCCGCCCATTTGAAGACGATCATACCCTAAGTTCTGTTCCATCCATTGATAAATGTTTATATCTTCAGTAACCCATTCTTCAGCAATACCACGGCTAAAACACTTAACAATACCAATCAAAACGTCTGTTGGCTGGCGAAAGCCAGAAAGAGAAATATCAGTCAAACTTGTTGCTGAAATATTATTCTTAACCAATAGTTCCTTTAATTTGCTACCGCTAATTTTTAAAATTGCATCAATATTAGCATTAAACGCTGTTGCTGCCGCAGGGATTTGTTTTAATTTTTCTAGTTGTTCTGGAACAGCCTTATATTTTTCTGCCCAAATATCTTTAAGATAAGCATAATTCATTACAACTCTCCTATCTGGTGTAAACTTAATAGATAGAGGTTAGCTGATTTTTAGATTTCCTCAATAGCTGTTTGCTCATTATCAACATAAAGATGCCAATAATTACGTCCAATTTCTCCGCAATCTGGGCAGATTGGATGCCACGCATCTTCAATATGTCCACAATTTGCGCAGACCCACTGAAAATCTTTAGGAAACGCATTTTGTATGGTATCATCTTTGTTCATTTCTGCAAGACGTTGTTTGATTGAGTTTATTAACGTATTTGATTTGGAAGCACTGCTTTTAGCTGTTTTCTCATTTATTTCATCATACATATCAGCAATTTTTTGTGTTGCAGGGTTTTTCAAAAGAAAAATCTTACACTCAGTTTTGGCTTTAGCATATTTTTTAGCTTTTATATATAATTCCGCTAAAATAAGGTTATTAAGAGATTGGCGTTTACTATTAGCTAAAGCAAGCTTTTCCATACGCTGTATCTTTTCGGCTTTACTATCTTTAGGAAATAAATTCAAATATGCTGTTGCTACTTCATACGATGGATTTTCGCACCACATCCGATACAATACATTTTGAGCTTTTCTTATTTGCTTATCATTTTTAACATAATATTCTGCTAAATCTAGGGCCGCTGGAATAAGCTTGTTATTTTCATTTAGAGCTTGAGTAATAAATTTGAAATATTTTGTCTTGTTTTTTTCGGCTTTGGCTTGTTGGGCAAGTTCATATAACGCGGTAGATTTGAGTCTTGAAGCTTTTTGTGGTGGAGTTAAGTTTTTCTCTATTCCTGCTTCTAAAACTTCTAATGCTCCCAACCAATCGTTATTTTGCGCACGCAGTAAAAAGGCACTGCTGATAACCCAATATAAATCTTGGCGGACTTCAAACGCTTGATTCACTGTTTTGAGGGCTTCTGTAAATTCTTTCTTTTCCATTTGTGCCTCAAGGGCAGCCTTCATTCCAACAAGCTGTATATCTTCATTTTGCATCAATTTTTGTGAAAGCTGTTCCATTTTATCAAAGTTTTTCTCTCCTTTATAAATTTTGAGCTTCAAAATATCTATAATAGCATCATCTCCGATAATTTCTTTCAAACTTACCAAATGACGACGAGCTTCCTCTAATACGCCAGCTGTAATAGAACTCATGGTTTTTACAATTAAAATTGCTGCTTCATCAAACTGATTTCGGCTCAAAACAATTTTATTTTCATTATTAGTTTGGATAATTTCAATATTTTCTTTATCTCTCCTAAAAGAGTGATTAGAGATAAGCACGTCATTTTTGAGAATCTGATTAACAAGTCTAAATCCCGCCCACACGAGTTCTTCAACAATAAGTATAGCCCAAACAAAGAGCAATGCTTCATAAATCGTTATGATATAATCCTCTCCAAAGAGTTGAATATTCATTTCACTATGATTATCTGCCACATTAAAAAACACGGCAACAAAAGCTAGACCCAAAGTTAGTTTCAAGAAATATTTAATCATCAATTTAGTCCTTAGAGATTTGATATTGGGCTGAAAAATCTTGACGCATTGCTGAAAGCTCGGCTGTTATAATGCGAGAAATAGCTCTATCGAATCGTTCTTTTTGTTTCATTTTCTCTACCCATTTTGGAAAATCTGGGTTTAAGTCTTCATAAAAACTAGCCTGATTTTGCTCAATAAATGTCAACGCATCATTATAATTATGTGTCTTGATAAGGTCGCCTAATGTATTTAACAATAATTGTTGTTCATTGGTTTTCTTCTCTTTTTTGGTAACAATTTTATCAAGGTTGATACCTGCAACTGTATCTTTTATCATTTCAATACTTCTGGCAACAGTTCCTTTATTTCCGCTATTAGACAAAGCTTCCGTATCTGACGTGGTGGGAAAAATAAAGCTCATTGCAAGCTTGTCGTATTGCATGGAAATTTCTGTATCCGTTGGAATTAAATCATTTTTAAACGAAAGAATCGTCTGTACAGCTTGTTGAATATCAGACTGATTGTAAGATAATTCTTTTAAGATTTCCGCTTCTTTAGTAATGCTCCGCTTATATAAGGAATTTTCTTTTATAATTAGTGCCAAACTTAACACTAACGATTCTTGGCTCTTACTTTCCTCTAGGGCTTCCATTTTATGAAGCATATTATTTAGTTGTGCGTTAAGAAGCTCTAACTTTTTGTTTCCTACTTCGTTTTTTAAAGTGGATAAATTCTCCGCCAACACGTTTAATGTTCCCATATTTTCAGCAATTTTGTCAGTATTGGCTTTAATGGAATTTGGAAGTTTTTCTAAGTTTGTAAGCTGAATGCTTTGTTGCTGTTGTGTGGCGAGAAGGTTTTTTAATTGGATATTTTGCTCAACATTTCTCGATTCGATGATTTTTATGGCAGAAACAATCCCTCCAGCTTCTAAAACAGCAATTCCAACAAGGATTGTTCCCCATTTTAACACTTTGGAAAAACTCTTTTTTTTAGTAGGTTTTGCTGTTTGTTCGGACATTTTTGCCACTCCTTATGTAATAGTTGTTTGCATTCTGTAAAATATAGTTTATAAAATAAAAAAATAAACTTCAATCTTTTTGGATAAGTATGATGATAGTTTTAGGAATAGAAAGTAGTTGCGATGAAACAGCCGCAGCAATCGTAAATGATAAAAAAGAAATATTAGGTGAGGCATTACTTTCTCAAGAAGAACATAAAGCCTTTGGTGGAGTTGTTCCTGA
>CAZRHI010000063.1:0-455 GCA_964599945.1 uncultured Acetobacter sp. | reverse complement strand
TAGCTGCTCGCTCGCATTTGGAGCATATTGATAACATTTTAGAGCAATGTTGTTCTAAGGCTGGTATTCAACTAACAGATATTGATGCTGTTGCCGCAGCCTCTGGCCCAGGGCTAATTGGCGGAGTTATTGTGGGGGTGATGACTGCAAAGGCTCTGTCTATTGCATTGAATAAACCTTTCATTGCGGTTAATCACCTTGAAGGACACGCATTGGCTGCCCGTATCACGAATAATGTAGAATTTCCATATTTGCTGTTGTTAGTTTCAGGGGGACATTGCCAGATATTAGTTGTCAAAGATGTTGATAAATATGAACGTTTAGGGACAACAATAGATGATGCGGCTGGGGAAGCATTTGACAAAGTGGATAAAATGTTAGGCCTTGGTTACCCAGCAGGTACTGCTGTTGAAAGAATGGACTCAACTGGAGGTTAAACAGGTTTTTCACTCCCT
>CAZRHI010000062.1:0-7681 GCA_964599945.1 uncultured Acetobacter sp. | reverse complement strand
GACGAGTCTGCTTATTCTTCACAATCTAAAGAGTATTATTCTATTTTTAACGTTCGCAAGATGACGATGAACACAAATTGTAGTGCTGCCTATATTAACAGTTCAGGGGCAAGCTGGTCTTCAATGAATTGTGATCCTGATATTGCGGACTTATATATTGGTAAGCCTTCTGGAAAATTTGGTCAACAACCTCGTAGTACAGGGCAAACCACGGGTGATGAGAAAAACTATCAAGCAAATACTGGTGCTGCGTGGATTTATGGTAATTTGGCGGCGTTAAGCGATAGATTTAAGTTGTTCCATTCTGATTATAGTTCGGTTGACGGAACACATGAATATGAACGTAAAGGGTATGATATTTTACAATTCTCTCGGTTAGGTGATAGTGTAGAGGTTTGGAATGGAGATTCAGATACTGGAGGCTCGAATTATTTAGAAGTGTTTAGGGCTACTAACGAAGTTGATAGTGCGGAAGTTGCGATGATGGACGGATTTGTTCGTGTTGTGGAAGATTTTGGTAAAGAAATTGACGATGCGACATATACAAACCCAGCATTTTTGGTTGGTGGAACGGTTACAGATAGTGCTTCGGTGGCGGATAAAGACGCATATTTGATTGCGGCTCGAACCAATGCTGCTGGTGATGAAGTGGTTATTAACAGTCGAGGAGATAATCAAGCGCAAACCATGATTAACAAATGGGGTGGAGATGTCTTTATTAACGGTGGAAACAGCGATGAGGATTTAGATTCCTCTGGAACTATCCGCGCAAATACGTATATTAACCAAGGTGGCGGAACATTACAAGCTGGTAAAGACGCTGACTGGATTAGAGCTGGCGGTATTGATGATAGCGCGTATGTTGATGTGTTAATCAATGGTGGGGGTGAAGGTTCTGCTGATGTTGATAGACATTTTTCTGTGGGGGGAGCTGAATTAGACGCTTCACATATGATTTGGGCAAATAAAAACGTTACCTCCTTGCGTGATGGTGCAGTTAGAGCGTATGTAAATGATCCGACGAGAAGCCTTGGTGCTGCTGAAACGGGTAAAGTGGCGGTTACGGCGTATGGTGGGGAAGTGCCAACAGAGTTAACAAATGGTGTTGTTTTGGCAGCAAAATATACAGATGTTTTAGGAACGACATATATGGGCTATGATGGTGGAATGTCCTCTTCTATTGATGCTAGTCATGAATATGATCGTTCAACTTGGCGATTAGGTGTTGCAGGATCAGCGTGGGTTGATGATTTGCTTTTTGCTGAAAGAACATGGTTTAATCGGGCTGGTATGAAAGAATTACACGCAGGGCATAGTTCCCTTACTGGGTTTGAGAATGCTCCAGGGAAAGCATGGCTTAATGTGTATGATAATGGTATGGTTGTTCGTAATCGGGCTGGTATTACTGGAAGCGAAGGAAATTCTAGTTTGGCACTTGATGTGAAAGATGCTCGTTTTTATGCGGATTCTACTACGGTTTATATGGGAGATTCTAAAGGTTCTAAGGTGGCTTTAGAAGAAGGCGAAGCCTTAATTGGATGGGGTAGTGCTGATGCAAATTATCAAGACTTTGTAAACTATATGGGAGCTGATAGCTCTAAGGCGTTTGTTGTCGGGAATAATTTGGTTGAGATTTATACATCATCTAAAGCAACAAATAATGATAAAATTGCAGTAGATATTCAAAAAGGTGCGATGTTATTTAAAGGGCATTCTTGGAATAGCTCTGGTGCGCATGATTATTCGTCTAACTTGATTGAGGCTCATGCTCATAAATTTGGTATTTACACGGGAGCTGATTATATTGCAAGTACTGCGGTTAGTGGAGAAAGCTCGGCGGCGTTTTTGGTTGATAAAGATTCTGTGCGGACAAAGTTTGTTAAGTTTGATGTTAGAGATAAAGATGATAAGACGAAGTTTTTGGTTCGTCCAAATGAAAAGGTTGATTCTTCTTTAGCTAATGTGATGGTTGACGGGTCATTTCATGTTACGGGAAATAAGGTTATCCATGTTGCTTCTCATTCTTCTTATGCCGCAGGAGCTGATGATCAAAACCCTCATGCGATGTTTGAAGTTGACCCAAGATTTGTTAAAGTTTTGGCACGCAAAGATGCAGATAATTTCGTATCTTCTGGAATTTCTAATGTTCCATTAGCGATGTTGAAAATTAATCCGTTTGATGTTAACGGGGGAAGTTCTGTTGCTAATGATGTGGAGCAGGCGTCTGTTTATGTTCGTCGTGGTGCGATTGAATTAGAGATGAATGATTCTTCTACGCCAGGTGGAGCAGATGAGGGATACGGATATATTAAAGCTAGCAGGTTAGTGGATAATAATGGTTTGACAGTTCCTGTGTTCGGAACTGGGGATCCTAATTCATATGATAAATATATGGTTAACCCTGCGTATACTTCTGTGATGCACGATATTAAGCTTACAACGCGTGGTGGTGCCCGGTTGAGTGATATTTTGCCTGATTACATCTTAAAAGGTGTGTATAACGTATCTAATGACTATAAGGAAGGAACAACGACAAAAGATCCTGCAGCTTGGGCTGATCCTTATGTCGGAATTATTCCATATGCTGTTTGTCCTCCTCAATATCGTAATATGGCAACGATTGTACCAATATCATTCCAGATGGGGCAAGCTGGTACGCTTGTTAAAGACGCTACGGGAAATCGGTATACTGTTGCTATTGATGATCAAGCTAAAGTGTTAAGTGCTGTGGGAAGTGCAAAAGTTGTACCTGCGCATCCTAGACTGTTTGAAGTTAAAACAGCTAGCTATACAAAAATGGTTTCAACATCTGCGTCGTGGAATTTTCCTGATGAATATAAAGAATATAAGTCTGGTTGGGCTTTGGGACTTGAAATGCTCCATGGGGAGCCAGATAACAAAGAACTGTCTGAGAGTAGTATTGTGAATGGGGTTACTCAATATACTGAAAATAAAACATCTGCCGATGCTCTCAAGAAAAATCCGAGACCAGTAGCTTATCCGCTTTATTTCCAGCAGAATACATATTTAAAGACATCGGTCAAACCTGCAGAAGGTAATACGGGTTGGGAAGGTCGTATAGGTTTTCTGTATGATACGGATAAATTTAAGAATTTAGGTGATGGTGCTGGAAATAAGGGTATTCGTTCAAACAATAATGCTGTGGGGTATAATGATGGTACAGCTGGTGGTAGTGATGCTGCAGGAAATATGGTATGGAATTTATTCCCAATTGTAACAGGTTCTCTTGAGGGGCATGCGACAGTATATTGCTATTTTGATAGATCGAAGTTTGCTCCAACTCCAACGCACCCAGAGATGAATGTTGATCCAATTGACTATATTAATAATCCTCGAGGGGTAAACCCTGATGGTAGTCCTGTTAATAAACCAGATGCTTATGTTAAACGATTGAATGACCCGAACTTGAAATATACGGATCCGTGGTAGGTGTCTTAAAAAGCTCTCAGAAATTGAGAGCTTTTTTGTATGGGTGAGAGAAAAGAGAGGGAATGTTAAAGAGCGGTTAAAAAAATGCTTGCAATTTAAAAAGTTTGAGATATAGTGCTTGTTGTCCTTGCTATGAAAATAAGGCTTTCTTTGTTGGTATCTAATATTTTGGATATTGTGAGGAGAGGCTTTTTTTTATGGCTATACATTAATTTATTGTTGAGAATCCATAAGGAGATTTTTTATGACTAAATATGAGAGTATGTTAATTGCTCGTCAAGACCTTGGTCAATCTCAAGTTAATGACATCGTGGCAACATTGTCTGATGCGATTAAAAAAGAGGGTGGCGAGGTTGTTAGCGTTGATAACTGGGGTTTGAAAACCTTGGCTTATCGTATCAAGAAAAACCGTAAAGGTTATTACGTTGTTTTGAATATTTCTGCTCCTGCAAATGCTATTTTCGAATATGAGCGTTTGGCTCGTTTGAACGAAGATATTATCCGTTTTATGACGGTTAAAGTTGAAGAATTTGCTGGCAGTAAAAATGAAGCTGCTTTGGCTGAATAACTTAAGGAGTTTTTAATATGGCAAAACAAGGATTTTTTAGAAAAAAGAACTTGAGCGATAATCCAAACTTTGTTATTGACTATAAAGATACAAAGTTTTTGTCTCGCTTTATCTCGGAAAAAGGCAAAATTATGCCTAGCCGTATCACTAACGTTAGTGCGAAAACACAAAGAGAAATTGCTCGTGCGATTAAACGCGCGCGCTTTGTTGCTTTGTTGCCGTATGTTGCTGATTAAGGAGACGCGCAATGGAAATCATTCTTTTAGAACATGTTGAAAAATTAGGTAAAATGGGTGATAAAGTGCAGGTTAAGAGTGGATATGCTCGTAACTACCTTTTACCTCAAAATAAAGCTTTGCGCGCAACAGAGGCTAATATTGCTTATTTTGAAAAGCAAAAAGCTGAGTTGGAAGCTCGTAACAAGGCTTTGTTTGAAGAAGCAAGCAAAAAATCTGATGAATTGAAAGGTTTTTCTGCTGTGCTTATTCGCCAAGCTGCGGAAACTGGTCAACTTTACGGTTCTGTTACTATTCGTGATATTGCTAAAGCAATTAATGAAGCTGGTGTTGAATTAGAACGTCGTTTTGTTGCTTTGGATAAGCCAATTAAATATTTGGGTGTTTACCCTGTTAAATTGAGCTTGCACCCAGAAGTTTCTCAAACTGTTTTGGTGAACATTGCTCGTTCGGCTGATGAAGCTAGAAAACAAGAAAAAGCTTATAATAACGAAACAGCTTCTGCTGAAGTGGCTTCTCAAAACTAAGCTTAATTGTTTGAAGAATTTAAGGCGCAGGCTGAGGCTTGCGTCTTTTTTTTTATATATGAGAGGGGAATGAATGGACGAGGAGGGGGATAGAAAAGGAGATGTTATGATAAAAAAGATGAGGCTTTAATGGGAGGAAGTATTCTTAAAAAAGTTCTATTAAACAAAATTGTTGAAATATAGTTATTGCGAGAAGTTTTAAGCGACGTGGCTTATAAAAAGAGTATGATGTTTGGTGGATTGCCACGCTTCGCTCGCAATGACGTTTGTGAACTCGCTTTCAATGACTGTTGTGGAGTTGCTTGCAATGATGTATATAAGTTTGCTTGCAATGATGTATATAAGTTTGCTCGCAATGACGTTTGTGAATTCGCTTTCAATGACTTGAATGAATTTACTTTTAATAATGTATGCTGGTTTGCTCACAATGGCTGGTGTGATTTATTTTCAATAACGTATGTAAATTTGCTCGTAATGATTTATGATGACTTAAAAGAGAAAACGTGCAATTTGTTCAACAATTTTGTTTATTAGAACCTAAAAAAGGTGCGGTTTAAAAGGGGGAATATTCTTTAAAAAAAGCAAATTTAAAGGTTGTTTATAAAATAATTTATGTTATATTAAAGGTATTGAGAAGATATTATGGGGTAAGAAAGTTGATTGTCTGGTTTGATGTCAAAGATTGTTTATAAGTTTCCGAATCATTTTGATTCTGTTATTTTATGGTATATGCTTTCCTCATAATGTAATATATTTATTTTATGTATAAAGGATTTATTTAAAAGATGGGAATCGATCATTATATTGGTAGACTCGCACATCTTTGCGGTATTGAGTATACAGCTAAAATTGATGTGAAAGTCGGTCTATTAAAAGCGATGGGTATCCTTGACAAAACATTTGACAACCATGCTTCTGATGAGCAGGTGCAATATGCTAATGTGGAATTGTTAAAACGTTTGGTTGAGGAAAAGGAATCGGAGGAGTTTATTGAAATTGCTCACCGTGTACCTATTTTGCGCCAAAATCAGGTTGAGGAAGTGGTTATCTCCTTGCCTGAGGGAGTGGATAGACTTTATTGGAATTTTTATGAAGATGAAGACCCTGCGAAATATTATAAAGGGGAGGCTAGTATTGCTAATGAGCAAGACAATCAAGAGGAGCGTCTGTATCGCGGAGAAATTTTGGTTGACGAGCTGAAACCTTATGAGGGAGATCGCCCTTCTCGGGTTGTAAATGGGGTAACTTATCATAAATATTTGTTTAAGTTTCCATTTGAGGTTCGTCTTGGATATCATCAGGTTGAATTTGAATATCGTCGGGCTGACGGCACTATTACGGGGCAGAAAACGCATCTTATCTCTGCACCAGAAAAGTGTTTTGACGGGTTAGGAATTCGTGAAGGTAAGAAAACTTGGGGTGTTCCTGTTCAGCTTTATGAACAAGTTAGTGAAAATAACATCGGTATTGGTAATTTTAGCGATTTGGCTCAGTTGGGATATATTTTAGGTAAAAATGGGGCAGGGTTGATTGGTGTTAACCCGTTACACGCTTCACAAGATAATATGCCTGAAAATGCTTCTCCATATGGACCAGATAGCCGTATGTTTTTTAACTATCTGTATGTTGACGTTACGGCTGTCCCTGAATTTAGAAATAGTTCAGAAATTCAGGAATATTATAATAGCCCTGAATTTCAGGCGAAGGTGCAGAAAAATAAACGGCGGAGTTATGTTGACTATACGACAACACAAAATTTGGTTGACGATATTTTGTATCGCTGTTTTGAAGAATTTGACCGAGATCATGAAACAGAAGAGCATAATCGTTTTGATGTGTTTTGTGCAGATAATAACGGAATTTTGGAACAGTTTGCGACTTTTCGCGCGCTTAACAAATGGTTTTCTTCGATGGAAGTTGCTCCTGTAAATTGGAGTGAATGGCCAGAGGAATATAAGAACCCCGAATCGGAAGCGGTTAAACAATTCCAACGCACGCATCGTCAGGAAATTGAGTATTATAAATATACGCAATGGCAGTGTGAAAAACAGTTACAGACGGTTAAGGAAACTTGTAAAAACGCAGGTATGAAGATTGGTCTTTATATGGATATGGCAGTTGGTGCGTCTTGTAAAGGTTTTGAAGCTTGGTATTATTCTAATCTTTATATGAAAGGAACAGCAGGTGCTGAACCAGATATTCTTTCGCAAAATGGTCAACAATGGGGGTTACTAGGCTTTAACCCAATGGAATTGCAAAAAGACGGGTATGAGCCGTATCGTCGTATTTTAGAAGCAAATATGCGGTATGCTGGATGCTTGCGTATTGACCATGTTTTGCAGTTAAGCCGTCTTTATATTTACCCGAAAGATAGCAAAGAGGGGTCTTATATTTATTATAATTCTCAAGAACTTATGGCTATTGTGGCGTTGGAAAGTTGGCGCAACAAAACAATGATTATTGGGGAAGACCTTGGTAATGCGCAAGATTCATTTAGACGTGATTTAGAAGACTTTGGTATTATGTCATATAAGGTGTTGCCTTTTGAACATAAAAACGACTGTTGGGGATCTATGGTGCGTCCTGAGGAATATATGCAGATGTCTGTGTGTGCAACCTCGACACATGATACACCAACGCTTGTCAACCAATGGGATGTGCGTGATGTTTGGCAGAAAAAACACTTAGGCATTATTAACGAAGATCAAGCAAATGCTAAATTTGGTCAGTATGCTAATCAACGTCAAGCCTTAAACTGGGCTTTAGGGGAATATCGTTGTTGGGAAGAGGTTGGCGGAAAGCCTTCACTTAACCCTCGTGAAGATGCGAATATTGTTCCTGAAAAATATGTGCAAGCGGTAACGAGCTATATGGGGCAATCTAACTCAGCAATTATGCTT
>CAZRHI010000061.1:0-7742 GCA_964599945.1 uncultured Acetobacter sp. | reverse complement strand
GTCTTTTTTTTGTGCTTTGGGGGGAGCTTGGGGGGGGGATGAGGCGTGGGGCGGTGGGGTTGCTTTATGCGTCATTGTGAGGAGTGCGGTGGCGTATAGCCAACGTGCGACGAGGCAGTGTCAGCGACACGGGCATGACTTTGGGCTGCGGTGTGGTGAGATGGTCTTTTCCAACGAGCGGTCTTGGTTCATGGTGTCATTGCGAGGAGTGTAACGACGTGGCAATCTATGTGGTGTGCTACGCACCTGTTTTTATGGATTGCTTCGGTTGCATGCCTTACGGCGCACCTCGCAATGACGTGGGGGAGGTGTGGGGTGCTTCGTGCTTGTGTAGCTGGGGCTACGGCACTCGCAATGACGTGGAGTGGTGGTGTGGGAGAGCATAAAAAAAACTCCATATTTTGGGTATGGAGGTTTTTTTATGTAGGTGGGGGATTACTCCGAGAGGGGGAGTGAGATTACCTCACCATTTTGGTTAAACAGATGATAAGTTTCCTCGTTTTGGAACACGGCGAAATTATTTTCTGTTGCGATGAGAGAATAATTCTCTCCGAGGTCAACGCTTTGGTCATTATACAGCGTGGTGCCGTTTTCATAACAAAGCAGATAGTAGCTTCCAGCAATGACATATTTCCAGATGTCTGCGGTTTGTTTGGTGATGATACCAGTTGGGCGATATAAACCAACGATACGTTTGTTTATAAGCCCGATTGAGCGTGAATCTGGCAAATAGACACTGTTTTCGGTTGCAACACCGCGACGCTTGCCGTCTGGTCCATGGAAACTTGAGGATTGACTACGATTCCACTTTTCCTCAAAAGTTAGTGAAAAACAGCCATTGGGGAATGTTTTGTAACTAACGATATTGTCGGCGAGGTCTTTATTGCCCTTGATGTCTTTGAGGGTGTTGTAGCCAGTTTCTGGGTCAAATACAAGCATTAACCCGTCGCCCAAGATTTGGCGGACGCTATTGCAATGACCAATGAGTTCACCTTCGTTGGAAAAAATTTTCCAATTTGCGTAAAGGTAATGTATTTCATTGGTGCGGAGCGCGTAGCCAGAGGGGAAAACCGCACAGTCTTTGAAGTTTTCGGCAACAAGAATGTGGTCGCTGTTGTAGAGCTGTTGGCGGTCATTTTGGCGAATGCTGTACCAGTCATTTGCAAAAACCTTGCAGTCATCAATTTCACTAAGCCATGGGGTGTGGTCGTTTTGGTGGAGTGTCCATATGGGGCAACTTGCCAAGTACGAATGATACCGTGGGCTTTTGGGGGTGGGACGGTTTTGCAGGAAATAACTTCCGTCGTTAAGGATTTTCGCGTCTTTGGCAACGAAAGGCGTGGTGAGCATGATGCCGTTTGCATCAAACAAATAACACTCGCCTTTGGTTGTTAAAAGGGCAAAACATCCGTTTGCTGTGTGGCTTATGGCAGCTACACGATTTCCTTTGTAATAAGGAAATTTTGGAACAAAATCAATCATAAGAATAAAGTTTTTAAGGCATAATAATTTGTGAATAGGAAAGAAGATGATACAAAATTTTGTTTTTGTCAAGAAATAAATCTCTAAATTAGGGCTGGGGAGAGTGCTTTGGGGTAAGGAGGCTTGGGGCTTGTTTTATGCGGTGGGTGATGTGAGGGGAGCTAAAAGAGATATGATTTAATTGAGAACAGGAAGAGAGAGAAAAGTGTTGTGATGACAGAGGAAAAGCAGCGGGTGGGGACATAGGGCGATGAGGGTGAAAAAAAGTTTTTAAAATTGCTTGAAAAATTAAATTTTAAGGGGCAGATTAGGAACAACGAAATTTTGTTTGAAGGGAAAAGTTTTATGACAAAGCTTGCTGTGGTTGGTGTTAAGGAAAACGCTGGACGTGAGTTTTTGACATTGCTTAGTGAAAACGATGTGGCGGTTAGTGATGTATTGGCGGTGGAAGCGAAAGCCCCTCTTGGCACATTGGTTTCTTATGGCGAAGATGATGAGCTAGATGTCTATGCGCTAGAAGAGTTTGACTTTAAACAGGCGGACGCTGTTGTATTTGCCTCCACAAAAGAACTGGGCAGACGTTATATCAAAAAAGCTGTGGCTTCTGGGTGCAAGGTGGTTGATTTGAGTGGGGCTACTTTTAGCGAGGCTAATGTGCCGTTTATTGTGCCTGAGATTAACGGTGATAAACTTACCAAAGATGTGCAGGTGGTGGGTGTGCCGTCTTCGATTGTGTATCAGATTTTGTTGCCCCTTGCTAAAGTGCTTAACGAACACAAACTTGAGAGATTAGTGGTTACGACTTTTAACTCTACGTCATATTATGGGCGTGAGGCGATGGATGAGCTTTTTGCGCAATCTCGCAGAATTTTCTTAAACGAATCGCTTATGGATAATCAGGACGTGTTTAAAAAACAAATCGCGTTTAATGTGTTGCCTCAGGTTGGGGAATTTATTGGCGAAGAAACATCGCTTGAATGGGAGATTAACGCTCAAGTTAAAAAGGTGTTGGATAAAGAAATTAAAGTACATGCGAATTGTGCGTTTGTGCCAACCTTTATTGGCGATGCGGGGTATGTGAACGCAGAGTTTTCTGATGAGGTTGATGTTGATAAAGTTCGTGATTTGATGAAAACGGTTAAAAACGTTGTGGTGTTTGATAAGACTGTTGATGGCGGATATGTTAGTGTTGATGATGTGCAAGGCGAAGATAGCGTTTATGTTTCTCGTGTGCGTCAAGATGTTTCGGTTGAAAACGGCATTAGCTATTGGGTGGTTGCGGATAACCTTCGGGCTGGGTCTGCTAAACTGGCGTATGCGGTCTTAAAACAAATGATTTAAGTTTGTTTTTTAGCTAACTTAAAAAAAGTGGGCATTCTTTAGGGAGTGTCTCTTTTTTTTTGTGTTTGGCGTGGGGTAAAAAATGCTTGACTTTCTTTATGGATATGAAAGTATATATTCGGATATTTTTTTTTGTTAGGATAACTCGGATGCGTTACTTTTTTAAGAGTCTAGTTTTAGTTTTTTTAGTTGTGCTTTTGTGTGGGGGGAGTGCTTTTGCCCAAATCGTGGAAGACCAACAACTTTCTGCTAGTTCAGATGTTGCTGTTGAGGCGGAAACAAAAGAACTTAATTATGACCAAGTTTCTGCAGAGCTGATGCAGATGGAAAACGATATAAAGTCAAACCACTTTACGCAACAAAGTTTGGAAAATGATTTGAACGCGTTAAGCGAAAAAGAAATGGCGATTGATACGTTTATCCGCAGTATTGAAAAACAATCTAAATATGCGCAAGATGCCCTAACCGCTATTGGCGATGCGCCTGCAGAGGGTGAAAATGAAGATTCTGCGATTGCGGCGATGCGTGAAAAATATGCGCAGGCGGTGTCTGGTTTTAAAAGCAAGATTATTGAGGCAAATTTGCTTAAAACAGAGATTGCTCGCTTGAATGCAATGATTACGGACGCGCGTAGTAAAGCTTTACTTGGCGATTTGGTTTCTGAAAAAAATATGCTGATTGCGCCTAAAAACTTTTTTAAGGCGATTAACGACGCGGTTATCTTCTTATGGCAATTAACGGCTTCTCCTGTGAACTGGTATTTTGGGTTAAGCGTTGAGGGGCGTGAGGGGTTGTTGCACCGTGGGTGGTATGTGTTATTGATTTTGGGAGTGGCGTTTACGGTTGGTTTGTGGCTTCGCCAATTTATTATTGGAAATTGGGGCTATAAGCACACCGACGAACAGCCTCGTTATACGCAAAAAATTATGGTGGCGTTTGTTACCGCGCTTGCTTATGGAGTTATTCCCTCCATCTTATTAGGGGGGTGTTTGCTTTGGGAATTTTCTAATGAAGAGTTGACGAAAAGCCAATTTGGCATTGTGCTTGCCAATGTGTTATGGTATTTGTTGTTTATGATTTTGGTGCGCGCGTTGGCGCGTGTGATACTTGCTCCATGGAACGGGCGTTGGCGTTTGTTTAATATTTCTGATGAACGCGCAGAGAAAGTTTTTGGCGCAATTTCCTTTTCTATTTTGCTGTTAGGCACGGCGGATTGTTTGCGCAATATTTCTAAATATTTTGATGTGTCTGACCAGTTGAGTTTGTTGATTGAGGTGTCGATTGACGCGGTTAAGGCGATAACAATTATTTTGATTACGGCACGCGTGTTTGCGGAGATTAAACCAAAAGACGATGATGATGCGGAGGATAATAAATCTTCTGATGAACCTGGGGTGTTGATTGAAGAAGATGACGGTGTGGGGACATCGTTTAAGGTTATTTTATTTGTGTCGCTGTTTGCTTTTGCTACATTTGGTGTGTCGCTGTTTGGCTACCCTGGGCTTGCGACCTTTATTTTTAATCGCTTTTTCTTTTCTGTTCTTCTTGGAGGGGCGTTTGTTATTTTCCGCACCGTGATTTCAGACATCTTACGGCGGAGTATTGTTTTTTGGATTAAGACCTTTAAGATGCGTAAACGCCTTCTTTCTAAGGTGGATTTTTTGATGTCGCTTATGGTTACACCTGTGTTGGTGTTGTTTTGGATTTATCTGTTATTGAGGCTTTGGGGAGTACCGAGTAATTTTATGCTTAACGGCATTAAACGATTGGTGTTTGGTTTTAAGGTGGGCGGTATTCAGATTTCACTGATTGCGATTTTTACGGGGTTATTGGTCTTTTTCATCTCGTTGACTTTGGTGCGTGTGCTAAAGCGCAGAATGGCGTCTAACCTCTTGACCCGTATCAATATGGACGAGGGGATTAAACATTCTCTTGTTTCGGGTTTTGCCTTTACTGGTTTTATCTTTTCGGCTATTTTGGGTATGGTTGCCATGGGGGTTGATTTTTCTAACCTCGCGTTTATTGCTGGTGCGCTTTCCGTTGGTATCGGTTTTGGTTTACAAGACGTTATTAAAAACTTTGTTTCAGGTATCATCATTTTGTTTGAGCGTCCTTTTAAGGTTGGCGATTGGGTTATTCTTGGGGGCGAAGAGGGTAAAATTAAGCAAATCAATATCCGCTCTACCGAGCTTGAAACTTGGACCAGACGCAGTGTGATTATTCCAAACGCAACGTTGATTTCTTCATCTCTTGTGAACTTAACGCATGGTAATAATTGGCAACGTCAAGCCATTTCTGTTGGTGTTTCGTATGACTCTGATGCAGACCAAGTTACTCAGATTTTGCTTGAGTGCGCTAAGTCCTCTAAAAAAGTGGCGAAAATCCCCGCACCATATGTTATCTTCAAAGATTTTGCTTCCTCATCTCTTGATTTTGAGGTACGCTTTTATGTTGCCGATATTTGGGACGGCTGGACTGCAAGTAGTGATGTTCGTTATGAAATCTTACGGCGTTTCCGTGAAGAGGGGATTAACATTGCTTACCCACAAGTGGTTGTACATCAGGGGAGTGAGGATACGTCTGTTAAAGGTTGGCAGACAAACGTCTAGGGGTAAATTTTGGCATCTAGAGCGGTCTCGAGACTTTTCAAAAATTCATGTACGTCTATGTACACTAAAATTTTTGAAAAGTCTCGAGCCCATCTCTATCTGTCCAAAATTTACCTCCTAGACTTGCCACGAGGAGAGTGTGATTTTCTTGGGGGAAGCCTCACTTCGGTCGGGTCATGTAGGTTTACTACACTCCCCACACTCAGGGACATTTGGGGCTATTTCACAAAATTTCCCTCCTAGACTTGCCACGAGGAGAGTGTGATTTTGTGCGGGGGTAAAAATTCATGTACGTCTATGTACACTAAAATTTTTGAAAAGTCTCGAGCCCATCTCTATCTGTCCAAAATTTCCCGCCTAGACTGACCACGAGCGGGGTGTTGTTTGCTTCATGGTGTCATTGCGAGGAGTGCGGTGGCGTAATGCCGACGTGCGACGTGGCAATCTATTTGTGGTGTGCTACGCACTGGTTTTATGGATTGCTTCGCGCTAGTGTAGCTGACGCTACGGCGCTCGCAATGACGAGGAGAGGGTTTGCTTTTTGTTGCTTGCAATGACGGGGGAGAGGGAGTGTTTTACGTTTCATGAGAGAGGAAGGCATTAAAAAAGGGGGCTGTTTCCCCCCTTTTCGTTTTTGTTTATATTTAGAGCAAGGGCGACCAAGCTGGGTCTGAACCGTCCCCTGGGGTTAACACCATACGCTCGTTTTGACCTGTGATGTCTACGGAATAGAGTTGTACTGGTGCGTCTGTTCTTGCTGTTCCTCGGTTTTGACGGTAGAACATCAGTACTCGACCATTTGGCGACCATGTAGGCCCTTCTACTAAAAAGCCATTGGCTAAAATCCGCTCACCTGTGCCGTCTGGATACATCACGCCAATCTGGAATTGTCCGCCTTGCATTCTGGTAAAGGCGATATAATCCCCTCGTGGCGACCAAACTGGGGTGGCATATCTTGCCCCTTGGTTAAAGCTGATACGCTCCACATTTGAGCCATCTCTGTCCATTACATATAATTGTTGGTTGCCCCCTCGGTCGGAGTTAAACACAATCTTTGTGCCGTCTGGTGAATAGCTTGGTGAGGTATCAATGCTTGGTCCAGAGGTTAGCTTCTTGGTTTCTCTGGTTTCTAAATCCATTTCATAAATGTCTGTAACCCCATTTTCAGCATAGCTTAGCAACACATATTTGCTATCTGGTGAAAAGGCTGGCGCAAATGTCATCCCTGGGAAGTTGCCCAAAACCTCAGTGCGTTGTGTGCGCAAGTTATACATATAGACCCGTGGCTTGTTGTTGATAAACGATAAGTATGCGATGTATTGCATATCGGGTGAAAAACGTGGGGTTAACACCAAATTTGCTCCGCTTGTTAAAAACTGGTGGCCGTCGCCGTCTTGATCCATTAACGCTAGACGTTTAACCCTTTTGCTTGAGGGACCAGATTCTGAAATATAGGCAATCACGGTGTTGAAATACCCTTTATCACCTGTTAGGCGTTCGTATATCGCGTCTGCCATAGAGTGTGCCATTCTACGCCAGCTTTCTTTGCTTGCTGTATACACCTCAAACATCAATTCTTTTTGGCTGATTATATCCCATAGCTTGAAGCTTAGTTTTAATTCTTCGCCATTCTCTTCTAAAATTGCTGATTGCACTAAAACTTGCGCGTTTATTACTCGCCAATCCCCAAATATGGGCTTGTCTTCCATAGATGTTAACTTTTGAATGTAGCTCCGTTCGTTGATTATCCGAAATAAACCACTTCTCTCAAGGTCTGCTAACACCACATCGCGCACCTTATCAGCATATGATAAACCAAAAAATGCGCCCAGACCGTTATTATCTGAGATGATTTTCGGGAACGCAACTGGAATTGGAGCTTGCGTTGCGCCACTAATGTTTATGTTTAGTTCGGCCTTTACAGGAGATGTTAATAAAAGTAAGGCACTCAAAATGTAGGAAAAAAGTTTTTTCATTGGCTATGACCTATATTATATTGGTTATACTTGCGGTTATGTTAAAGTTGTTCGAAAGATTTGTAAACCTAAAAATATGGTCTATTAACACGCTTTTCAAGGTGTCAGCGACACGGGCATAACTTTGGGCTGCGGCGAGGGAGAGTACGATTTTTAACGAGCGGGCTATTTTTTTGGGGGTGGAGCGACACGGGCATAACTTTGGGCTGCGGTGGGGAGGGGGTACGATTTTTGAACTGGCGAGCTATTTTTTGGGGTGGGGAGCGACACAGACATAACTTTGGGCTGCGGTGGGGAGAGAGTACGATTTTTGAACTGGCGGGCTTGGTTCATG
>CAZRHI010000060.1:0-7890 GCA_964599945.1 uncultured Acetobacter sp. | reverse complement strand
TAATTCTTAATATTTGTTTTATTAAAATGATAAAAATATGAAAATTGTGGGGACAGCGTTGATTTTTGATGATCAAGGGAAAATTTTGATTGGGCAACGCCCAGAGGGGAAAGCTTTGGCTGGATTATGGGAGTTTCCTGGTGGAAAACAAGAAGATGGTGAAACAGTAGAACAGTGTATTATCCGCGAAATCAAGGAAGAGCTTGATGTGTGTTGTGAGGTGGGGGAATATGTGATGACGGTTTCGAAGGTGTATCCGCATGGGGAGTTTCAACTTTTGGTTTATTTGGCAAAAATTAAAGATGTAGAAAATTTGAAAGCTTTAGTACATCAAAACTTGCGGTGGGTGCGTGCGGAAGAATTGAAAAATTATGAATTTCCGCCTGCTGATGTTGATATTATTGATTATCTGGAGAAAAATTTTTAGTTTTGAAGTTGCTTGGAGGTTATTTTAAGTCTTTTTTAAGATTTTTAGTGTATGCTAGTGCATAATAGTACTATGCTTGGAGAAGACCATGAGTTTTATAAAAAAGACTGTGATAGCGAGTTTTGTGTTTGAGGCACTTATAGGAGGGTCTTCTTCGGCGATAGCTTCTCAGATTAGCGCACAGGCTATCTATCAACAAGCGTCTGTGGGGAATGTATCGTATTTTCAGTTACTTTCACGGTATCGGAATATGATTGATGTAACAGATGCTCAGGGAAACACAGCGTATTGCTTGGCAGTGAAAAATCATGACACTGTGGCGCAAAGCGTGTTGTTTGAATATGGGGCTAATCCGTATCATCCATGTAATAATGAGGTCAAAAAATCTCGCTCAACCGAAACAGCAAGCAGGGAAAAGGTTGGCCCGAGAAAGAAATTTAAAGATGATAGTTTATTTTCTGGAAATAGTAAGCGGTATATGCTTGCTGGAGCTGGGTTGCTGGCTGTGGGGGGGGGTGTTGCGCTTGCTATGTCTGGAGGAGGTGGCGGTGGTGGACACGGACAAGCTTCTGGGGCAGAACCAGTTGGGTCGCTTTCTCCGAACAATGCTAGCAAGTTTCGCACAGCAGAATATATGGCTGGAAATTTTTTAGACGGTATTAAAGGGGCTGAAGCGTATAGCTATATTTATGGAACAGATGAAAGCGGTAAATTATTTGGACACCAAGCAGGCTCGGATAAAGCTTTAGAGAAGATTAAAGTAGGGATTTTCGATAATGGGGTATATCCTAATGTTGATTTAGATGGCAAAGTTGTGAAACGCTATGATATAAATGAATATAGTGGGGAGCGGTCTGTTTGGTCATATATGAGGCAAGACGGGAGCTTACAGGCGTATGTGGTAAAAAAAGGTTCAAAGTATTATTTGTTCCACATTCATCGGGAAAAAGATGCGTTTGGGGAATATTACAATGTCTTTGAGCCTGTTAACTATGGGCAGAATGGAGATAGGCTTGATTGGGCGGTCGATGAAAAAGATTTGGCTGATGTTATGCAACAAGCATGGAAGATTTCACTTTCTGATATGTCATTGGTGAATGCGGGAACAGGATACCCTGGGGAGGATTTATCAGAGTTAGACCCTGATTTACCTATATCTGATTTGGTAAGTCTTTGGGCTGGGACAATTAATGGAATGAACCATGGAAGCCATGTTGCAGGAATTATTGCGGGTAATAAAAATGACCAAGGTATGCACGGTGTGGCATTTGATAATGCGCAAATTGAAGGGGTGAGCTGGGATTTATCTACGGATATGTATGGCACTGTGAAAAACATGGTGGATAATGGAGTTCGCGTTTTTAACAATAGCTGGGGAGTGGCTGTTCCTTTGCCTCAACAAGGTGTAGAGGTTTCTTTGATATTTTTGGGAAAAGATGTTGTTGATTCGTATATTTATGCTGCAAAGAATAAGGCTGTTTGGGTGCAATCTGCTGGAAATGAGGCTATGAACCAACCTTCTTTAGACGCAGCACTTGGGTTTATAAATTTGAACACTGACGGGTATGTTAAAGGCGATACGGAAGTTCCTTATTTATCTGTGGTGGCGTTAGACTATGGCACAAAATCTGCAACGGCGACATCGGGTGAAATAGCTTGGTATTCTAACGCGTGTGGCAGTGCGTCTGGTTTTTGTTTGGCGGCTCCTGGGTCTGATATTTTATCTACGGGAGCATCTAAAGAAGGGAATGTGTATTTATCTGGTACATCAATGGCTGCGCCTGTTGTTTCAGGAAGTATTGCGCTGTTGAATGGATATTATCCGTGGCTGAATGCGCAAAATGTGGCATATTTGTTATTAGAAACGGCAAATAATAAAGGTGTTTATGCGAATAGTGCTGTTTATGGGCGCGGGGCGTTGGATTTGGAGGCGGCTGTTACGACACCATTGGGTGAATTGAAATTGCCTGAAAATTCTTCGTTTGATTCGCTTTCTTCGGCGAAGGCGTCAAAGCTTTCGCTATCAACTCCGTTACAACAAAAAATGCTTAAAGCGATGCCTGAAACGGTAACGGCGTTTGATATTTTAAACAGACCTTTCCAATATGATACGGCTAAATTAGTTAATATCACACACGCGTCTAATGCAAATTTGCGTAATGCTGTTTCTAAGATTGCGACGGGTGGGGCGAAACGTGTTATTAAAGATGAAAAAACAGGATTTCAGTTTAGCTCTGAGGAAACGCTTAGCCGAGGTGGGAAGGCTGGTTTTTCTTCGGCAGAAGTTGTTAGCGAAACAGCGGATAGTTCAACTCGACTTTATTATGCAGCAAATAGCAAATATGCGACAGGCGACAATGTGTTAAGAGATGTGTCTAATCCATATTTTGCGATGAACGAAGCATATGGTGCGGAAAATACATTTAAGCTAAGTAACGCTTCAAAAGTGAAATTTTCTATTCAAACAGGTGAAAACGGACTGTATGAACGTGATTATGAGCAAGATAAGCATTCGTTTGATAAACGTGCTTATTCGTTTGCTGGAGAATATGGTTTTAATCTGACGGATTATTTGGAAGTGGCCACTTTGGGCGGTATGCTCTTTGAAGACGAGGCAATGCTTGGTATGAATGGAACGGGTATGTTTGGGATTAAAGATAGCTCAACATATTATATGGGGGTTCGGGCTGCACTTAATTTGACACCAGATTTTTCTATTGTGGCGGCATATTATCGTGGCTATACTAAAGGAAGTGAAACCTCAATGCTTGCACTGTCTGATTTACAGACAGAGAGCTTTATGTTAGCAGGAGAGTATAAACTTAATGCAAAAGATAAGATTGGTTTAAGTTTGTCTTCGCCATTATCTGTGGTGAAAGGACGGGCGTCTGTTTTGTTTGCGAATGGGCGTGATAGTTATTCGGATACGATTTATATGCAAAAGCTAACGACCTCATTAAAGCCTGAGGCTAAAGAGTATGACCTTGGGTTATATTATCAAGGGCAACCCAAAGAAGATGTTAATTTGATGGGAAAAATTCAGGCAAGGTTTAATGCGGATGGTGAAAAGGGTGTTACTGACTATATGGGAATTGTGGGGGCAGGCATTTCTTTTTAAGCATTAAAAAAACACTGGAGGTTAGTCCAGTGTTTTTTTTGTTAGCATCAGATTTAGCAACAGATGATGTGGTACGCACCCGTAGTGATGCCAGAGGGGGCGAAACGAAAGAGTTCGTATGTTCGCCGCATCTGCTCCAAAGGTTTTTCTTCAAAAAGCAGGGTATCATCTCCTTTGAAGATGCACCCATTGTGCCATGGAATGTAATATTCGCCGTCTTCGGTGGATACTTGCCATGCTATGCAGGGGATTCTCTCGTGTGTGAGGAGACCGAGCTTTAGCTCTATTGAAGAGAAGACTTTTGAAAGGGTCTTCTTCAATTCTTGGGGGTTTAAGAACATATATTCCTTTTTCTGTCTGAAATATCGTTGTTCATACAAAGGAATATATTTTCCTTGGTATTTGTATAATACAACGGCGACAGCCCCTTGCGTTAGTCTCTTTTTTAACGGCTGGTAAACATAAGTTTGACCAGTTAAAGAGAGTCTTAACACCTGAGAGGGCTTTGTTGTAATTTGGGTACACACGCCTTCAGAGTATGCCACTAGAAGCTTCTCGTCTCCCTCGTAGGGTTCTTCCTTGAGTTCTGCCATAAGTCTTTCGATGAAAGACTTTTTGGGTTCGTGATAGACGCGTTCGCCATCACGTTCTACACTCATATCAAGCACGCGGACGGTTTGTCCATTCATCATAAAACATGTCATAGCTCAATGTTTTTTTAATTAATAATATTCATGATCATATATAAAGTGGATATTATCTACCATATTTTTGTCTATTCGTCAAGCACAAAATGCACTTTAATTAAATTTTTCTTGCTTTTTTAAAGAAATCTTATAAATTGCGCGCTATACTGATTTTAATGAAACTAATTTATAAGGGGACTTTTTATGCTACCTGCAAAAAACAATGTAACGCCTGTGCGTGCAGAAATTATGAAACGTGTGGCAAAATCTTTTATTGAAAATGATTTGGCAGATATTGAAACTGTTATTGATGAATTAGCGTCTCAACAGAACGCACGCAAGAACCCTCAAGCGGAAAAAGCGGCTGTTAGAGGGCAAGTTTTGGCGGCAATGGGGTTTTTGGCACAAGAAGTTCTTGAGGATTGTTCGGTTCTTCAGTTGGTGAAAGAGGCGTTGGCTCGCACTAAAGCTCCAAGAGCAGGGCTTTGTGTTATTAAAGGTGCGTGTAATGCTTGTCGGGCGAAAATGTTTGAAGTTACGCCGATGTGTCAGGCATGTGTGGCAAGACCTTGCGAAGCAAATTGTGCCAAAAAGGCGATTTTGGTTGCAGATAAAGCTGTTATTGACCAAGAAAAATGTATTAAATGTGGCTTGTGTGCAACAAATTGTCCGTATGGTGCTATTCATAAATCTGTTGTGCCATGTGAAGAGATTTGCCCAGTTAATGCGATTACGAAAGATGCAGAAGGAAGAGAAGAGATTGATATTGAAAAATGTATCTCTTGCGGTAAGTGTTTGCAATCTTGTCCATTTGGAGCGATTGTATATAATTCACAGATGATTGATGTGTTAAATGCAATTAAAAACCCTCATAAAAAAGTGGTGGCAATGGTTGCTCCTGCAATTTTGGGACAGTTTGGAAATGATTTGAGCAAGGTGATTGCGGCATATAAGGCTCTTGGCTTTGATGATGTGATTGAAGTTGCGTATGGGGCAGAATATACATCTAAGTACGAATCGGCAGAGTTTGTTGAGAGAATGGAAGAGGGGGCGCCATTTATGACAACCTCTTGTTGCCCTGCATATGTTAAAACAACGAAAGTTCATGTTCCTGAGATTGAAAAATTTGTTTCTCATACGGGAAGCCCAATGGTTTATACAGCAGAGATTTTGAAAAAGCGTTATCCTGATGCGGTTTCTGTGTTTGTTGGGCCATGTTTGGCAAAGAGAATTGAAGCAGAAAATGTGCCGAATGTGGATTATGTTTTGGTGTTTGCTGATGTTCAAGCGATGTTTGATGCTAAAGGGATTGATATTAACACTTTAGACGGTGCGCAATTTGCTGATGAAGCGTCTGCTCAGTCTAGACGCTATGCAATTTCTGGTGGGGTTGCTTCTGCTGTGGCTAACTTGATTGGAGATAAGGCAGATTATCGTCCATATGCTATCAATGGTTTGACTAAAGATAATGTTAAGGCACTCAAGAAATTTGCGCTTAAAGGGCTTGATGATGGTTGCAATATGCTGGAGGTTATGTGTTGCGAAGGTGGGTGTATTGCTGGCCCTGGGTGTGTTTCTCAACCGAAAAAAGCAGCTGTTGTGCTTGAGAAGTATGCAGCAGAAGGCAAAAACCAGAAAGAACTTGAGATTCATTAAGTTTGGCATAAGCGATAAGAAAGGGGCGGAAACGCCTCTTTTTTTATGTATGAAATGTTGAAAAAAGTTTTTTTAGATAAAAGTCTTTACTTTAAATATTTTTTTGTGTAATATGTCGAAAATGTTTGAAGAAAGGTTGATTGAATGTCTGAGCCAATATTTTATGCAATGTCTTTAAGGTATAGAGTGGTTTGTAGCCATAACCCTGAACACCCAGAAAAGGTATATGTAGATATTTGTAGAGATGGTTTTTGCTCACATGACTATATGTTTGAGCAACAAAAGAAAAAGTATAATGACGAGAAGCTTGAACGTATGTTTAATGATAGTCGGGGGATTATGCTTAAAGAGGCGCGTGATGGGACGCTTGCGTTAATCTATACCTCGCACAAAGACATAAAGGCTCGTGAAGCTCAAAAGAAAAAACGCGCATTGGTTGACCCACTTATTTTTGAAGTATTTAAAAAGATGAAAGAAGAGGGAAAATGTGTTTCGTTTAGTATGCCTACGGTGATGTATGCCGAAGAAAGAGGCGCGATTTTAAAATGTGAGGGTAATGTGCAGTCGCTTCAAGATGAAATGGTGCTTCAGGAAACTTTGCGAAAAGAAAGACTAGAGAAATTAAAACAAGTTCGGCATGATTTTTATGCTAAACAGAAGTATGCGGCAGTACCACATTTGCGTTTGATGCTTAGGCAGGCGGAACGTTTGGGCGACTAGAGCTGGGACTTTTGTAAATTAGGCGAATCTGGTTTTGTTTGACAAGGTGTCTATTTTATGGTATTTTGTTATTAGAAGACACCTTGGAAAAGAGAAAGAAGATGATTTCAAGAATTAAAGCTGAGTTGCTTTCTGATGAAGAAACAAAAAAAATAGATGCTGATGCGACTTATGGTGTTCGTTTAACAAATAAAAATGGTGATGAGAGGTTTGTTAGTGTCCGTTTTCAAGAAACTCTAGGTCTTTAAGATGATGATTATTTTGCTAGTGTGAGTTGGGACAAGGACGTTTTAGTGAAAATGTTTGAGGGTGATAAGAAAATTCATGAATTTAAGCAAAGCGAATTTTCTGATTATCGTACGTTTTCTGATGTGTTGAGAAACAGTCTTCGTTCTATGGATAATAAAAATGTTCGGAAGCTTTATGATAAGGCTTTTGGTGTTATCTATAAAGCAGAGGATAAAAAAGCTAGATTAGAAGCCAAAAGAAAGGAACAGAAGGCAAAGGAACGGGCGCAAGAAAAAGCTAATTCTCCGTTTAATTTGGGGTGCTTGAACTTTTTGAAAGGAAAAAGTAAATAGGCGAGAGAGGTTTGTTTTGAAAAAGCTGGTTATTTAACCAGCTTTTTTGTTTGTGAGTGAAGAAGTTTTTTTGGGAATTTATTGGGCTAGCTTTTTTATGGTTTCATAAAGAGTTTCTGATGTCCAGTCGGTTTCTCCGCGGATTGTGGCAACTTTTTTGCCTTGTTTATTCATGATCACGGTAAATGGGGTTGAACCAATTCCTAGTTTGAGGGATAATTGGTTGTCTGTATCTTTATAAAACGGGATTGTTGGGGCTCCGTATTTTGTTAAAAACTTGCGTTCTTGTTCGTTGCTTTTCCAGAGAGAAGATGAAACAAGTACAACGTTGATGTTATCTTCTTTTGCGGTTTTATAGAGTTTTTCTAGGGCTTTCATTTCCCGTAAGCAAGGGGAACAATTTTTTGCCCAAAATGTCATGATTGTTAAATCTGCTTTTAGGGCTGAAATTGGGGTTTCGATGTTTGCTTCTGAGATGAGAGTGGTGTTTGGCATATTTACGGGATATTCTAAAATATATAATCCTTTAGGAACACCATAAGCATTAGCGTTAAATGAAACTAATGATAAAATCAATAATAACTTATAGAATAAAGACATGACGTTTTTTCCTGTTAATAAATCAATAGAGTTTTGTACAAACGGCAGTTTTGATATATGCTTTAGCCGAGGTTAATACAATACATAGGGTAAAAAATGAAA
>CAZRHI010000059.1:0-7959 GCA_964599945.1 uncultured Acetobacter sp. | reverse complement strand
GTATGCAAAATTGTGTTCGTGATTTGAACTTGATGTATAAAGGAAATTCTGCTTTTTATGAAGAAGATTTTGACGGTAAAGGGTTTGAATGGATTGATCATGCGAATGCTAATGATAGTGTTATTTCATATATTCGTCGTGGGCATGATTACAACAACTATATGATTGTTGTTTCAAACTTTACTCCAGTGGTTCGTCATAACTTTAGAATCGGCGTGCCAGATAGTGGAGCTTATCAGGAAATCTTTAATAGTGATGATAAAAACTATTGGGGGAGTGGTGTTAAAAACGAGGGTGAGTTGTATGCTTCAGATAATGGTATGCATGGACGTGCTCACTCTATTGAAATTACATTGCCACCACTTTCAACTATTGTTTTGAAACACATCAGATATTAAACAAAGAGAGGGTAAATGCCAGATATTAAAGTTTGGGACGGACGCGCATATCCGTTAGGGGCAACACCTGACGAATGGGGGGTGAATTTTGCGCTATTTTCAGCAGGGGCGACAAAAGTTGAGCTATGCCTGTTTGATAAAGCTGGCGTGAAAGAAACGGCGAGATATGAGCTAGCTGTTCGAGAAAATAATATCTGGCATATTTACCTTGAGGGGGTTAAGGCTGGTCAGGTTTATGGGTATCGGGTTTATGGTCCGTATGATCCAGCAAAAGGCAAGCGTTTTAACCCAAATAAACTATTGCTTGATCCGTATGCCAAAAAGCTTGTGGGTAGGCTTATTTGGAATAAGGCGATTTTTGGTTATGATACGGAAAGTGAAGAAAAGGATTTATCTTTTTCAACATTAGATAGTGCGCCGTATGTTCCAAAGTCTGTTGTGGTGGGGGAGAGTTCGTTTGATTGGGGAGATGATTGTCCCCCTCAGGTTGACCCTGCTAAGACAGTTTTTTATGAGCTACACGTTAAAGGGTTTACTAAGGCGCATCCAAAAGTGCAGGATAGTAAGCGAGGAACATTTGCAGGGCTTGCGACACATAGTGTTTGTAGTTATTTGAATTGGCTTGGAGTAACTTCGGTTGAATTGATGCCAGTTAACGCATTTATGAGCGAGAGAAACGAGGGGTTAAAAGATAATTTTTGGGGTTACGAATCGCTTTGCTTTTTTGCTTTAGAACCGAGTTATTTGGTTCAGGCTAATGTTGATGATTTTAAGAAAATGGTCAAACGTTTTCATGAAAACGGATTAGAGGTTATTCTTGATATGGTATATAACCATACGTTTGAGGGAAATCATTTAGGTCCAACATTATGCTATCGTGGAATAGATAACGAAAGTTATTATACACTAGACGGAGCAAACAAACGCTATTATTACGACAGTACAGGGTGTGGGGCTTCGTTTAATTTACAAAACCCGTATGTGTTGACCTTGGTGATGGACGCGTTGCGTTACTTTGTGGAAGAAATGCACGTTGATGGCTTTAGGCTTGATTTGGCAACATCATTGGCGCGTGTTAAACAAGAATTTACCCAAAGCAGTGGCTTTTTGATGTCGGTTCGCCAAGATGAGGTTTTGCAGTTGGTTAAAATGGTGGCGGAACCGTGGGATGTTGGCATAGGAGGGTATCAACTTGGCGCGTTTCCCCCTTCAATGATGGAGTGGAACGATCGTTATCGTGATGTTGTACGTCGGTTTTGGCGTGGAGATGACAGACAAGTTGGTGAGCTAGCTAGTCGTGTTTCTGGGTCTAGTGATATATTTGGTCCTGCTCATCGAACAATTTGGAGTTCGGTTAATTACATTACTGTTCATGACGGTATGACGCTTAATGATTTGGTAACATATAATCATAAACATAATTTTGCTAACGGAGAAGATAATCGCGATGGAACAGACGCTAACTGGAGTTGGAACTCTGGTATTGAGGGCTTGAGTACGGATAAGCAGATTTTAGAGAATCGTAAAATTCGGGCGAGAGCTATGCTTAGTACGTTGCTTCTTTCATTTGGAACACCGATTATTCGTTCGGGTGATGAGTTTTTAAATACACAGTTTGGGAATAATAATGCGTATTGTCAGGATAATGTTATCTCGTATATGATGTGGGAAACATTTGGGCAAGAAGAAATTAACAATATTCGTTTTGTTAAAAAGTTGATTAAGCTTCGCCGTAAGATGGGGATTTTTAACCGTAAAAATTTCTTTAGTGGTATGATTGTGGACGCCAAGCAAGGGATAAAAGATTTAGCGTGGTATACAGAAAAAGGTACAGAGTTTACACAAAACGATTGGTTTGAACCTAATCGTAAGAGTTTGGCCTATATGGTTATGGCAAACGACAAAATGTTTATGATTATTTTGAATGCGAATGGTAATAATGTGAAATGGCGGTTGCCAAATGTTAAAAAATCATATAAATGGAATTTATTATTAGATAGTTCTGAAAAGTTTAAGGCAGATAGATTGTCTGCTTTGGCGGAAATTTGGGTGCCGGCATGGTCGGTGCTTTGTTTTGAAATAAAAAAGTAGGAGATTATGTATGAGTGAACTTTTGAAAAAATTGGCGGATAAACTCAATATTTGTACGAGTTTTACTTTTAGTTGCGGAGCGACTAAAACCTGTGAGGTTTCAGACGAGCAACTTCGCTTTTTTATTGAAAATTTTGGTTATGGTGCTAAAAACGATGAGGAAGTTCAGAAATCTTTAGAGCGGCTAGAGAAAAGACGCTGGCAACAGGCGATGGAAGTTATTTATGTGGTAACAGAAGATGATAAATCGTTTGATATTGTGCTAAAGGAAGATGAAGCCAAGGGGGATATTTCTGTTAGCTATGCTAAAGAGGGCGAGAAAAACTTTTTAGCGTTAAATGTTAGATTTTCAGAAGAAGATAAGCTCAACGAAGGGCGTGGTTCGTATGTTAAATTGCGTGGTGTGGTTGAGACAGCATTAGAACCAAACTATTACGATGTTAAAGTTAAAACATCTCAAGGAGAATATAAAACTCTGTTAGCGGTTGCTCCGAACCAATGTTATGCACTTAATAAAAAAGGCAAAGATAAATTGTTTGGGTTTGCTGTTCAGCTTTATTCTTTAAAAAGCCGTCGCAACTGGGGTGTGGGTGATTTTACAGATTTGGAAAATATGATAGACGTTATGGCTGATAGTGGCGGTGATGTTATTGGTTTAAATCCATTGAATGTGTTGCAACATGATTATCCTGAAACGGCAAGTCCGTATGCTTCGGTTAGCAGATTATTTTTGAACCCGATTTATATTGATGTGGAGAAAGTTCCATTTTATGAAGAAGGGGATAAAGATGGGCAAGCGATTTGGTTTGCTAAGGAAAAAGAGAATATTGATTATACATCGGTTTATAATGCAAAAATTAAGGCGTTGCGCAATATTTACGCACGGGTGAAAGCAAATAGCTCTTCAGAGTATGCAAAAGAATTTGAATCATTTAAAGCGCAAGATACAGGCGAGTTGCATCGGTTGGCTGTGTTCCAAGCGATTGGTGAGGAAAGAGTTAAACTTGGGGGTAGAGGTCCTAAACAATGGGAAGAATCTTTAGGGTCTGCTTTGTCTTCTGGGGTTGAAAAATTTGTAACTGAGCATCAGAAAGAAATTGACTTCTTTAAGTTTTTGCAATTTGAGGCAGATAGACAGCTTCGTTTGGTTGAAAAGAAAATTAAAGAACGCAATTTGGTTATTGGGTTGTATCGGGATTTGCCTGTTGGTGTGTCTAAGGATAGTGCGGAAGTTTGGGGAGATAACTATCTCTACGTTCAAGGAAGCGGTGCAGGTGCTCCACCAGATAATTGTTTCCCGACAGGTCAAAAATGGATGTTAGGCGCGTTTAATCCATTTGAGTTAAAAGAACGTTGCTACAAGCCGTTTATTCGTATTTTGCGAGCAAATATGCGTTATGCTGGGGCAGTGAGAATCGACCATGTTATGGGGCTTTCTCGTTTGTATATTATTCCTGATGAAGGAGAAGAAGGTACTTATATTCGCTATAATGAAAAAGATATGCTCAATATTTTAGCCCTTGAGAGCCACTTGAATAAATGTGTGGTTGTGGGTGAATGTATTGGTAATGTTGCAGGTGGATTTAAGGAAAGATTGACTGCTCGCAATATTTATTCACTCGGTGTGTTGTGGGTTGAACGCAAAGATGAAAATGGTACGCTTAAAGAACCACATGAATATGAAACAAAATATTTTGCTTCTGTTGGAACACACGATATGCCTCCGATGAAGGCTTGGTGGTATGGTAGTGAAATTGGGTTGATGCGCGGGTTGAACTTGTTTACCGAAGAGGAAACACGCAATGCTTATAGTTGGCGTGAACATGAACGTCGGTTATTGCTTAATGCATTGGATAAAGAAGGCGTTTGGCCAGAAGATAAACATCGTTGTTCGGACTATCTGTATGGTGATGGGTTTCCAGAGGGAATCGAAGAGGCTGTTCACTCGTATATGGCAAAGACTAATAGCGAGGTGTTTATGCTTCAACCAGAAGATATTTTCCAATCTATGAAAATACAAAATCTCCCAGGGACGGATATAGACAAGTATCCGAACTGGAGAAGTAAAATGTTGGTTGATCTTGAAGATATGGCTTCAAGTGAGGCTTATCAACGCAATATTAGAGCGGTTCGTAAGTGGCGTTAACATATTGAAAGGAAAGGAGAAAATGGCAATAGGCAGAAACGATGGTTTCTGCCTCGTGCTGTTCATAAGAGGCGAGTGATGAGATGATAAAGTCAAAGATAACAGTAGAACAATTAAAAACATGGGGATTGGATAAACTACCATTTTTTGCGGTGGTGGTGGATTTGATTTTGGTGGCGGTATATTATTCGCTAGTAATTTCTTATTTGCCTACGCAAAATGGAGATAATATTGAACATTTCCATTCTAGTTTTATGGTGGCAATGGGACAAGTGCCGTATCGAGATTTTTTTCAACATCATAACCCTTTGTTGTGGTATTTGTTTGCACCTGTGGCGAAAATATTTCAGTATAATACGACTGTGTCTGAAGTGCTTTGCTTTGTTTCTTTATTAGTTTTTTTGAAATCGCTTGTTTATGTTTATCGTATAGTGGCGGAATTTTTGGCGGATAAATTTTGGGGGTTGATGGCTGCTGCTATGGTGGCAGCACCAGAATATAAATTATTTGCGATTGATTTTAGACCAGATAATTATATGATTTTCTGCTTGATGGGAGGAATGTATTATCTTTTTTTACACTTGCGAGATAAGAAGCAATGGCAACTTTCGGTTTCGTTTGTGTGGTTTTTTATAAGCTTTTTATTTGCACAGAAGGCCTTATTTCCTCTTTTTTGTTTGGGTGTGGTTGTTTTATATTTTTTATGTCAAAAGGAAATTAACTTAAAAGTGTTCGGGCATGCGTTAATTCTTCCGCTTATTGGTGTATGCGCTTTTTTGTTTTATCTATATCATTACGATATGCTTGAACTTTACTATCTTTCAAATTATACTTTTAATCTTAACTTGGTTAATGGGTTTGAACTGCATCGTATTGCAGAGTATTCAAAACTCATATTGATTTGGGTGTGCTTTGGGCTTGTTGGGGCTGGTGTGTCATTGACGACACAAAATCAGTATTGGCGGATTGTGGCATTGTTATTTATTGCGGAATTTGTGCAGAGACGTGTTTATTTTTCGCCATATGTTTATTACTATTGGTTGTTGGTGTATTTTGCGGTTTTGTGTGGTGTGCCATTGTTATATCGGTTAGATGCTAAAAATCGGGTTATTCGGTTTATGGTGTTGGGCGTGATATATGGGTTTTTGGCATACTCTTGTTCATATTATTTGGGGCGATTGGAACAGATGAGGAAAATGCCCTATTTGCCTGATTATATTACACGTCATATCAATCCATGTGATTATGTGTTTAATGGAGATGGGTATATGTATAATATTTTTGGCAAAGACCCTGCGTATTATTGGCAACTGATTGGGCAATTAGATGTGATTGGGGAAGCAACGGGAATTGCTCCACGTCCGAATGTGGAGGAGTTGATTATTCGTTTGAAGCCGAAATTTGTATATGGGGCAAGTTATTTTAATAAATTTTCAAAAGAAAATGGGCGACTTGAGGTGGTACACTATATCAATCCAGAAGTTATTAGCAAATATTATGATTATGCGGGGTTTGGAAAGGTTTATCAGCTTAAACCTGAGTATGATAATCGTCGGTGTGGGTTGAATGCTGATGGTAAAACTTGGTCTTATCAAAATTAAATTTAGCAATCTTAAATAAGTTTTAAATAAAGAAATGATATAACCTTAGATATTGATGAAATGTGAGGATATAGCTATGGCTGAAGGCAAACAAAGAAGTACTCTGTTTAAGTTTTTTTATGTGATTTTAAGTGTTATCACGTTTCCAATTTTTATGGTGTTATATATCTTAAAACATCCATTTTGGGTATTGTTTTTTGTTGGTCTTATTTTGGGGGGAGTGGCTTATTATCCGATTAGTCAGGGAGTGGAGCTTGATAGAGTTCCTCAGTGGTATCAAACAAAATATGCAGAGCTTAAATTAAACCTTGCCACCAAAGCTGCGGAGAGCGGACAAGGGGGGCTTGTGTCGCAAGAGATGTTAAAAGATTTGGCAGATGAATTGGAAGAAAGCCAAGGTCTAAAAAGTGAAAATTATAATGCTAAGATTGCAAGAGATGAGGAGCTGTTGACTAAAACCTCAAATATTAAAAAACGCGGAGGATTCAAGCGTAAAGATAAGTCGGCAGATACTCCTGATAGTTTATCAGAAGAAGCGATTGCTGTTGAGCATGAAAATGCGGTCGTGGGTGAGGTTGTAAAAGAAGGAACGCCAGAGGATAAGGAGAATATGGCAGGTGGGCTTGAAGCTATTTTGAAAGGGTATGTTTCTAACGATGAAGTTGTGGAGGGTTCAGCTGAAATTGGGGGAGCTTTAGACGATAACTTTGTGAATGTTACAACAGAGGAAACCGCTAAGGCGGAAGAAGAACCAGATGTTTTATTGCCTCAGGGGGTTGAGATGACCTCAGAGGTTGTAGAAGCTGAAAAGCAAGAAAAAAAACAAAATGCGGATACAGCGGTTGATGACCTTGATGAGTTTGACTTGTTTTAGTGGTTTGATAGTTTTTCTTGTAAATGTTTTAAGATATATAAACGCAATGCCGATGAGAGATTTGTTGTTGTTCGGTTAGAGTCTATTTCAGTTATTAGCTGATTAACGGTGGTGTTTTTTTCTTTGACGATTTCGAGAAAGGCCTCGTAAAATTCTTCTTCTAACGAGATGCTTGTGGAATGTCTTTGGGCAATTATAACGGAAAATTTTTTCATTTAAGATTTTTTTCTGAAACTATCAAAAGAAATGATTTGTGCGGTTTCTCCAGATACTTTCTTTTCTGGTGAAATATCTTCTAAAGAATGAACATCGCCATTTTCGTAGAAAGAAAAACTTAAACCAAACTTGGCATAAGGATCTGCAAAATAGGTGATTGCCTCAAACGGGACAACTAGTGTTTGTGGGCGACCACCAAAGCTTAGCTCAACAGAAAAGAAAGTATCTGTTACTACCAAATTAGAATATTGATGTTGCAAAACAATCGTCATATTTTCAGGATATTGGATTTTTAGATTGCTTGGGATAATTGTATCTGGGTGGTCTGTCTTGAAGGTGATATAAAAATGATTTTCTCCAGGGAGACCTTGTTTTTCAGCAATTTTTAAGGCTTCAACCACAACTTGTTTTAACGCTTTTTCGATTAACTGGTCATAATTTATTTCACTTACAAATTCTGTCATTTTTATATCTGCCATATTTTAGGTTGTAACAAAATGAGCCGTTCTGTTGCTAGGTGGCTCATCCCCCACTTTAGGCCAACCAAAGCCTAAAGAATTTGAGTTTGTTGCTTTTGCATTAAGCAGCTACGGCAACAGGTGCAAAATTATCATTTGCGTTTATTTAAGTTGA
>CAZRHI010000058.1:0-7984 GCA_964599945.1 uncultured Acetobacter sp. | reverse complement strand
TTAATCCCGCTTTTTTAAGTTTATGCGTTGCATAAATTCGATGCGGTTTAATATTTTTAAGATAAACCGAATGCACAGTTCCAACAAGTGCATCAATAGTCGGACGAGAAAGACCAAAATCAATACTTAACAATCTTTTTGCTTCATCAAAATTAACACCATTACACAAATACACATATAAGCGAGCGCGAATATGCGCATTTCGAACAGCAAAACGATTTTGCGACGGATTATTCAAGACAAATTTTTTAACCTCGTCGATTATATCTTTTAAATCTTTCATAGAACTAAATAAAACACGTTCACACCGTGAAACTTCCAAAATATCCATTAAATCATACTCCTTAAATATTTTATCCATCCATAAATTAGATAGATAAATAAAGAATAAAATACAAATAAATCCAACACTAACATTTTAATATCTAAAAAGCCTCTAAACTTCAACAAGCTTAACTCCATGCTCAAACAAGTACAATCATCAGGTAAAACACACCTCAATTCTCCCAAATAACTAACAGGGGGCTTCACCTTTCCATTTCCACCTTGTCGCATAATATATATTATGTATACTCACGCCTCAAAAAATATATCAAACAGCTTGTTTTATAACGGTTTCCACTATATCTCAAATAATTATTTAGTCGCATTTTTTATCAAAATTATCTATTTTTCTATTACAATTTACAACAAAATGCTCTCCAATAAGCTCAAAATTACACAAATAATAACTCAAATCTAACGTAAATTTTCACACAAATTCTGAAAAACGCCTTATCCAGCAACGCGTTCACCATAAAAACATAACAATCTCATCAACGCTCAGAACGAGATCAATCAATAAAATCGATAAAATACACACTCATCTCGTTTAAAATGCGCTTTATAATCTCCAAAAACAAAAAAACAGCCCGAAAATCGCATCGAGCCGTTTTAATCAAAAATATCTCTCAAACCGCTAACAATCAGATAGTATGCCCAGCAAGCTTATCTTTTGGTTTGATACCCCATTCAACCACACGCCAAAACTTGTCATCATCATCTTTCTCTAAGACGCAAACGCCACCAGTTCCAACTTTAATATCAAACTCTTCAGCAAACTTTTCAAAATCACCAGTCAAATGTGGTGCAAAACGAATAATCCCATTCGAACTAACCAACATAACCGTTTTGTTTTTATAGTTCTGCACAACCTCATCAGCAAAACTTTTCCAAGACCTAATAATCTCAGAAACATTAACATTCCACCCCTCAGGAACAATTGCCTCCGCATTCCATAAATCCAGTGCATCTTGCCCAATCCGTGCAATAACCTCCTCTTCGGTTTTTGCCTCATCTGGCCCATAATCAATCTCAGTAAAACGCTCATCATTCTTCAATGGAATATCTTTATCTAGCGCGGCAATCGCCAAACGCGCCGTTTCTGTTGTCCTTTTAAGCGGAGCAGCATACACAATAGAAGGAATTAAGCCACGCATTTTCAAATATTTACCAATGTTTGCTCCTCTTTCCGTTTCGACCAATGGCAAATCTGTTCGTCCACCAACACGAAGCGGTGTCTGGTCTTTGGTAAATGTATTTCCATGGCGAGCAATAATGATTCTTGTTGTCATACCTATCTCCTAAAATTCACCATACTTTTCAAACAAGGCTTCCGCACGTTTTAAATCTTCAGGGGAATCAACACCACTCATACCTTCAAACGCACCATAATCAACCCGAGCAATTTTAATTTTCATACCATTTTCCAAAAAGCGAAGTTGCTCCAAACCTTCAAGTTTTTCATAAGCTCCCTCTTCTAACTCTTTGAACTTGAATAAAGATTCTGTTTTATACCCATAAAGACCAATATGTCTTAATATAGGGCTTTTATCTCCTTTTTCGCGAAGTTCTGCTTCCTTTCGTATCGCTGGAATAATGTTCTTAGAAAACCACAAAGCATATCCTTTTTTATCTGCCACACAAGTTGTTCCAGAAAATGGCGTCGTTTTCTTACTTTCACGTAACTTATCAAGTGCTTCCCAAGAAAGCTCTGTGCATGGTGTAACCAAATCAACAGTTTTATCTTCTTCAAACGCCCTAATGAGTTCTTTGATAAACCATGGCGGACAAACAGGATTATCCCCTTGAAGATTGATAATAAATTCTGGTTTCTCACCCAAAATTTTAACCGTTTCGCATACTCTATCAGACCCCGTTTTACAAGCTTCACTAGTCATCAAACATTCAATCCCATGCGCCTTGCAAAAATCAACAATACGCTGATCTTCAGTTGCAACCACAATACGCGCTTCAGCTTCAGCTGTTCCTTTCTGTGCAATTTCAACCACACGCAACAACATTTCTTTGCCTGCGATTTTAGCCAAAGGTTTCCCAGGAAAGCGCGAGGAACCATACCGCGCAGGAATAACAACAAGGGTTTTCACCATCAATTTAACTCCAATCATAAATACTATATAGGATAATAATGCCTAAAAAGCAAACTTTGACAAGCAGATTGTCAGAGTTTTGCACACCCTACCCTTATCTTTTGTTCTATTTTTATTCTCTATTTTTTAACATATTGAAAAACAGAATTTTTTATTTCATTACTAACAAAAACATCACCAGTTTTATACTGTTTTTTTGACCTTCAAGCAAACTTTTTCGTTTTCAATATCGTCAAAACGTTCCAAAACCACACATTTGCGATAAGCTTCTGCAATTCCTTTTCCATCAGCCATATTAAATTCTAGAGAACATAACTTAGATTGATAAGAAAATTTTTGATATAATAATGCCAATAGTTCTTCCACCCCAAAGCCAGTCAAGGCTGAAACAAAAGAAACATTCTCCCCACCTCTGTTAATAATATGCTCCCGTTCCGCTTCTGTTAATAAATCAATCTTGTTAAAAACTTCCACATACCGCTCGTCATATTCAATTTTATCCAACCCTAATTCATGTAATACCGTCAAAACATCTTCTCTTTGTTCTTTATAATTTGGGTTAGACATATCAATCACATTCAAAATCACGTCAGCCTCTAATACTTCCTCCAAAGTTGCCCGAAATGCCATCACCAATTCATGTGGAAGATTAGAAATAAACCCCACTGTATCCGAAAGAATAACCTCTGTCCCCTGCCCCAAATCAATTTTACGCATCGTCGGATCAAGCGTTGCAAACAACATATCTTTAGCAAACACCTGAGCTTTCGTAATATAATTAAATAAGGTAGATTTTCCAGCATTAGTATACCCCACCAAAGCCACCACAGGAAACGGAACTTTAACTCTAGCCGTTCGTTGAATAGCGCGTGTTTGACGGACTTTTTCTAGTTCTTTCTTAATTTTAAGAATACGCTCGTCCAAATGTCTGCGATCAAGCTCAATTTGCGTTTCTCCAGGACCTCCTAAAAAGCCTCCTCCTCCGCGTTGTCGTTCCAAGTGAGTCCAACTTCGCACTAACCGCCCACGTTGATACGTCAAATGCGCCAGCTCCACCTGAAGTTTTCCTTCTTTAGTTTGCGCGCGTCTACCAAAAATCTCTAAAATAACCGCTGTTCGGTCAATAACCTTAACACCTAAAGTTTTTTCCAGATTACGTTGTTGCACAGGTGAAATCGGCATATCCACCACCAATAACTCTACCTCATGCGCCAAACAATCGTTTTTTAGGCGTTCAATCGTTCCTTTACCAAAAAAATATCCAGAAAGAATTTTATTTAGTTTAACCGAACAACAAAAAACAACAGTCTGCCCCATTGCTAAAACCAACCCCTCTGCCTCATTCTGCCGATTTAGAATATCCTCATCAGAACAGATGCTTTTTTCAGTTTTTAACATAGGGCAAACTATTGCCGTTTTTGTTTGTTTATTTTTCTCAATAATAATCAAAATTAATCTTCAACCACATCGATTGGGGTCGCTGGCATAATTGTCGAAACCGCATGAGAATAAACAAGTTGAGTATGACCATCGCGTCTTAATAGAAGAGATGAATTATCAAACCAAGTAATCACCCCCTGTAATTTAACACCGTTAATCAAAAAAACTGTTACAGAAACTTTTTTATCTTTAATATCGTTTAAAAAATCAACTTGTGCATTTGTCGTCATTTTTCTAATTCCTTATTATATTTATCCATTACGCCAACAAAAAAAATCTTATGCTGACGATAACTATATATCCCCCATTTAGTTAAGATTATCTAAACCCCAGACCATATTTTTATATTTTTTTTATCACTCCTGACATTTAAAACGGCAAAGCACTCATTCTTGAGTGCTTTTGCAACAGACACAATTTTCCTACACACACTATACTCACGACTGTTATAGTAAAAAAACGGGATAAATTACGGTGCTATCATCGTGAGCCCTGCCACCAACCAAAGCGTACATAACCGTAATAAAGGAGGAAAATTTGAGATAGATAGAGATGAGCTTTAGTGGGCAGAAAAATTTTAGTGTACAGAAGTACATGAATTTTTATGCCCGCTGAAGACCGCTCTAGATGCTCAAATTTACCCCTTTTTATTTTTTGGTTTTAAGCGTTGGGAAGAGAATTACATCGCGTAGCGTTTGCGCTCCTGTCAAAATTTTTGACAAACGATCCATACCCATACCCATACCAGTTGTTGGAACAAAGCCATAAGAAAGCGCGTCAATAAAACTCTCATCAAGCATCTGTGCTTCATCGTCGCCATTCTCGCGTTCTGCCATTTGCCCTTTAAAACGTTCCATCTGCTCAAGTGGGTTAGAAAGCTCTGAATAAGCACATCCTAACTCCATACCCAACAGATAAGTGTCAAAATGCTCAACCAAGCGTGGATTATCACGGTGTGTTTTAGCAAGCGGAGAAATATCTTTAGGCATATCAGAAACATGAATTGGTTCTATAAGAGTGTGTTCAACTTTCTCGTCAAATACTTCTTGTACAACCTTACCCCAGTTTGAACAATGGTCTGCATTCACACCAACAGATTTCGCCAACGCACGTGCATCTTCAACAGTTTCAACAGAAAGGAAGTCCACCCCTGTTTCACGTTTGATGAGGTCAATAATCGACACTTTCGGAAACGGCTTCGAAAAGTCAATTTCATGTCCGTCAAGCACAAGCTTTTCTGTTCCGAATACTTTTTTAACCACAAAGTTCACCAAGCGATACATCAAGTCCGCCATATCATTATAATCACCATATGCCATATACGCTTCTAATCCAGTAAATTCAGGAACGTGATTCTTGTCAATCCCTTCATTACGATAGTTTTTGCCAATTTCAAACACACGGTCAATTCCACCAACAACCAGCTTTTTAAGATAAAGCTCAGGCGCAATACGCAAATAAAAATCATTATCAAGCGCGTTGTAATGTGTTGTAAATGGTTTTGCGTTCGCTCCGCCCATGATTGGGTGAAATGTAGGTGTTTCCACCTCTAAAAACTCGTTAGAGTTAAAAAACTCACGCACAGCAGAAACAATTTTGCACCGCTTCAATAAAATATCTTTAGCTTCATCATTGATAATAAGGTCAACATAACGCTTACGATAACGTGTTTCAACGTCAGTTAAACCATGAAATTTCTCAGGTAATGGCTCTAAAGACTTCGCGATAATATCAAACTTCTCAGCCGCTACCGAAAGCTCCCCACGAGGTGTTCGGCGAATAAAACCAGAAACACCAACAATATCACCAATATCCAAACATTTTAAGAGTTTCAAATTTTCTTCATCTAAATGGCATTTATGGCAAAAAAGCTGAATATTACCAGTTTTATCTTTCATATCAATAAACATACCATCGTTACGAACCGCCATCGCGCGCCCAGCAACAACCACTCTATCTTCAGTATTTTCCCCATTAGCAAGGTCTTTATATTTTTCTTGCAAATCTTTTGCAAAACTATCTGGACGAAAACGATACGGATAAGGGTTATACCCCATTTCTTCCAATCTTGCCAATTTATTAAGACGGCTTTGTCTTTGCTCGCTAATTTCTTCTGCCATTTTTAAACATCCATAAAAAAAAGTTACATAAACTTTGAGCTTTATACCATAACCGATAAATTTTGCAAGCATTTTTTATTTAAGCCAACACACTGATAAGAATATATTGACAAAATTAAAATATTCCGCTATTCTCCCCTTAATCAACATATTATTAACTTAAAAAAAATAAAATTATGTCAATTTCAGAAGACGGATTGGCTTATGAGTTTCTTTCCAAAAAAGAAAAAAAAGCCTATTTCAAAAAACCGTACAATAAAGCGGTAAATCTACTTTTATTATTCTCTAGCGCAGAGATAATAGCCTTTGGTTTTATTTATCTCGCATTATCAAGCCCATATGGCTGGATAGTCCCTCTTGTCTTGATTATTTGTAGCATCACCAAAAGCATCTTCTATCGCTTGGTCATCAAAAACTTCAACAAAATCGGACAAAAGAATTTTTGGGAGAGATTAAACATCAATTTGAGCATTTCCCCTCAAGGATGGATATGCCAAATATGTATTTTTATCCTTCCATTCATAAATGTATTCATGATGATTATATTTGCTGGAACACAAAACAGCCCTCTTGCATACCTCGGCGTAATTGCATCTTGCTGTTGTTGGTTTATTAATGTGGCTTCATACTTAAAAATACAAAAATGGCCTAAGTAAAATCTAAAAACGCTCCAAAACGGGGCGTTTTTTTACGCCCTACACCGAACTTTAGAAAAAATATTGACAAAACACAAAACTAAAGATATATTCTGCCCTAGAAAACGTATTATTAACCTTAAAACTATAATTATGCAAAAAAAAGAAAACAAAACAAGCACCGACCCCATGTCAAACGAGGAGATGAAAACTCTCATCACCCAAAGCTACGTCCGTGCTAAAACAACATTTTTATTATTATCTGGCATCCATGTTTTAATCATGCTTGTGCTTGCCCTTTTTCTCATTTATAAGCAAGATATTTTATGGCAATGGCTGTTGGCAAACTTGCTTTGGGCAATAAATGTTTCCATAAGTTGGTATCGAGTAAACAAAGAGTATTACTCTGCTATACACATATTAAAAAAGAAAGATTTGAGTACAGAAGTAAAACTCCCACCATATAACATTCTCATGGTGATTTGTGCCATCGGTATCCCTATCTTTATGATGTGCCAAATGGTAGAAGTAAGCTATCACGTTGTGATGTACCAAGAAGCAATAAGCATTCTTGCTTACGCCACAGCGATAACAGCCCCCATATGCGCAGTAATAAACTGCTTGATTGGCTACAATATAAAACCTAAAGAATAAAAAAAATGCTCCAAAACGGAGCGTTTTTTTTATGAAATAAAGCAACATATGCAAATGCCCCCAAAACTTGATGAATAGAGATAGGATCAAGTTATACCTGTGGCACTACCACAAATTTTAGTATACATAAAAGTACATGAATTTTTGTGAAATGCAAAAACCGCTCTTCTCCACAAAAAGAACAAACAAGACTTCCAGTAGTATAAAAATGCGGAATTTTGCTTTAGTAGCCGTGAGAGCCCTCCAAGAAGCACGAGTGTACATAAGCGTACACGACGCGACGACGTGAGGCTTCCTCCCGCGAGCTTTTAAAGAGCAACTCACGCTCCCCTCATGGTCCTAATAAAAACGTGTAATTTTACGAAATAGCCGTGGGAGCCCTCCAAGGAGCACGAGTGTACATAAACGTACACGACGCGACGACGTGAGGCTTCCTCCCGCGAGCTTTTAAAGAGCAACTCACGCTCCCCTCATGGTCCTAATAAAAACGTGTAATTTTACGAAATAGCCGTGGGAGCCCTCCAAGGAGCACGAGTGTACATAAACGTACACGACGCGACGACGTGAGGCTTCCTCCCGCGAGCTTTTAAAGAGCAACTCACGCTCCCCTCATGGTCCTAATAAAAACGTGTAATTTTACGAAATAGCCGTGGGAGCCCTCCAAGGAGCACGAGTGTACATAAACGTACACGACGCGACGACGTGA
>CAZRHI010000057.1:0-7987 GCA_964599945.1 uncultured Acetobacter sp. | reverse complement strand
GACAAACATCTGGTTCATTATCGCTATCAATAACTTGCCCACAAACCGTGCAAATGTATTTCATATAAGTATCCTTTCAATAAAATAGTAACATCAAAGAGTTTGTAGAGCGAAAATAAAAGAAAGTCAAATATTAAATTCTGTGCAAATAAAAAGTTTTATTTTGCAATAAAGAAAAGAGGTTAATATACTCATCTCAACTCCCATGCTCTCTGTGGGAAGATTCAAAATATTTAGGAGATAATTATGAGTGATAAGAATATGAAAATCGTTCTGTCTGTTTTGACAGTCATTTTATTGGCGTTGATAGCCTTTTTGTTCGTATCCAAAGGTTCAGCAAAAACAGATTTGAACAAATTGGCATTGCGAATTGGAGAACTACGTCAATATCGAACAATGAATAGAGCAGATACCAATAACTTTATGGAAAAAGCTTTTTCTCGTGTTGGATATGATGTTGTATCTTCAACCGAAGATAATCTCTACCCAACCAATACAGAAGACGCTGGTGTAAATATCTATGTTCGCGGATACAATCCATTCAATGAAATGAAAGCAAACAAAAAAGCTGTAAATATTGTGTATATCCGTGATTTCGAATCTATGTATCCAGAAGAAATGGATTTGTATGATGGTATAGCTACTTCATCACATGATTTTTATGATTATGCTTTAGGTGCAGGTTATGCCGCTGCATATATTCCAGAGCTTACTGATCCATCAATATTCTACCCAAATCCACGTCCAGATTTGGAGCGTGATTTGCTTTATGTTGGTGATAATGAACGCCACAGCCCAGCAATTTCCGCAGCTCTTGAAGCAAATCTCCCAGTTGATATTTATGGTCGTTTCTGGGTTGGTAGCCTTGAAGATAATAGCATGGTTAAAGGCGAATACATTAACGATATGGATTTAGGTGCATTTTTCTCATCAGCAAAAATCAACCTTGTAAATGTGAGTGAACACGAGTCTCAAATTGGTATTATTCCATCTCGTGTATATGACATTGCTGCTTCTCGTGGTTTCATGATTGCTCCATATAACAAAGAGATTGAAGCAGTCTTTGGTGATGCAATTCCAATGTATCATAACTCAGAAGAGTTGACAGCTCTTTACAATGAATATATCAACAATCCAGAAGCTCGTGCAGAAAAAGCCGAAAAAGCATACAGAATTGCAGTTGCAGAATACAATGCAGATGCTTTTGTTCAACGCTTAAATGGTTTAGTTGAGTTTTTGATTGAAGAGAAAAGACTCTAAATGAAAACAAAAGCTGGATATAAAAGAACTTTATTTCTAGTTTTAGCCATAACGGCAGTGGTGTGTTGCACCCTGCCGTTTTTGGCGTCAACATCTCAAAGGGTAGGGGTTTATATCTCCTCAAATTCCTTAAGCAAAGATGAAGAAGCCTTTGTGAATGCTCTAAGCAAAGAAGGATTTGATGTAAAAATAAATCCAACCTCAAAAGAAAACGTAAATATATGGCTTAATGTTACAATACAAGAAACTGATTTTTCAAAGTTTTCATCTAAATATGACTTCGTTTATATTAAAGAATATGCACCAATAGAGTGGTATAAACAAGAAACACTCCCTATAGTTTTGACCCCATATCAAGATTTATATGAACACTACACACGTTCTAATGTCAAAACCGCAGTATTAAAAATAGACACAAGTAACTCGGCCAAACGCTTCAAAGAAATATTAAACTGGTTAAAAGAAAATGAAAACCACTAAGCTGTTCGGTTAATAATTTCCGCCGCGTCTTCCATTTCATCATCAATAAGGCGATGTTCGATTCCATGGTATTCTACCGCTTCCCAGTCGATTCCATGAGTTTCTAGCCATTCTTTAGTAAAGTTTAAGGTTTTATACTGAACTGCTAAATCGCTTGTTCCATGAAACAAATAAACCGAAGGACGAGAAGAAAGTTCTTGTTCTAACATATCTTTACCGCAAACAATTCCAGCAAAAGGAAAAATCCCCCCAAGCTTATATCGCCGAGTAAGTCCCGCAAAAATTGCCAACATCGCCCCTTGTGAAAAGCCCATAATATAAGTGTTTTTATTGCTAATACCAAATTCTTTCTGGAGCTGAGAAATAAAATGATTTATCTTTTTAGCAACCAAACTAATACGTTGTCCTGTTTTGTTATAAATCTCCACAATCTCATCAGTAGAAGTTTCTGGTTTGCGTCGTCTTCTATCAGGGTCAACATCAGTTAAAGCGTACCATTGTTTTTTTAAAGGATTGCGCTCACAAACCATCGAAGCCTCAGGCACAACAACCATTGTATTTGAAAGCTTTTCAGCTAAAAGCTTAGCATACGGCACAACATCATCAATACAACTATTATACCCATGTAGAAAAACAACTAGTTTAGAGGCATCAATTTCACACCCAAACGTTTGGTACATAAAATCACTCATAATTATCTCCTATACTCATATCTTCTAATAAAAGAAAATAGGTTAATTTTTAACTAATGCCAAGAGAAATAATTGAAGAAACCAAATATACAAGTTTTTAAATATATCAAAAATAAAAAAAATCTAAAAAAGCACTTGACATTTGGAAAACCAAGAACTAAAGTAGAACAAAATTTAACAGATGACGGAGGAAATATGTTAACACCTAAACAACATAAATTATTAGTTTATATAGATGAGTTTATCAAAGAAAATGGACATTCTCCTTCTTTTGAGGAAATGAAAACAGCCGTTGGCCTAAAGTCCAAATCAGGCGTACACGCATTGGTAAATTCATTAGAAGAACGTGGCTTTATCCGCAAATTAGCGCATAAAGCTCGCGCACTTGAGGTTATCAAACTTCCACAAGCGGAAGCAAAACCAAGCAAACAACAAAAGACCAAACAAAGCATGAGTGCAAATGATAATGGTGAAACAGAATTTTCTTTAGCCATTCCTCTATACGGGAAAATTGCCGCAGGTACACCGATTGAGGCAATCGCTAATCCGTCAGAATATATCTATATTCCAAAATCATTTTCAACTCAATCAGAGTTATATGCATTAACGATTGAAGGCGAATCAATGATTGAAGCAGGAATATTTGATGGCGATACTGCCATTATCCGTAGAGCAGAGCGAGCTAATAATGGGCAAATCGTTGTAGCATTGGTAGATAATCAAGAGGCGACGCTTAAAGTATTAGATAAAAAACAAGGTAATGAAGTTTGGTTGTTGCCATGTAATAAAGATTATAACCCCATAAAAATAACAGCAGACCGCCTAAAAATTCAGGGCATACTGTATGGAATAGTTCGGAAATATAACTAATGGAAAAGATAAAGACAATCGCCATCATAACAGCAATGGAAAGTGAGTTTAACGCAATCCATAAGCAATACGATTTTGTTGATGACCAAGCCAAAAGTTACGTTAGAGTATATGATAAAAATATCTTTCTTATCAAATCAGGTATTGGCAAAGTAAACGCAGCCCTAACGACCGAACACGCGTGTCAATTAGGAGCAGATTTAGTAATCACCACAGGACTTGCAGGGGGGATAGATTCATCACTAACTCAAGGGGATACCGTTTTAGCCACAGAAGTATGTTATCATGATGTTTGGTGCGGAGAACCTAACGCTTATGGGCAAATACAAGATATGCCCCTATATTACAAAACACCAAGCAATATAGTGCAGAATATCATCGCTTCTGCCCCAAAAGGTTATTTTCATATAGGCTTAACCGTAACAGGAGATCAGTTTGTAACAGATGCCACTCGTCTAAATGAAATTAAGGCGACTTTTCCAAATGCACTTGCTGTTGATATGGAAAGTGCCGCTGTGGCGCAAACTTGTTTGCTTAACAAAAAGGCATTTATGTCGTTGCGAATAATAAGCGATGTTGTCGGCAAAACAACGCAAATGGAACAATATGACGCGTTTTGGCAAAATGTTCCAAATAAAGCTTCAGAAATGGTAGATACTGTGCTACGAAGCTTGTGAGTTTTGCCTAATAAAAGTTTCCCAAAAAACGGGGAAGCGTTTAGAAACTTTGCGCATTAAAAAAAGTTTCACTTTCTCAAAAAGAACCATCGGTTAAGCCGATGGTTTTTTGTATTGAGAAACTCCATAGATAGCTTAGTGTACAATAAAAATAAACCCACAAAAGCTTGTGGGTTCACTTATAGACTGATTAAGTAAAATTTAAAAAGTCTTCATCAAAAGGGCATATGTGTAAATCCCTAATATGTATAAAATTCCTAAGAGAAAAACAAGAATAACTGGATAGAGCGAAGCATAACGCAATACCGCTCTTTTTTCACAATCATCTAAAATCATCGGAAGTCCATAAGCATTTTCATTTTTGCCTTCCTCAGAAAATCCAGAGGCAATAAATGTCTTGCAAACATAAAAAAAGTTAATCATCATCAATATCAAAGTCGCCACTCCCCAAAGTGGATTAAGACTGTCAGGCGATACATCAGCAGAAATATTTTGTTCAGCCACAACAGCCAATGCCAACAAAATAAGGATACTAAACGTCATCGGACGGAAAAACCCTTTCCACCCTTGAAAATCAGCATCGTGCAACCGCCGAACAGTCAAAGCCAAATAAACAAATGTCTGCACTAACATAAATCCCCAATAAATGGCAACTTTAGTTATGCTAGGCTCTTCCCCACGAAGAAGGTCATTAAAACTAGATATTTCATACGGAATAGCAATCAATGCAAGTAAAATAAGATTAAGCAGCATAAAAGCCCAATAGTTATAGCGGTTTGTTCTGCTCTTATAATCAAAAATCTTAGCATAGCCTTCAATCCAAGCCCCGAAAAATTTTCTAGAGCAAGAAACAGCGCAACACTGACAAGCACAGTTATTTTTCAAGCTGTCTTCTTTTAAGGCTATAAATTTTTTAGCCTCAGCTTTTTGTGCGTTTTCTTTGACAATATCCCGTTTACTCTTAGAGGAAACAGCTTTCGCACCTTTTTCTTCAGCCAAAGAATCATAGGTCTGAGCAATCTCAACAGTTTGTGCTTTAACCACTTTTTTCGCTTCTTTTTTAGGTTTAACCGCCACAGTTTTTTCCATAACATTTTTATTGTCCGTGTCAGCCTTAGCGACTTTTTTAACAGGCGTTTCACTTGCGCTAGTTTTAACACTAACAGCTTTTTTAGGAGCTACTTTTTTAATATCTTTGCTCTCAGATTTTGTGGAAGTTTTTTTTGTTGTAGCAGTCTTTGCTACATTTTTTTTAATATCTTCAGTAGAAGTTTTCTTGGTAACCATAATGTTCCTCATAAAAAAATTAACTAACCATATAATAATCAAAAAAACAAATTTTACAACTATTTACAAACTTTAAACACAGTTTTTTTAATAGCTCACCCTTAAAATAATGCTCTATTAAACAAAATTGTTGAATAAAACATATCCTCATCTTTTAAGCCGTTGTTTCTTTTCATAAATCAATGCAAGCGGATTTACATACGTCATTAGAAGCCACCCAACACAAATCATTGCGCAAATTGAGATACATCGTTGGAAACAAATCCAAACAAGTCATTGCAAGCAAACTTAGATATATCATTGAAAGCAAATCACCACAAGTCATTGCGAGCGAAGCGTGGCAATCCACTAAATATCATACTCTATCCAAATCGCCACGTCGCTTAACATTCCTTACGATAGCGTATTTCAACAATCTTGTTTATGAGAGCCTAAAATAAAATTTTTGCAGATTTGAACTTTTTGCTTTTTTCATCAAATGTAACGCGTAAAACCGAACCATTTTCGAGTCGTAAAGTTTTTTTAAGACAACTTTCTGCAAAAATCCGCACCAACATTCCATGTGTAACAATCAAAACTCTTTGTCGTCTGTCATCTAAAAGTTTGGTAATAAATTTCATAAAACGTTGCTGAACGTCCCCAATAGTTTCTCCCTCAGGGTAAGATATATCATATCTTTCTTGGTTGTTAAGGTCATTAAATGCAGAATAGATATATGGAAATTTAGCCAATAAATCAGTTTTTTTCACGCCACCAGCCTTGCCAAAATTCATTTCTCTTAATCTTTTAGTATAGTGAAATGGCAAATCCAAAGACGCGCTAACAATTTCAGCAGTTTTTTTTGCACGTTTTAGGTCGCTAGAATAAACAGTCTCAATATCTTCGTTTGCCAATAAAACACCAGCTTTTCGTGCCTGTTCAATTCCAAGCGTATTAAGCGGAGTATCATTCCAGCCCTGAACACGTCCTTCGACGTTCCAATCCGTTTGTCCATGCCTCATCAGGTACAAAATCATTATTATTATACTTTCTTTACTGGTTCTTATTGTCTATCAGTCAAAAAAATATAAACTTTTTATCCTAAAATCAAGTATAAAAGTGAAAATAATCACATCATTCTTTAACTTTTTGCATCGCGCAAAAGAAAAAGCCGTCGGTTTTGGTTTTTAGCGGAGAGAAATGTAGCCATGTATCACTCTCAAATGGATAAAAAGCAATATCAAGGGTTTCGTTCCAAAGTTTACGATGATCAATGAGCGAAAACTCGGGATGACGAGCTAAAAAGCCCTCAATTTGTTGCTCATTTTCTTCAGAAAAAACCGAACACGTCATATAAATTAACCGCCCTCCGCCCAAGGTGTGTGATGCGCCAAATTCCAAAATCTCCGCTTGTGTTTGTTTAATCTGGTTAAGCCGTTCTGGTGTTATACGGAATTTGGCGTCAGGAGATCTACGCCAAGTTCCACTTCCAGAGCATGGCGCGTCAATAATAAAACGAGTATAGTCAGAATCCGAAACATTTTTAATCGTTTTAATATTCAAAATATCAAGACGTTCTGCTCGTTTTTTAATTCTTGAAAGACGCTCTTCACTAATATCATGTGCAAAAACAACACCTTCATTGTTTAGCATTGCCCCAAAAGCAAGAGATTTCCCACCAGCTCCCGCACAATAGTCAATAATTTTATGATGAGGCTTAACATTTGAGAGAAGTGCTAAAAGTTGCGAAGCTTCGTCCATAACTTCAATTTCACCATCTTGGTAAGTCATGCAATTATTTAAGTTAATCCTGTCTTCAGAGCGCAATCCAAGAGGCGAAAAGGGAGTAGGGGTGAAAAATAATCCTTCTTTTTTAAGGCGATTGCGAGCTTGTTCACGAGAACACAGATTTGCCCGAACATCAACAGGAGCAGTAGTGTTTAATGCTTCAATCATCTTAATATCGTCAAATTTTTCCATTAACCACTTCGGACATTCATAAAGAGCTACATCGCTCCATTCATCATAGGCAAAAGCTTTTTTTAAGATATCTTTTTCATTTTTGTCAAGAAGTTGTGGCGCATACTCATCGCCATTAAAGAGCAAATCAAGGTCTTCATCAGCAAAACAATAAGCAACCAAAAGTCTAGCCGAACAAGCCTCCCCAAGGGCTTCGGCAAATTTGCATCGATTACGAATAATCTTCCAAACATTATCCGCAATAAATCTTCTGTCTTTAGAGCCAATATATCGCCGAGATTTAAAATATTTATCCAAAATCACATCAGCGGGAAGTTTATCTTCCAACACCTCGTTTATAACCTCAATAATGGCTTGTATTCGACTAGCTTCTTTCATTTTTTCCTCAATCAACGTATCGGTTCATATCTCTGTTTATACCGACTTTTTCTCATATTTCAAGTCTGGTTTTGCATTTTGCCCCAAGCTTAAATATTTTTTGTTGCCAAAATCTTAAAAATATGTTATAACCGCGCCAAACGTTAATTTTAGAAAGCATAATTAAATGGATAAAATTCTGGTTTTGAATTCAGGCTCAACATCTGTTAAGTTCCAACTTTTTGAAATGGAACAAGGAAATTATAATGTTCTCACAAAAGGTATGGTAGATAGAATTGGACTGTCTGGTTCAAAAATAGTCCTAAAAACGGGTAATGAAAACACAATCCCCATCAACTTTGGTTCGACAAGTTTATCTGCAACACGATCATATTTATAGATGTA
>CAZRHI010000056.1:0-8142 GCA_964599945.1 uncultured Acetobacter sp. | reverse complement strand
ATCCCTCAACGCCCACCAATAAAAGAAATCCTCCTTCATGGAGGATTTTTTTTATTGGTATAACATTAACAGGGGGATACAAGTTTTTTCTGTATTTTCTAATCAAGATTCCAATAGTTTTTCTTTACTTTTCTAGTTTTTATATATAGAGTCATAATCGGATAGGATGATAACCTGTCTGAGGTGTGGTAACCTCTTACTTGACGTCTATGTGTGAAGACGAAATTTTTGCACGCTTTCTAGTCTTGTATGACTGGAAGGCGGCAAAATACGCTATTTCAGTCAATATGCTGCACTATTCAAGTATAGTTACCAACTTCCAGTCGCCCTCCATCACGGCGGCTTTTTTAGTTAGATTGATTGAAAGGATGTAGTAAAATGAAAAAAGGATTATTGGTGTTGTTATGTTGTTTATTTATGGTGAATTCAGTTTATGCAAAAGGACTTAATATAAAACAACGAAAACAGGAGTTAGCCAAGCTTGGCATTGAACTAATTTATGCTCAAAGAAGAACAGGCGAGGAAATGGATTATCTTCTATGTAAAGATAATTGTAGCGACAAAAATTTAGAAGATCGAAAGAAAATACTTATTGCGGTGAGAAAAATATCTAAAAAATATGAATTATATGATGATCTGAGTATTTTAAAATTACATTGGTATACTTGGGGTTCAGCATTTGAAAATAGCGAATATTATAACAAGCTAAAGGTGTTAGAGAAAAGATGTGAATGTGCAATGTTTAAAAGCCATATTGGTTCTAATGCCTATGTAAAAGTTGATTATTCTACCTCTATTACGAAACCAAATTATTCTATATCTGATTTTGCTTTAGAATATATGAATAAACCAGAAAGTTGTCCACTCTGTCAAATCAGCGAAGAAGAAATAAAAAGTTTAAAAGAGGAATTACTATAATGTTTAATAAATCAGTTTATTTATATTGTATATTCTTGTTAGTAAGTGGGTGCCAGACATTACCACTGGCACAATCTCCTTTCTCAGAAAATACTACAGGTATTCTTAGCAAGACAACCATTGTGATTAAAAATAGCCAGTTACGAAATTATGCTTTAGAAGGTTTGACAGGAGATAAAAATATATCTTACTCTGAAGAAAATAAAGAATATCAGGTTATGGGAAGCAATATTTTGATTAAAGGCTATCTGTCTGAACGAGAGTACGGTAATTATTATTCCGAACAATGTGAAGAATATCAAATTACTAAAAATAATAAAGATGAGTATATATTAAAATTGGATATAAAGACAAATCGAGAAACCAATATTCTAGGGGAGTTATCTGCTTTATTTTTATATATACCTCAATTAGTAGGAGTTCCAGAGTGGGAGAATGTTACTGTTACCATTTCCGCTGATTTAGTTACAAAATATGGTAGACATATCAAAAGTTACTCCAGCCAAGGGACAACGAAAAGGAATATCGCAGGCGTTTTTTATGGCTATGATATAAGCGATGCTATTGCTAAATCACAACAAGAGTCCTTTAATGAGGCTTTTGTTAATTTGATAGAGCAAATAAATAAAGATAAGAACGTTAAGCAAGTGATTCAAGGAATACAAAACGAACTCAAAGCTGAGAAAAAAGCTGTTGCCGAATTAAAAAATATTACCAATGGTAAAAAAATATATAATATGAGTGCGTTTGAAATATTAGAAAAGGGAGATATCATATTTTTTGCCCAATCTCGGAATCCTCGTGGGGGAAAAGCTGGATTGTTTGCAGGCCAAAATACCTTTAACGGAAATTTAGCTGATTATTATTCTGTAGTGTCTAATTTTGATAATGAAAAAGTTTTTTTGTATGGTAAGAATGATTATGTAGATGGTATAGGAATTGATGGCTTTTATAAATATGTTGGTAATTTTAGCTATACGACCATTTTAGGTGTAAAAAAAACAGTTAGAGCGTTTAAAAAGATAACTATAAGAGAAAATTTAATAAAATATATTGATATTTTTAGGAGTAAGAAAAACTGTTCCAGCATTTAGATGAGTAATAATAAGAAAAGAACTGGAGAAATATTTTAAATTTATAAATAACTAAGAGAGAAAATATGGAGAAGGGCAATAGGTAATTCGGACAACAATCCTAAAGAATGCCGAATTTAAAAACATTGACTTTTCTTTTAAATCTTTTTATATTCATAGCGAAATAAAATTATCATTTTAATCATTTAAATATTTTTTTTATGAACGAAAACATTATTTCAAACAATGTTTTGGATAAACTGGAAGAAGCATTGCGGAAGAGTATTCCTGTTACGGCAATATCTCGTTCAGAATCTGTTATGCATGTGGAAACATCGTCTGAAAACATTATGAGTGGGGAGCTTGCTGAAGCAATGAAAGAAGTGTCTCTCAAAGACTCAGACTACGATGTGTTACTTGAATACACAAACAAGACTTGCTTTGTCTGCGGAGGTGCGCTCAAGTTTGTTAACTACGGTGATTATTTCATCAATGAAATGTTAGTAGAGAGATTCGGCGGAACTATTAGTGGTTACCAATACTGGGTGCTATATGACGAGACAGGAAGCCGTCAGAAGGCAAAAGTGTTTGGATACAAAGGTGATCACTTACCGACGGCAGAAGAGGTTATTCAATATATAGAAGAACTTCGCAGGGACTATATGTAAAAAGGAAGGGGCTTTCCCCTTCCTTTTTGCGTTTAAATAGATGTTGAATAATTACAACGTTGTATGCTATAAATATGAGGAAAATAAAAGAGGGATATTATGAAAAGTAAATACATCGAGCAATCAGAAAAACAGCAGCAAAAAGCCTTAAAAATTATCGACGCACTAAACATTGTTAATGTGTGGGAAAATATCGGCGCGAGGGTTAATCAAGTCGGCTCGGTCAAACTCGGATTGCTCGCCAAACATTGTGATATTGATTTTCATATCTATACAGACAAATTGGATGTAAAGCAAAGTTTTGCGGTTATCTCTGAACTATGCGCAAATCCTGCGGTCAAAAAGTGCGAATTTACCAATCTGGCAGATACAGATGAAAGTTGCTTTGAGTGGCATATCTGGTATGAAGATAAAGAAAAAGCTCTCTGGCAAATAGATATGATACAGATTAAAGCCGGTTCCGCCTATGACGGATATTTTGAAAATGTCGCCGAGCAAATTTTAAGCCAAATGACCGAAGCACAGAAAGAAATAATCTTAAAACTAAAATTTGAAACACTGGAAAGCGTAAAAATTAGCGGTATAGAATATTATAAAGCGGTTATACAGGATAACTGCCAAACATACGAAGACCTACTTCAATGGCGAAAAAATCACCCTTTAAACGGTATTGTTGAATGGTAGGTAAACGGTGTATTTAAACAATGTATTTAAAAGCTAAACGCTGTATTTAGATCTTGAAAATCTCTTCTGCTTTACGCATAGCTTGCGGAGAAACGAAAACAATCAAAATATCGCCTTCTTTAATTTTGTCATCAACCTTTGGATAAATGATTTCGTCATTGCGGTAAATGGCACTTACTTTACATTTGTCAGGAAGCCCCAACTCATCAATTGTTTTGTCTGTGTTTAAACTGTCAGAATCAATGCGAACTTCCCAAACTTCCCCCATACCTCTGCGCAAACAATAAGCATTATTGATTTTAGCTTTACGAATATCTTGTAACATTGCCGAGGTAATAACCAACGAACGTTCCACGATAATATTTTCATTGTCGTTTTCAATTAGACTGTCAAAAGTTCGAGAATTTACCAACGAAATCGTATAAGGTACACCGCTCTTTTTTGCAATTAAAGAGGCTAACAAATTGTCTTTGTCGTTTTCGGTAACGGCAACCGTTGTATTGGCATTTTTGATTTCAGCTTCTTCTAAGATAACATCGCTCATCATCTCACCCTGAATAATAAGGGTTTCATTCAAATTTTCAGCCAAATCTTGGGCTATGCGTGTATTGTTTTCAATAATTTTGCAAGAGCTAACAGTATCGTCTTTTTCAAGCACACTTGCAATATAATATGAAACAGCGTTTCCACCAAAAATCACCAAATTTTCGTTTTGCTTGCTGATAATTCCAAAATCATGTAACGTATCAAAAACTTTGTCTTTTTCTACCAAAATAAAAATCTCATCGTCAATATGAATGCTCTCATTCGGCTTTGCAAAAAAGCTTTTATCTCCGCGAATAATGTGAATGACAGGACTGTTGTATGATTTTTTTATCTCGTTAATTTCTGTGTTGATTAATGGGCAGGTTTCAGCACACTTAAATCCGAGTAAATATAATTTCTCATCAACCAAAGGGAAAACTGCCGTCGTCCCTGGAATCTCTAAAAGATTTAATATTGCCTTTGCGATTTCAACATCAGGGGAAATAACCAAGTCCACAGGCAAATTTTTATCGCTGTACAACGTATTCCACAAAGGGTTTAAAAAGTATTCGGAATCAACACGAGCAATTTTTTTAGGAATTTGAAACAGTGTATGTGCGACCTGACAAGCCACCAAATTAACTTCGTCATTATCTGTAATTGCAATTAAAATATCAGCACTCGCAGCCCCAATTTGTTCCAAAATCCCTGGGTGAGAAATTGAGCCGACAACGGTTTGAACATCAAACTCTTTGGCAAGCTCATCAAGACTTTGCTTGTCCGTATCAACGACAACAATATCATTATTTGCTTGGGATAAATAGTCAACCACACTACGACCAGCATTGCCAGCTCCCCCAATAAGTATCTTCATTCTAAACTACCCCTTTCTCTTGTGTGGAAAAATAATCTTCAATCGCCTTAATGGCAACATCATAGTCATAAATCTTGGTGTAGGTTTCTCGGAATTTTTTAGCATCACGAAGGTTCTTGGAATACCAGCATACATATTTGCGAGAAATTGCAACAGCCATTTCTTTGCCATAAAAATCTACCATATCGGCAAGCTGTTCTAATAAGGCTTCTTTGAGTTCTTTAACTGGAACGGGTTTGGGTAAAATTCCTTCGTTTAGGTATTGGTGGGTTTGCCCCAAAAGCCAAGGATTACCTAAAGCACCACGCCCAATCATAACACCGTTCACGCCAGTTTGTTCTAACATCTTTTTTGCTAATTCAGGAGAGGTAACATCGCCATTTCCAATAACAGGGATTTTAACCACCTCTTTAACTTGTCGGATAATATCCCAATCAGCCACGCCGGAATAACCCTGCGCGCGCGTTCTGCCGTGAACCGCTACATAAGACGCACCGGCCTCTTCACACATCTTAGCAAATTCAACAGCGTTAATGGAATTATTGTCCCACCCTTTGCGAAATTTAACGGAAACCTTCAGCGAAGTTGCTTGCACGGTTGCTTCAATAATTTGTGAGGCAAGCAAAACATCTTTCATCAACGCAGAACCAGAGTTGTTGCCAACGATTTTTTTAACTGGACACCCCATGTTAATATCAATCGAATATGCCCCCAAATCAGCCACAAGTTTTGCCGCTTCTGCAAAAAGAATAGGGTCGTTTCCTACCAACTGAACAATAACTGGATAGTTCTCTTTTCTAACATCGGCGATTCTATAAGTCTTAGGGTTTTTCCTATTGATTGCGTTAATCGCTACCATCTCAGAATAAAGATTAGCCTGCCCTTTACTTGCCACAAGCTTTCTGAGCGGATAATCGGTTATGCCCGCCATAGGTGCAAGAAAAACATTACTTTTAAGTCCGATAATATCTGTCATCACATCACTCTAGTCCATATTGTTGAGTGCTTTTACAAGAATTAAATAAACTTTGTCAAGAGCATTATTAACGGAAATATCAATAAGTTGTTTTCTATTTTCCAGCGATTGGTTGGAAATTTCTTTGACTAACATATCCATAAGAAACAGATATTGAATAGATAGATTATGAAAATTATCATTATCATCAAAAGCTCTACGAATAGAAAGAGTTTGCTTTCTAGATAAATTTATTGGAGAGATGTCTGTAAAAAGAGATTCTTCCCCACTCAAATAACTATCCCATAAATCAAACATATTCTGTTTTTCAAAGATTTTCTCAGGGTTAACGCCAATATTAGATAAAAACTTATAAATACCACGCGCGGTTTGTAATAAGGCGTCTTTGTTTATATTTGCAGAAGATGTTGCTGAGGTGGTAGATTTATTAAACAAATTTTCTTGTCTAAGTTTTGTATCAACATCTGATATTCCTACAGTTATATCTTCTGAAAGTTGCTTAATATCAATATTGAGTTTAGAAAGTTTTTCACTAATAGAATTAACCACGCTAATAGCATTATTTAAATATAGTTCTTGTTCTTCTAAAAGTTTTATTCCCTGCTGGCTGTTGTTTACAAATACGCTAGAAGTGGTGTTCATTTTATCTGTCTGCCGATTGATAAGCTCACCTGCTACGGTAAATTTATCAATCATCTCAACAGCTTTGTCTTTTAAGGTGTCAGTTTTGGTGGCTAATTTGCTGCTAATATCGCCAATTTTATCAACAATAGTCTCCGCAATGTTCTGCAGATCATTGTTTTTAGTTTGCGTTAAAGTGGTGAAAGACATTAACTTATCAGTTTCTTTGTTAAGAGCAATTACCACATTTTGCATACTGCTGATTGTAGATTCACAACGGCGTTCTAAGTCTGCTCGTTTAGTTTCAAAGGTATCACCAATCCCATTCACAGCTTTGTTTGTTTCCACGCCAATAACCTTCAATGCGGAAATTTGTTTCTTTGTGATTTTTTCTAAATCTGCCGAGTTTTTAACAAGTCTATCAATTTCCGCAGAAACATTTTTGCCATATTTTGCAAGTTTGTTGTTTAATAAATCAGAATTATGATTCAACACTTTAGTCTGAGTATATATTAAATTTTTCTGCTCGTCTAGACGCTCTTCAACACCAGAAATGCTTGAATCTAAATGTTTGTAAAGAGAAGAAAACTCTTCTGATGTTTTATAAAAAAGACGTTCGGTTTGGGTTGTGTTTTCTGCAATTTTTTGCAACATATCCTTAAAATGCGTTTTACTTAAATCTGCACAATCGGAGAGCTGATTCTTCATCTCAGAAAGGTTGAGTTTGTTATCTGAAATATTGTTTTTGATGTTCGAAGAAACCGCTGAAATCTCATCTAAAATAGGGGTGATATTGCCTAAAAATTTTTCAGAATTTTGAGTAATATCAGTTGTGCAATCACGCAAGGTGCTGACCGTATTGTTAGTCTTGTCTGTAATATATGCACAGCGGTCAGCAAGCCGTTTAACCTCATCATTAAGTTTGCTTAGTGTTGTAACTGAATAATTTTCAATAGAGCTAAGAACAGACGAAAGCTCCTGAACCCGATTATCTAAATCCATTTTTAACTGTGAATACAAAGAAGTAACTTGTTTGTTTTCGTTTTGTAACTGCTTCATCTGTTCTTGAATAATTGTAGCCAAAGCTTTAATGTTCTGAGGAATCTCGTCATCAGGATAAATGAGGTTGTTAACAAAATTTTGTAAAAGTTCAGCATTAGCATCTAAACTGCTACTACGTTCAATATATGCCAAAATAAACCAAATCGCTAATAGGGGAAGAGTTATAGATAAAACAAATGGTGCAACATCGGTAGGCGATAAAGCTAAGATACTGCTCCACCCAATAAAATGTTCAATATAATAACAAAAGCCCACAATCCAGATAATTGTGGAAACAGCTAAACAATATGCGAAATTGCGCCGAAGCCAGAGAAACCGTCGAGTAACTGAAAATGTTTCAGATTTTGCATTAGGTGAAATATGTTTTTGTTTTTTGCTATTAGGCATAATTAAATAAACCTCAAGAGTTGCTAACAAAGATTTACATATCATTAACTTTAATTTTTTTCAAATAAATTATTTAGTTAAGCAAAAAGATTTATAATTTAATAAAAAAGACGAAAATTTTTGTTGATTTTATAAAAAGTTTGGTTATTCTAAACATCGCTAACTGATGAAACGGTTGTGCAAACGTTGCAATATGTCATTGGTGGCACTTTTCATAAACGCCGCTATAGCTCAGTGGTAGAGCACGTCATTGGTAATGACGGGGTCGTAAGTCCGATTCTTACTAGCGGCACCATTTATTAAAACGCACCGATTAAGGTGCTTTTTTGTTATGTAAATCAAGGCTTTCAGCTA
>CAZRHI010000055.1:0-8219 GCA_964599945.1 uncultured Acetobacter sp. | reverse complement strand
ATAAAGAAGTTGTTTCTAAGCTTTTTTCTGTTTTGGCTGAACGTTATAAAGAGCGTAATGGTGGTTATACGCGCGTTTTGAAATCTGGTTACAGATATGGTGATTGCGCTCCAATGGCTATCATTGAGTTGGTTGACAGAGATGTTAACGCAAAAGGCTTGAAAGACATTGAACGCGTTAAAGCAGAAAAGGCTGCAGCAGAGGCTCAAGCTAACGAAGCAGCGGCTGCATAAAACAGCGAATGTTGCGAATAAATTCTTAAATAAAGACGATTCTTAAGTTTGTTGCTATATAAGTGCGTTCTTTGGGATAGAGTATTTAGAGTTGTTTTGCAAAATTTATGGTTTTATCAGTTAAGGCTGATTGCAAGAATTAAAATCCCCGAGACGTCTGTTTCGGGGATTTTTGTATTAGAAAATCCTTCATTTTACATCTGGGCTTCTGTTGTTTACATAATTTTAAGGTTGTTATACTATAAATGGTATATATGGTGAGTTTAGAAAACTTGGTTATGATAAAGGAAAATAAAGATGTCTAATTCAGATGAAAGTTTATTAAAGAGCTTATGGAATAAGGCAAAGGCTTTGAAATATGAGTATTTAGATGGTTTAAATGAAGCAGATGCTCAAAATAAGGCAGAGCATGGTATGACAAAAGTAGAAGCGACACAACGGCTTAAAACTTGGGTTGAAAATAATGATATGGTATGGGTATCTGGTAATCGTGAGGAACTTATTGAAGATTTTAAAGGATTAGTTTCTGCTGGTGCTAATGTAAATGTTGTGGGAGATGATGGTCGTACGGCTTTGATGAATTTGTGTGTGGCTGTGCCTCGGATGGATGAGGCTGAATTAGTGGTAAAAGATTTGTTAAAGTGTGGAGCTGATGTCGATAAACAAGATAAGAAGTATGGAAAAACGCCTCTTATGTATAGTATGCAAGGTATAAATGAGTTAGGAGGAAATGAGGCAGTGGTTACAGAATTGCTTAAATATCATCCTGATTTAACGATTCAAGATGCTCACGGTAAAACAGTTATGGATTATGCCAAGTCAGGTATAGAAAATTCAAAAGAATTAGATGATGTGGAGAGTTTGGCGCGATATGAAAAGATTTATTCTTTGTTAAAAGAAGAAGAAAAATGGCAGTTGCAACATAATTTGCATAATCAAAAAGCTATGAGTAAATCTTCAGAGTATACGTCTGAGGCAAATAATAAAATTGATGCAAGAATTAAAGCTAAAAAAACATCTAAAACCCAAGCTCCACAGAAAAAGAACTTACAAAGTAAGAGCTTTTCTACAAATGTAGAAAGAGGGAGATAAAACGCTCTTTTTTAATTTGCTATGTTGAGGGGATTGAGTTTGACATATTATCAACGATGTTTGTGGCTTCGTTTTTCACATCAAGAATAGGGTCTATGTTGTCTGAGGTATGGTAGGGTTTTTCTTGTGAGAGATGATGGCAAAGGTTGGACTGTTATTTGAGAGATGATAGAAGTGACAAGATGGAGGGCTATGTTGGTGTGATGTATGGTGAGAGAAAACAGGAAAGGATGCTACAAAATAGAATATGTTGGGGTGGAGTGTGGTAATGACCATGAAAAGAATCAAAAGATTGCTTGTAAAAATTTTACTTGTTTTGTTTGTTGTGGGGGGAGGGTGTGTTTTCTATTATTTTTATTCTAATCAATCTATATGTGTTTTTGTAACTTTTTATAAGCCATTTGATACTCGATATTCTGATTTGGTAGATAACCCGTATATGGTTCCTATTCAGGTTGGAAGAGCGGTTGAAAATGAACCCTACATGGGCGGGAAACTTTCTTTTGATGATATTCAATGGCTTCATGAGCGGATGATTGGTGATGATACGGGGGATAATATATCTCATAAAAATCGCGAATTTGATGTTTTAACAGCGTATTGGTGGGTGTGGAAACATTATAAAGAAATTGGTAATCCTAAGTATATAGGTTTTTTTGCTCATCGTAAATGGTTTCAGGTTCATTTTAATGGAAAAAATTATGTTGGTATTGTTGATAAGGAGAGTGCGGAAGCTTATTTGGCTCTTCTTAAAAAGCATAGAGTTATTGTGCATAGCTGGTTTGCACAAGGCGGTTTTGTTTACAATTATCATATGCAACATAATATTTCAGATTTAAATGCGATGATGAGAATTATTGCTCGTAAATATCCTGAGATGAGAAAAGCAATGTTTAAGGTTTTATATGGTCAACAATCTGAACCTGTGTTTAATTTTTGGATTATGGAAAAAGAACTTGCATTTGATTATTTTGAAAAATTGTTTGATGTTATGTTTGAATTAGAAAAAGAAATTGGCGAAGAGGTAATACAAAGAGATTGGGAACAACGGCGTGCTTATGGATATTTGGCAGAGCGTTTTTATGCAATTTGGCTTGAGTGGCAGATGCAACAAAAGAAAATTAGTCCGTATTTTACTGATGTGTTGGTATCTAATTTGTTGGGTGATATTTTGCATCTGTCTTATCCTCCAGCGAATTGATTGCAGATGATGCATCGTTTTTTAAGTCTTTTAAGGTTTGAATACTTCCGTTTTTGACCTCGGTCGCGGCTTCTCCTATGGTGGTGTTTGAGTTGATTGAGCCTGTGTATGCCGCACGGATTAAGACGTATATGGCAATAAGTACGATAAAATAAATTGCGTAGGTGATGATTTTTCCCATAGTTTCCTCCGTTATATGGTGTGTTAGATAAACGAGCGAATGAGCCAAACGAGAACAACGATGATTAAGATATAGATGAGGTAAGTGATGATTTTGTTCATGATGTTTTCCTTTTTTTATGAATTTCAACTGTCTATGGAGATAATTTCTTTTTAGTTTTTTTAAAGTAGAATAGCTTGACTTAAATGTATTTTTCTTTTATAAACAGGTGATTTTATAGCTTTATGTGAATTATTAACTCTAAACTATTTTGTGTATGGAAACAAAATTTGTGCCAACTTTTGCTTCCCCCCGAGCAGTGTATAAACATTGCGCCTGTCATTTTATTGGGGTTTTCGAGGGCGCACGGAAGTTTGACAATGGAAAATTCGCACTTCTTAAAGATGGCGAAGTAACGCTTTATCGCAATATTGCGTATGCGCCAGAGAAGGTAGTCTTTTCGGGGCTTGAAGATGTGTTTGTAGCTCCAAATGGCTATATTCTTTTAAAGCGAAAAGGCGAAGGCGAGTGGCAACTGTTGGATAATAACCAGAAAGTTTTGGCTTTAGGCGAGAAAGTCGGCGTATTCCAAAAGGAAAGTTTGTGCTTGGTGTTTTTGAAACAGCAGGGAAAAGCAGAGTGGGTTTTCTATGATGTGAATAAAAACAATTTTATGCCAAGCGAGCGGACTATTGTTGCCGATGAGATAGATGTACGGTATGACTGTTTTTCTTCTACGAGTAGTCGGCTTTTGTTTATCATTAAGCTTGGTGGGAAGACGAAGCTCTTGCGGGTTACTACGCTTTTTTTCGAGCTGGCAGAAGAGTTGGAGGTGCCAAATTATTACCTTTTGCCGAATGGTGATGTTGTGGTTTCTCAAAATCCGTTTCAGATCTATGAGGGGTATAACTCGGTTAAGATTTTGCCTGCTGAAGGTGAGGTGCTTACGGTTTATTCGGAGAAGCTTGCGTTTGATTATTGCACTGACGGTATTGCGTTTGTCGGTAAAGTGGCAGTTTTTCGTCGTTTGGCGTCGAAATGGAATCTCTTTGTGGGAAAAAAGCTTGTCAAAGACGGAATTGCCGATCTTTACCCATATGTCGGTGTGATGGCTTATCCTATTGGGCTTGAGGGGCAGACTTCAGATGGAACGTCTCTTACCGCGCTTGTTCATGGAACGGACAAGGTTGTTGTGGAGTGTGGTAAGGAACGCTTTTTCATTTTTTCTGATGAGGTTATGCCAGTGGTTATTTCTGCGAACGATGTTGACGATGTGTTTCTTGTTTAATCTTAAAAAAGGAGGGCTTTTGCTCTCCTTTTTTGGTTTTACCAATTTTGAAATTTGACCAGAAGCTTATGTAGCTTTTTAGGAGATGTATTGGCTGAAATTAGTATCATCTGTTTGGTCTCAGGCATTGTGATACAAAAATTTTCGTTACAATTTTCAACGAAATATTTTAATGTATCATCAGTAACTTTAAGACGCTTAACAAGCGTAGGGAGATTTTCATATTCTTGTTTAAGATTATCTGTTTCTAGTAAAATATCAATCATTTTTACTCTTTGTTTGCCAATAGGACAATCTGAACCGAACCATACGATTTTCTTTTTTCCGCGTAGATAACGATAGTGTGGCGCATCTTTAGCGATGTTTGAGGATATTTCTTCTGGTATTTGGACAAGTTTATAGGATGTAAGTGCATTTCCTATTACAAGTATACCGATGATAGAACCTATGGTTATAAGAGTGTTTTTTAGTGCTGGTTTCATGTTAGTCTGCTTTCTGTTTGCGACGTGCTTGTATGTCGTTGTATGCGTTTAGAGCAGGGATAACCACATAATCTAATAGTTCAAGCTGTTCGTTGTTTAACTTTGGGGTGAAGAGTTGGCGTTTAGTATCTATCATTTGAATAGTGAGATTTTTTTTACCTCGTTCAATGATAATTTTAGAAGCTTTACCTGCAGCTTCGGCTATAAACGCATAGCTTTCGACAGGGTGATCATATTCATAAGTTTCACGAAATGTGTAATCACTAGCGGTTTGATACTCTTCTTCATTTTCAAAAAAGGGAATGACGTTATAGATGTTTTCATCAAACTGTAAAAGTCCGCCAATGCTTTGCTCTTTGAAATGTTTGAATGAGTTTATAACAAGGTAGTTCTGTTCATTATATTCGACAACAGCAACAAAGTTATGCGTTAGGCTTGTTTCGTTGTAGGCGGTTTCGTTTGGGGCTTTGATACGAAGTTGGTTTTCTTCTTTGGCTACAATATTATCATATAGCGGATGCCCTGGATGAATGAAATTAACGCTACTATTTTGGCGTTTGATGTCAACAAACCTTTGGGGCTTGATGTATGTTTTTTCATTTTTTTTGAGTGTATTAAACAAGCTTGATATTTTGTTCATTCCATTCTCCTTTGTTCTTTATGAGTGTAACATAAAAAACGGTTCTATGCAATCATATTTGACAATAGATGTAAAAATCCTAATTTTTAGTTTAGAAACCTAAAAAATTGTTGATAAATTCGGTAATTTGGCGAGAAAAGGGGGAAAAGTTTTGGCTTAGGCTTTGCAAACCTGAAAGTTTGTCGTATCCAAATGAAGCACCGTCTGAGATACGGATAATTACGAGGTTTAGAGGACCTTTGAGATTAAAAGCGGAAATAAACTCTGGATGTTTGGCTGTATCTATTAGATATGCGTGAAGTTTTCCTTGGTAATGTTGTTTTAGGATTGTGATGAGACTATCTATTGTGAAATGGCAGGTTTCACAAGTGTTGGCGGAACTATAAAAGATAATTGCCTCGGGGAGCTTTTTTCCCTCGGGGTTGATGTATAGACTTTGTAAGGTGGCGTGAGGAGAGGCAAATGCTTCTGAAGTTAGTAATATTGTGAACGCCCAAAATATTAGGAAAAAGCGCATAATTTTCTCTTTTTTAAAAAAGTTTGGCGATAAATAAGTACGCTTTATAAAACGCAACTTATAGCGGAGCGCAGGCCTCTTTAAACCATTCTAATTCTTGTTTGGTGAGATATTTTTTTAAGCTTAAAAAAACTTGCCGATGATAATGGTTAAGCCATTTTAGCTCTTCTGCAGATAAAAGATATTTATTGATAAGTTGTTTATCAAGTGGGGCAAGTGTTAAAACTTCAAAATGGAGAAATTTGGGGTTTGTGCTTGGTTTGACATAATATAGATTTTCAATTCGGATACCAAAAGCGTTTTCTTTATAGTATCCAGGTTCTATGGAGGTTATCATACCAGCCTTAAGAGGCGTGCTTTTTTTTGCATGAATGGAGATACGAGCAGGTCCATCATGAACATCTGAAAAATGACCAACGCCATGTCCTGTTCCGTGTTCGTAATCAAGTCCTTGCTTTAAGAGGGGCATACGCGCGAGGAGGTCTAACTCGTTTCCTGATGTGTTTTTGTGAAACACTGCACTGGCGAGGGCGATGTGTCCTTTTAAGACGAGGGTGTTTTTTTCTATCATTTCTGGAGTTGGTTTGCCGATTGCGATGGTGCGGGTAACATCGGTTGTTCCGTCAAAGTATTGTCCCCCGCTGTCTAAAAGCAAAACAGAGCCTGCTTTTAGGGGGGTCGGTTTTTCTTTGCAAGCATGATAGTGTACTATTGCACCATTTGCACCAAAACCAGAAATTGTTGCAAAACTTTCGGAATAGAAATTTAATTCTTTTTTGCGGAAACTTAACAATTTTTCAGCGACATCGGTTTCAGTTTTATCTTTATAGTTTTTAGAAAGCCAATACATAAATTTGGTTAGTGCAACTCCGTCGCGTAAGTGTGCAGAACGTATGCCTTTGAGTTCGGTTTGGTTTTTTATGGCTTTGAGGTTGATAATCTCATCTGGGATATGAATAACGTTTGGGGCGATATTTTTAATCATCGCAGGGGCTGTGGCATAGTCTGTTCCCAAGGCTTTATATTGGGGAAGAATGTCTTTGAGCTTATCAAACTTTAGGGATTCTTTATTATCGGAATGTTCGGCAAAAACTTTATATGTACCATTTTTTTCAACCAAAACATACGCACGGAAAAGAGGAGTGTAGGGAAGAGCATTGGAACGGAGGTTTAGTAACCACGAGGCACTTGATGCCGAAGTTACAAGGTAAGCGTCTAGTTTTTTTTCTTTGATATAAGCGGTAAGTTGAGATAGTTTTTCTTTTGTGGTTAGCCCTGTGAATTTTTTTTGATGAAGAAATGTTTTTACTTTTTTGGAGCTAAGTCTTGTTTCAGGATTTTCTGTGGGGACGAACTCGGTTTTTAAGAGTATAGATTGAAGGTGAGTTAGTGTTGTTTCTGAGATTGTCCAAGGGTTATAACTGATGCGAGAGGTGGTTTTTGCAAAGTTCTTTTTTAGCCAATCGGCAAAACAAATTTCGGCGAGCTTGATGATTTCTATTTGGCGAAGATTGACTTCTTTTTTGGCTTGGAGTTCGTAGCGTCCGTCTACAAATAAATATGCTTTTGTGGGGGTGATGAATAAGATAGCGTATGAGCCACTAAAATTAGTTAGTTTTTGGATATAATTTTCTTCGGGAAGAATCTCTTCGTCAATAAACAAATTACCTAAGGTAATAAGCCTTCCGTTAAGCTTTTGTTGTTTTAGTTCCTGTTGAATTGTTTTAATATCCATAGTTGTTTCCTTTGCTATTTTTGTAAAAGAGCTGCACGCCAATTTTCATCTTGATATAGTTTTATGAGTTTGAAGCCTTTGTTTAGGTGATGATTTAGGGCGTCTTGTTCCTGATTTTCGATAAAACCAGAGATGAGGTAATATCCGCCAGAGGTTAAGGCGTTATAAGCGTCATCGCACATTTCTTTCAATGGGTTTAGTAAGATGTTGGCAAAGATAATGTTGTAGGGGGCGTGGTGGCTGATTTGTGGGTTTTGGTAGCCATTGCTTAAAATTGAGGTGATGTTGGTTTCCACGTTGTTTGTGATGGTGTTACTATGTGTAACATCTACCGACTCGGGATCTATATCTGCTGCGATGATTTGTGGAGCGTTGTTCCAGATTTTTGTGGCAGCGATAGAAAGAATCCCTGACCCTGTTCCCATGTCTAGGATATGGGAGGGAGGCGTGATTGTTTTGTGCAATTCGCTAATGGCTTTTAGGCACATTTTTGTTGTTTGATGCTCAGAACCGAAAGCAGTGGCTGCGTAAACTTGCACAGGAATTTTATTTGTTTTGGGGCAAGAGGCTTCGTGTATGCCATAAATCATAAAATCGCCAATTTCAAAGGGGGCAAATTTTATGACATTTTCGGTTAGCCAGTTTTTACTTTCAAGAATTTCTACAGTATAAGGGGGCAGGTTTAGGTTTTTGCTTGCGACTAGAGTGTCAAATTCATTAGAATCAAAAGAAAGGGGCGCGTAACAAACATATTCTTCTAAACCATCATCAGTATAGTTTATGGCAACAACATCAAAGGTTTCATCTAAGAACTCTGCTTTAATTTCTGGCATTTGTTCAAGTGGGGAAAATCTCACTAATTTACAGCTTT
>CAZRHI010000054.1:0-8300 GCA_964599945.1 uncultured Acetobacter sp. | reverse complement strand
AGGGATATCCTGAAATTGCAGAAGCTTTCAAACGTTATGCTTTTGAAGAAGCTGACCATGCTTCACGCTTTGCTGAGATGCTTGGTGAAGTTGTTACCGACTCGACTAAGAAAAACGTTGAAATGCGTGCTAATGCTGAATTTGGTGCTTGCGACGGAAAATTGATGCTTGCAAAACTCGCTAAAGAGCTTGGCTATGACGCTATTCACGATAGTGTTCATGAAATGGCAAAAGATGAAGCTCGCCATGGTAGAGGGTTTGATGGTTTATTAAAGCGTTATTTTAATAAATAAGCTATTGTTTTAAGCCTAAAAAGAACACCCGAATTTTCTTCGGGTGTTTTTTTTACTTTATTTTCTTATTTGTTTTCTTGAGGCTTAAAGCTTTTGGCATAACGGTTAAATTCTTTTTGTTGCTCACTACCCCAGCCCATAATATAATGATCTCCCATGACAATAAATGGTGTCCCTAGCTCTTCTACAGGAACTTTAAATTTGCGCGCATAGCGTTGCAGATACCCCATATTGTTATTTTCACGGATGTTTAATTCTTTTATATCATAGTTTTTGTAATGACGTTCCAGGTAGGCATGGGCGTTTTCGCAGTGTCCACACCCTGTTTGAGTGAATACATAGATGCGATTTGTTTTGTTCATTTCATCATTACAACCACTTAAAAACATTGTACACACAAGCACTAAAGCTGTTAAAATCCGTTTCATATTTATACCCTTTGCTTTTGTTAATTTCTTGTATGTTATATAAACATTGTAAAAAAAGACTTAAAGCGTTTTTTTATTTTTTAGACAAAATATTCTTGCATATTTTTTTCTTTTATGATACAAGAAGAAACACAAACACATAACTTATATATAAATATGGCTCAAAAAACAAACAGAGGAATGGACAGCAAGGCTGTTGCCCCTCAGAAGGAAGAAACAGTCGTTTCATACATCAACTGTATCGGGCTAGCAAAATTTTTCGGACTATCTGAAAAGCTGGCTTTGGCGATTGCAGAAACGGAAGATGAAGATGGAAGCGTAGATTTCTCTCTGATTGCGGTTGTTATTGGAACACCGAAATTCATTTCCCTTGCGGACGGCTTGATGAAAACTTCTGCACGGGGAATGGGTATCAAACAAGATGTTTACATGGCAACTTATCGCTACAACAAAGTTACCGACGAGTTTGTCTTCACCTCTTCGACAGGTGCGACCAAGTCCATTAGTATTGCGACACTCATTCAAAATTTCGGCAACTGTGTCATTGGTCATACTACTCTTGTAGACTAAAGAAAAAACACCTGCTCTCTTTTTGAGAACAGGTGCTTTTTTTAGAGATTTTTTACTGGATATGGGCTTAATTTGATATAGATACATTTATCATGTAAGCCTGTATAGTGATAGAGGGCTTCTTTTGCGACACTCTCTAGCGTGTAGCCACTCTTTTGGGCGGTCATCTGTGAATTTTTGTTATTGATATCGCAATGAATTTCTATGCGATGAAAACCGAGGTTAAAAAGCTCTTTTTCGAGTATGGCAATAGCTTCTTTCATATATCCTTGACGGGTTTCTGATTGAGCTAGCCAATAACCAGGTTCTGCACATCTGTTTAGAAAATCCAACCCATGCGCATCAATACAACCAAGAAACTTATTATCACTTTGGCGATAGATAACATAAGCCCAGTTTGCATCTTCTTGCCACAGATTGATGAACATATCTGTCGCTTTTACAACATCTGCAAAACTTTGTGTTTTATCCACCCAAAAAAGATATTCTCGTAAAAACTCTCGATTTTCGTTAATCGCTTTCCACATATCCTCATCATACTCATGAGTGCGCCTTTTTAGCACAATTCTTTCGGCGATGAAGATTTCGCTTGGTTTAATCTTTTCCATAAGTCCTCCTTTTTTAAATAATACTTGTGTTTTTTTATTTTACAATAAAAAAACCTCACTTTGATTATTTAATAATAAAGTGAGGTTTTGTGGTCGGATTATGCAACGTTCTGCTCTTTATTTTGAACGATTGTTGCTTTTCTTTGCTCATGGTATAGCTGATTTGCCATGGGGCGGAATTTGTACTTGTCGTAGTACACCTTTGCTAGCGGAAGACTTTTCTCCACTAGTTTCAGCTGACTTGTATCAAGCGCGAACTCATGATGCCCGATATAATATTCAAGCATATTTTCTGAAGAGGCGATGATGAAATCCTCTTCCCACTCTTTGCGGAGCTTTGCCTTGCTGAAGATGTACTTTGTCGCAAACGAGTTTTCGTTTTTGACGAGAAAATCAACAAGGTCTTTGCTTAAGAGTGAGCGGTAGAAATTATCTACATAAGCTTTGAATATCTCAAATCCTGTGAGCTTTTCGCTTTTGGCTATCCCGTAAATAAATTTATATTCGGGGACAGTATTGAAACGGCGTTCCGTATCAAAGAACCCCTTTGGCGAGAGATAAGCCTCTAGCAAAAGGACACTACCCTTTTCGATAAGATATTCTTGTTGATTGGTTGTCAACTTATAAAGCTTTACAACAGCCAGCATCAGCTCATCAACCTCATCACGGAGAAGTATCTCGGTGATTTGGTTTGTTGAGAGGGTATGATATTTGATGTATTGGAGGAGAAAATCATCTTTCTTCTCGCGTATCATATCCGTTACTATCTCATCTACTAGTCTGTGGTTTTCGATGTATTTGAAAAGCACTTTTCCTCCGATTTTTACGAGGACTTTTTGAAAAATTTTTTTCATTTTTTTTATGTTTTTTAGTTAATAATTTTTAAGTTATAAATTTAGTCTTGCCAAAAATATCACCTTTTTGTTAATTTGTCAACATGTTTTTCATAAAAAACCTCCAACACCTATTTTCAGTGTGGAGGTTTTGATTTAGAAAAAGAGAACGTTTCCTTTTTGGGCTGTATCAAGCCTTTGCATAAGCAGGTTTCGCCGTGCCTCGGAGAGTTTAGAAAGCTCCCTTTCAAGCAATGTTTTACCAAGAGCTTTGGTGGGGGCGGAAGCATAGTTGTTTAGATACTCTGCCAAAGTTAGCAACGCATTTGGTGTGCAGAAATTATGGATTTGCTTCTTTTTACAGATTTCCATAAAGTCTTGCCCTTGTCTGCCGTTGCCATAGCAAGCTGTGCAGAAACTTGGTATATAGCCAATTTCCATTAACCAGCGCACCACCTCATCAAGCGAACGCGTATCGGCAATTTCAAACTGCGCAGTTTCAGGTTCGACCTTTGCGGTGTAGCCACCAACTGAGGTTTTTGACCCTCCACTGATTTGCGAGATGCCGAGTTTTAAAGCTTCTTCACGTACATGAGCTGTTTCTCTGGTTGAGATGATTAAACCTGTATAGGGAACAGCAAGGCGTAAAAGTGCTACGATTTTTAAGAAAACATCATCTGGAAGCGCATTGGTAAATGCTTCCGTATTGACATCATCTGCTGGACGTAGCCGTGGAACACTAATGGTGTGCGGACCTGCGCCATAAGTTTTTTCAAGGTGGTCAGCGTGCAACAGCAAACCGACAAACTCGTAAGCGTAGTTATGTAACCCAAACAATACTCCTAAGCCGACATCTTCAAGACCGCCCTGCATCGCCCTATCCATAGCCTCGGTATGATACGCATAGTTTGACTTTGGACCGCTTGGGTGTAGCCGTTCATATTCCGCTTTGTTATACGTTTCTTGAAAGAGGATATACGTCCCGATGTTTGCATCGTGCAAACGGCGATAGTTTTCAACCGTTGTGGCGGCGATGTTGACGTTTACCCTACGGATTGATCCTGACTTATGGTGAATACCATAAATGGTGTCTATGCTTTCAAGAATATAGTCTAGCGGATTATGAAGTGGGTCCTCCCCTGCCTCTAGTGCTAAGCGTTTATGCCCCATATCTTGGAGAGCTATCACCTCTTGTCTAATCTCTTCCTTCGTCATTTTTTTACGCGGAATATGATTGTTTTGGCGGTGATATGGGCAGTAGACACACCCATTAACGCAGTAGTTGCTTAAGTACAACGGGGCAAAGAGTACGATGCGATTGCCATAGTAAGCATTTTTCAGCTTTTCAGCAAGTGCAAAAATCTCTTCGGTGATTTCTTTGTCTTCGTTAAGAAGTAACGTTGTGGCTGCAAGTGGTGTTAACCCCTCGCCCAACCTCGCCAAATCAAGTAGGTGTTTAACAATCTCTTGGTTTTGGCTATGTTTTTTGGCTTCTTCCAAGACAGAGTTTATTTCAGCTTGGTTCATAAACTGGTCAGCTTTTTCTGACAAAACATTATACTTTTCCATACACAAATATATTTTAATTATTATTTTCTCAGGTATGGTTATATGACGCAATGTTTATTTTGTCAAGAGGGGAAGGTTAAATTTAGCTGATTTTATTGAGCTACGCGTATCATCTCCTGAACCATTTTTTCAGCCCCTTCAAAAACTTCTTTGATTGAGGTGGCAAGCATATAGGCTGGCGTGGTTACGACCTTATTTTTTTCATCTACACACGCATTGGTTGCCGTGGTGTTTTGATGTTTAGCTCCAGTCTTTTCGATATTTTCTGCGGTTGTTTTGTCATTACCTATGGTTACGGTTATATTATGTTTACCCAAAACTTTGGCAATAACGACGGGAGCGATACACATTGCCCCTATCACCAAGCCATTATCATAGGCTTCGTTTAAGACATGATTAACCGAGCTTTCGATAGTACAAGCGACGCCTGAGGTTTTAAAATCACACCAATTAGTTATTGCGCCTAATCCCCCTGGAAAAACGATACACTCAAAATCTTGCACTTTAAATTCTTCTAAACTCTTTATGTTACCACGGGCTATGCGTGCGGATTCCACCAAGACATTACGTTCTTCGTTCATCAGCTCTGAAGTGAGGTTATTGACAACGCTTGCTTGTTTGATGTTTGGAGCAAAACATTGATAAGTGCAACCTGCTTTATCTATGGCTAATAGGGCTGAAACGCTTTCATGAATTTCCGAGCCATCTGCTCGACCACACCCAGACAATACAACAGCAAAACGTGGCATTTTTTTCATATAACTTCTCCTTTATTTAAATTTTTCAATTTACTCTTATATAAATAAATAAAATTAAAAAAAATTTAAGGGTCTTATGCTAATAATAAATTCTATTGAATTATTGTTCTTGATATTTTAATATTTAGGAGCAATTTTGTTTTAACTTTTTTTGAAATTTGGGCATTATGGAAATCAGACAAACAACATTAAATAACGGACTTCGCGTGATTACCGCTGAAAGACCTCAGATTGAAACCGTTTCTTTAGGAATTTGGGTCAATACTGGTTCAGCAGCAGAAAGTGCTGAAAATAATGGTATTTCTCATTTTATTGAACACATGGTTTTTAAGGGAACAAAAAAGAGAAACTCATTACAAATCTCTGAAGATATTGAAAATGTAGGAGGGGCTACAAACGCTTATACATCTAGACACTTTACTTGTTTTTATGCAAAGATGTTAAAAGGTGATGTGGAGTTAGCCGCTGACGTGCTTTGTGATTTTATTACTAGTCCTGTTTTTGACCATGAAGAAATGGTCAAAGAAAAAGAAGTTGTTGTGCAGGAAATTAAACAATCTACAGACGCTCCTGATGATTTGGTTTTTGATTATTTCCAAGAATCTGCTTTTCCAAACCAAGCAACTGGACGAACAATCTTGGGAACGCCTGAGCTTGTGCGTGGATTTACTAAAGAACAAATGTTTGAATATATGCGGACACATTATACGGCTGATAATATGGTTGTGGTGGCTGTGGGCAATGTTAACCACGAGGCGTTTGTTAAGATGATTGAGGAACGTATGGCTTTGGTTAACGCCCAACGTGATTTTGTGGCTGATAAACAGATGTATATTGGCGGTAGTCGATTAGAATGTAAAAAAATTGAACAGACACATCTTGTTTTGGGGTTTGAAGGTGCTTCGTATCAAGATAAAGACTATTATCAATATTCCGTGCTTTCTACAATTTTTGGTGGGGGAATGTCTTCTCGCTTATTCCAAGAAATTCGTGAGAAAAGAGGATTGGTTTATACGATTAACAGTTTTAACCAAGCTCTTGAGCAAACAGGTGTTTTTGGAATTTATGCAGGAACAACCCCTAAAGAATTGCATGAACTTTTGCCTGTGGTTACTGATGAAATTAAGAAAATTATCAACGAACCTGTGTCTGATGTGGAACTTAACCGCGCAAAAACTCAGATTAAAGCAAGTTTGTTGATGTCTTTAGAAAGCTCTTCAACAACCGCAGAGATTGTTGCTCGGCAGATGCTGTTGTTCAAACGTGTTATTCCTACTGATGAGATTGTGGCTAAAATTGAAGCCATTAGCAAAGATGACTTACAAGCTTTGGCTCAGAAAATATTTACTTCAACACCAACATACGCTTTATTAGGGTGTGAAGGATTTGCTTATCCGTCTTATGATGAAGTTAAAAACTTGTTGCATTTATAAGAGTGTTAGATTTTTCATATTAAAAGAGCCAGAATAAACTGGCTCTTTATTTTTTTTATTGATAAAGGGCTTTTTTTATCCCCTCTTCGGTCAACACGATGATTATAATATCGCCATCTATAAAAATTGAATTTGGGTGTGGAAATGGCTTTGCTTGATATAAGAACTCTCTTCCCCGTGGAGATAAGTCCCTTAGTTCTGCATTTGCATAAAATATATCTTTAGGATAATAAAAATTATAAACAATACGCGACATAAACTGCGGTGTAAACGATGTAGCTAGTAAATCTAAACTGGTTTCTTCGTTTTTGTTTTTTATATAAAAATTATTTCTTAACGAAAGGCTACCTACTTGGAAAATTCGATAGCGACGACTGTTTGGCATAAAATCTGTTCTATTTTCTAGACGAGAGATAATCCGCTCGTGAGCTTTCATTTCCGCATCAAAGCCTAGTTTCCAGACTTTTTGCGCATACATATCTCTCACCATTGACATAAAAGTTAAGACGATAGCAAACGCAAGACTATATTTATATACTCTTTGGGGCGCATATTTTAATATACACGCTAGACCAAAGGCGTATATATATACCAACCCATAAAAATCCAACCTTGGGACAAAGGCAAAATTTTCCATTTCTGCTAAAATCTGCCCTCGCTCTTCGGCTAAGAAAAACGCTAGTTTAGAAGCAAACAACACGCCTAAGCACAACACAACAATAGGAAAGATTTTCCCCACGCCACCTTTTATCATCAAGAAGATAAACCCTTGCAAGCTTAACAGGAGTAACAATAATTTATACTTATACTCCATAAAAGGTAACATTGTCGTAAACTGGGTTAGCATGACTGTTAAGGTTTCGATGAGTTTTTGAGGAAGATATGTGATGTCTATGGTTTGTGTGTTATAACTGGTATCAACTTTTAACAACGATAATGTCAGCTGAAATAATATGAGTGCAACCAACATATCCCCTACGGGGAAAAGCTTTTGCTTGATGAGTACCACAATACTTTCTTTACCGTCTACATATTTTAAGACAAGAGAAGCAATATAACATACGCCAAGCAAATTTATTATCGCAACATACGATGAGAATGCAAAATAAAACAATGCAATCGCTAATAGATGATATAATGTTTTATGGTGCTTTGTTGCATATTCGGCTGCCAACAAACCACTCACGGCAATTAGCGGTAAGCTTAGGTTTATGAGGGTGTCTTTGGCATAAAACAACCAAACCATTGTGTATGGTAAAACCGCTACAAACACGGTAAACAATGTATAGTTTGTTTTGGAAAATGGAATTTGCCAATATTTAGCAAGCAAAATGCCACTTATAGTCATTGCGCCAAAAGATAGCAGATTATTTAAAATTGGCAACACCTCACCACCAAAGAACAATGACTGCAATATAAAATGGAGTGGGCGACCTTCAAAAGCCCCCTCACTCCAATAATTTGCGGTGCGAACATAATTCCAGTCATGGTCGCCAAACATAAAATTGACAGTATGGAAAAGAAACGCCAGATTTATCAAGCTAAATGCTATCCAAAACGTTTGTTTATATGCGGTTGGAATAGATTTTATGGCTGATACGACTTTGGTTTCTATTTCCATATACGTCATTTATGTTCTCCTATTTAAATATATCAAAACTGTTATTATAGGTTAGCGATAGACCGAGTGTGCTTTGTGAATGAGATTTTGAAGCTCCTCGGGTTTCGGCTAACTCATAATTATAATACAGTGATAAATACAAATTACCAACCAATTTCGTTTCTACTCGGCTATTTAGAGTTAGTCT
>CAZRHI010000053.1:0-8319 GCA_964599945.1 uncultured Acetobacter sp. | reverse complement strand
TTAGATGATATTCTTCCAGAAGCTTTTGCAACAGTTCGAGAAGCTGCAAAAAGAACTCTAGGACAACGTCATTATGACGTACAGCTCATTGGAGGTATTGTTCTACATAAAGGAATGATATCCGAAATGAAAACAGGTGAAGGAAAAACCTTAGTTGCCACATTAGCCGCATATCTTAATGCTATCGAACTAAAAGGTGTACACATCGTAACAGTTAATGACTATCTAGCAAAACGCGATGCCGAATGGATGGGACAAGTCTACCGCTTCCTCGGTTTAACAGTAGATTATATCGTACACGAAAAAAACGATGAAGAAAGAAAGTCAGCATACAACGCCGATATTACTTATGCAACAAATAATGAACTCGGGTTTGACTATTTACGCGACAACATGAAGTTTTCATTAGATGAACGTGTACAACGCGATTTTAACTTCGCAATCGTCGATGAGGTCGATTCGATTTTGATTGATGAAGCTCGTACACCGTTAATTATCTCTGGTGCAGCCGAAGATTCTTCTGAAAAATACATTCTTGTAAACAACATCATCAAAGACATCAACGCCAATGATTATGAAAAAGATGAAAAAGCCAAAAATGTAACCCTAACCGAACTCGGCATGGAGCATGTTGAAAAATTACTTAAAGACGCAGGTCTAATCACAGAAGGTGGATTATATGATATTAAAAACGTTCCTTTGGTAAATCATGTCAACCAAGCTCTCCGCGCTAATGTTATGTTCATTAAAGATGTAGATTACCTCGTACGCGATAATAAAGTATTGATTATTGATGAATTTACAGGACGAATTATGGAAGGACGGAGATACAGTGATGGTCTACATCAAGCCCTAGAAGCAAAAGAAGGAGTTGAAATTCAATCAGAAAACCAAACTTTAGCTTCAATCACATTCCAAAATTATTTCCGCCTATACCCTAAACTTGCTGGAATGACTGGTACCGCAATGACCGAAGAAGCTGAGTTTTGCGATATTTATAACCTATCCTGTGTAGAAATCCCAACAAATCGTCCGATTCTCCGCAAAGATGAACACGACTGCATTTATCGCACAGAAAAAGAAAAATACAAAGCCATCATTGATACAATTAAAGAATGCCACGCCAAAGGGCAACCTGTTCTTGTTGGAACAACGTCTGTTGAAAAGTCAGAAATAATTGCCACTTTATTAAAACAACAAACAGACATCAAATTTGAAGTTCTTAACGCAAAACATCATGAGCGTGAAGCTGCGATTGTCGCTGAAGCTGGTCGTTTTGGTGCTGTTACAATCGCAACCAATATGGCTGGCCGTGGTACAGATATTCAATTAGGTGGTAATGCTGATGTGGCTCTCAAAAAACGCCTAATTGGCGGAGAAACTCCTCGTGAATTAGATAAATTAAAAGCAGAAATTGAAAAAGAAATAGCCGAAAACAAAGAAAAAGTCTTAAACGCAGGTGGCTTATACATTCTCGGAACAGAACGCCACGAAAGTCGTCGTATTGATAACCAATTACGTGGTCGTTCAGGTAGACAAGGCGACCCAGGAACATCAAAATTCTTCCTTTCTCTTGAAGATGACCTAATGCGCATTTTTGGCTCAGAAAGAATGTCCGAGGTTTTACGTCGACTAGGCTTACCTGAAGGTGAGGCACTTGTTCACCCATTTATCAGTAAAGCACTTGAGAAAGCCCAACAAAAAGTTGAAGAACGAAATTTTGACATTCGTAAAAGCTTGCTAAAATATGATAACGTTATGAACGAACAAAGAAAAGTTATTTACGAGCAAAGAAAAGAAATAATGTCCACAGACGACATCTCAGAAATCGTAATTGATATGCGTCATGACTATCTCTCTGCCATAATTTCTAATAGTGTCCACCTCGGAACACCCTCAGAAGAATGGAACGTCAACCAATTAAAACAAGATATTTTTAATGTTACTGGAATGAATTTACCTGTTGAAGAATGGGTACTCCGCCCAGAAATCAATAGCGAAGATATGTATGAACAAATAATCAAAGAAGTAGATGAAAGAATTGTTACAAAAAACAATAATATCCCAGATAATATTATCCGTCTTGTAGAAAAAAGTATTGTTCTGCAAACCTTAGATCAACTATGGAAAGAACATATCGCAACTTTAGACTTAATGCGTCATACAATCGTCTTGCGTGCATACGGACAAAAAGACCCATTAAATGAATATAAACGAGAAGCCTTTAATATGTTCTCAGATATGCTGGATATTTTAAAAGAAAAGATAACTGTTGTTATCTGTCATGCAAGTATCCAACAAAATAGCGATAAAGATGTTAGAGAGCAAGAACAACGTCGGCAAAACCAAAAAACAGAAGCAATTCATGAAACCTATGGTGAAAATTCTTCTGCAAGCAACGCCACCACTCAAAACAATTCTGCTCAAATAGAAAAACCAGAGTGGAATAACATTTCTCGCAACAGCCCTTGCCCTTGCGGAAGTGGCAAAAAATATAAACATTGCCACGGTAAAGTTGCCTAAGGAAAACTCTAATGAAAGAACCTTTGTTAGAAATAAAAAATTTACACGCTTCTGTTGGTGATAAAGAAATCATCAAAGGCTTAAACTTAACCATTAACAAAGGTGAAGTCCATGCCATAATGGGGCCTAATGGTGCAGGAAAATCATCTCTTTCATACGTCTTAAGTGGAAAAGACGGTTACAAAGTTACTAAAGGTAGTGTTATATTTAAAGGAAAAAACCTTCTAGAACAATCCACAGAAGAACGTGCTTGCAATGGGTTATTTCTATCCATGCAAACACCAACGGAAATCCCAGGGGTTGTTATCTCTAATTTTTTAAAACAATCTGTAAACTCTGTTTTAAAATTTAGAGGCGAAAAAGAACTTGATACCATTAGCTTTATGAAACTTCTAAAAACCGAAGCCTCAAAACTAAACATCAATCAAGAAATGTTAAAACGCTTTGTAAACGTAGGTTTTTCTGGTGGCGAAAAAAAACGATTCGAAACCTTGCAAATGGCGCTATTAAAACCAGATTTCTGTATCTTAGATGAGCTAGATTCTGGCCTAGATGTAGACGCCTTAAAAACTGTTTCGCAAGGTGTAAACCTTTTGCACACCTCAGATAATTCTTTCTTGGTAATCACTCACTATCAACGCCTATTAGATAACATCGTCCCTGACATTGTACATATCTACACAGACGGTCGCATCATAAAAAGTGGTGATAAATCTTTAGCTCTTGAAATCGAAAAAAATGGCTACGCAAATTATACCACAAAGGAAGAATAATGCAAAGTCTCGATAATGTACTAAAAGACATCTCTTTATTTTTAGATGACAAACCTAGTGTCTATGCTTTACGACAAAAAGCGAGACAACAGCTAAAACAAACAGGTTTTCCCTCATCAAAAAACGAATCTTGGAAATACACAAACATTGCACCAATAATAAATACTGATTTTAATATAAACACCGAAGACCATGTTTGCGGTCATAACTGTTGTTCTCATGAAGCTCACGCTTCCCCATTCATAGAAATAACATTTTGTCATGGCAAACTACACATCGAAGAATTTAATACCCCTTCAGGGCTAACAATTACCCCTCTGCCATTAGCATTGTTTGAAGGAGAATACAAACCTTACATATTTAACAGTTTCGAACTAGAAAAACATCCCTTTGCCGCCCTAAATGGCGCATATCTAGAACAAGGCATCTGTATCCATGCAGAAAAAGACTGTCAATGCTCAAAACCTATTCACATAAAATACAAACAAAACAACTGTAATGGCAAGCAACTCAATCTACACAATATAATCCTTCTAGAAAAAAACAGCAACCTAGAATTGGTTGAAGAGTTTACATCTAATACAAACACCAACTCCTTAACTAATATCGTGAACGAGTTTTATCTAAAAGCCAATTCGCAAATAAATCATTACAAAATACAAAAAGAAAACTCTCTTGCTTATCATATTGCTCTAAACGCAGTGAAAATACAAAACAACGCCACCTATAAGCAATATTACCTTGCAAATGGTGCAAAAATCTGCCGCAATGAAACAATTATCAACCTAGAACAATCGGAAGCCACCGCAGAAGTTTATTCTGCATACACGGCAAAAAAAGACTGTCTAACCGATATAACTACAAATATAAACCACAACCACCCTCAAACCACCTCTAACCAATACGCAAAAGCTGTATTAGAATCTGATTCGCAAGCTGTGTTTCAAGGAAAAATTTACATCAGCCCCAATGCCATTAAAACATCAGGAAACCAACTTCACAAAGCTTTATACCTAAGTAATAACGCAACTTTAAACTGTAAACCAGAATTAGAAATATACGCAGACGATGTAAAATGCTCACATGGTGCAAGCTGTGGTGAAATAGATAAAGATCAACTTTTTTATATAACCTCTCGCGGAATAGATGAAAAAAGCGCAATAGAAATACTAACATCTGCCCATCTTGCAGAAATTATCGCTCTAATACCAAACGAGCAAATAAAAGAACTATTTACTATTTAAGAGATTCATCTGCAAAAATATATTTTATCTGAAATTGTAGCAATGAAACAAAACACGCCATTAACAAATAAAATACAAAATACATTGCAAAATCGCCTATAAAACTGCTCAACAGCAAGGGCAAAAACTTCCGACAAAACGCAAATAAAATACTAACTTGGCGCAATAAATAAATAAATAAAAACATATAAAAAAGAAACCAAGCCAACAATTTATACACATTATCAAACACTGGCACAAACGTCTTCTTAAAAACAAACCAATTTTTTCCCTCTAAAAAGCGAATAAAAACCACCGCATTAACAAGAAATAACACACCAGCAATAATAACCAAAGACACTAAAACAAATAATCCAAGCTCTAAATCCAAATTTGGTGTCGCCTTTCTAGAATATAAAAAATAAAAACCACCACCCACAACAGCTATTGCTATCAAAAAAAGAAACATAAATCCCACTGTTTTCAAATCATTACCAATCTTCTTTTCTTTAATTGCCTCATTAAACGGAACATTATTAAAAGCAATTAACCACCAGCGGTTAATAAACATTGCTAAAGAAAGAAACAAGACACTACCACTACCTAAAACACTCCAACTAGTATCAAAACAATAAACCCCCACTCCAGTCAATCCAAACCCACAAGCAAGTCCTCGCCCCAAACACAAAGCAACAAGACTAACCAAAAAAGAAAACACACCAGCCAAACAACCAAACGATTTTAAATTCTTATAAATACATTCAACTGGAAAAATCCACCCTTTAATAAACGGAATTTCAACAACAGAAGTTTCATCTTTAACATTTTTATCCATCACCATTATACCTCCTTAACCGATGCAACACCAGAAATACTCTTCAATTTAGTTAATAACATATTATCCGCAAACGCATATCCCCCCTCTAGTTCTATACGAACATCCCAATCTTCTAGCTCTGGTACAATATAAATTTTATTTCCCCCTCGTTTATCCATATATAACACTTTTCTAATCTCAGACACAGCCGAAACATTAGAAACAGTTATAACTATCCCTTTCGCTTGTTCTGCAATCGCTTCATCTAGTGTCTTAACAGTATCAATTCGAATACGCAAAGGTTCTTCTTCTGTTTTCTTTTCAACAATAATCTTTGCTAATAGCGGACACCCACTATTTATCGCGTCCTCATACCGCACTAGTGCGTCAGAAAACATCATTCCCTCTATACCTTGTGTCGTATCAGAAAGCCCTAAAAACGCAATTTTATTACCTGTTTTAGAAATTTTCTTTTGAAACCTCTCCACACAACCTGCAATATTTGCTCTCACACTATCCCCTGTCTTAATATTTGCAATCACTTCCTGACACGTTTTAACCCCCAAACGTTTCATACTATCCGCATATATATCAAGAGGGTGCGCAGATAAATAAAAACCAATAGCGACCGCTTCCAAACGTAATTTTTCCAAATCTGGCCAATCTGGTGCGTCTGAAAGTTTCACCTTAGAAGAATATTCCTCAACTCCAAATAAAGATGATTGCACACTTGTCTTCATTTCTGTTGCCGAAGAAATATTTTTCAAAATCAAATCAATATTTGCATAAAGCTTGCCACGTTTTTTTTCAATACTATCAAATGCTCCAGCTTTAATCAACTGCTCTAACTGCTTGCGATTGAGTTGTTTAGCATCAACGCGGTTAATAAAATCAGATATATCCTTAAATTTTCCACCTTTTTCCCGAGCCTCCACAATCGCATTCATATTAGCTTCGCCAACACCCTTAATTGCCCCCAGAGCATAACGCAACTTACCGTTTTGCACACTGAATTTCGCAAGAGATTCGTTCACATCAGGTTTCAAAACCTCGATTCCCATTGCCTTACATTCTGCCTTAAATCCGGCTAATTTATCCGTATTGGTAATATCCAAATCCATCACCGCACACATAAATTCCACCGGATAATGCGCTTTAAGGTAGGCTGTATGATAAGAAACAAGCGAATATGCTGCCGCGTGCGATTTATTAAAGCCATATGATGCAAACTTCTCCATCTGGTCAAAAATGCTCTTTGCAACTTCCTCATCAATACCATTTTTAATTGCCCCTTCGGTAAACATAATACGCTGCTTCGGAATCTCATCACGCATTTTTTTACCCATAACCTTACGCAACTTATCTGCACCACCCATCGTATAGCCGCCAAGCTCACGAGCAATCATCATAACTTGCTCTTGATACACCATAATACCATACGTCTCTTTCAAAATCGGCTCTAACTTCGGGTGTAAATACTGAATTTCCTCTTCACCATGCTTACGTTTAATAAACGTCGGAATATTATCCATAGGCCCAGGACGATACAAAGACACTATCGCAATTAAATCTTCAAAACGGTCTGGCTTAATCTGCTTATGCACATCCTTCATCCCCGCAGACTCGAATTGGAACACAGCTGTCGTCTTACCATCTTGCAACATCTTATAGGTCTCTTCATCGTCAAGAGGCACTGTTTCCATATCCAAATCAATTCCCTGCGCCCGCTTAATCCAATCGACCGCACGCTGAATAACCGTCAGCGTTTTTAATCCCAAAAAGTCAAATTTAATCAAACCAGTTTCTTCAACATATTTCATATCATACATTGTTACCGGCATATCTGCTCTCGGATCTTTATAAAGAGGCACAAGCTGCTCTAACGGTCTATCACCAATAACAACACCCGCCGCATGCATACCCGAATTTCGATATAACCCCTCTAACTTGATAGCTATTTCAAAAAGCTTATTAACTTGCGGATCACTTTGCCGCATTTCCTCCAATTCCGGCACCATCTCTAAAGCTTCTGGCAACGTCGGATTTTTCCCCTGCACCCCCGCTGGAATCATTTTAGAAATTCTATCCGCCTGTGAATAAGGCATTTGAAGCACACGCGCCACATCACGAATAACCGCTTTAGACTGCAACTTACCATATGTAATAATTTGCGCCACATGGTCAAAACCATACTTCTCTTGCACATATTCAATCGTTTTATATCGATTCTCTTGGCAAAAATCGACGTCAAAGTCCGGCATGTTAACGCGTTCAGGATTAAGAAAGCGCTCAAAGAGCAAATCAAGCTTCAACGGATCAAGCTCCGTTACCTTAAGCGCCCAAGCAACAATAGAACCTGCACCAGAACCACGCCCCGGACCAACCGGAACCCCATGCCCTTTAGACCATTTAATAAAGTCCGACACGATAAGAAAATATCCAGGAAATCCCATCTTTTTAATAACGCTTAATTCATACTCAAGTCTGGCATAATAACGTTCATCAATCTCAAGTTTCTGTTCTGCCGTCATCCCCTCAAAATAAACCGCCTTTTGCAACCGCTCATCCAAACCACGATACGCTTCTTCGGTAATAAACTCATCTTGAGTTCGCCCCTCCGGACATTCAAAAATCGGTAATAACGGGTCAACTTTTTTAGAAAGGTAATTACAGAGTTTTGCTATGCGAACTGTATTATTCACCGCTTCAGGCAAATCGGAAAACAGCTCAACCATCTCTTCTTCTGCTCGTAGCCGGTTATTAATAGAAAAACGTCGCCGATTCTCATTAGCAACATACTCACCTGCCGAAATACACACAAGCGCATCATGTGCTTCAAACATCTCTTCATCTAAAAAGAAAACTTCATTTGTTGCCACTAATGGAATATTGTGTTTATAAGCTAAATCAATAAAAGCTTCCTCAGTCCGCCCTTCTTGTTCTGTTCCGATTCTCGAAATTTCCATATACAGACGGTCTTGAA
>CAZRHI010000052.1:0-8339 GCA_964599945.1 uncultured Acetobacter sp. | reverse complement strand
ATAAATTTGCATACCCAGAAAATGAAGAAAACTTAGGCATAGATATAAACACTTGGTGGATGAGGGAATAATATGCAAAACTATATCATCAAACGTCTCTTTCTCATACCCATAACTTTATTGGGAATCCTTTGTATAAACTTTGCTATTATTCAACTAGCCCCAGGAGGACCAGTTGAATATATGTTAGCCCAATACAAAGGAATGGATACTTCCTCTACTGGCAACATAAATTCTGGCACGCCAAATCTAAACAAACAAAAATATCAGGGCAACAAAGGACTTCCCGATGATTTAATAAAAGAACTTGAAAAGCAATTCGGATTTGACAAACCAGTTCACGAACGTTTCATCAAAATGGTAAAAGATTATCTTTCTTTTGACTTTGGCAAAAGTTATTACAAAGATAAGACCGTACTAGAACTCATCAAAGAGCGTATGCCTGTTTCTATTTCCCTTGGCTTATGGTCAACCCTACTTATATATCTAATAGCAATCCCACTCGGCATAAAAAAAGCTCGCCGAGATGGTGAAAAATTTGATATTATCAGCTCTGCAATCATCTTCATTGGCTCCGCAATCCCCGTATTCTTATTTGCTGTACTTCTAATCGTTTTATTTGCAGGAGGAACATATTTTCAGCTATTTCCCCTCAAAGGACTAACTTCAGATAATTGGGAACAGTTGACCACCGCACAAAAAATCAGCGATTATTTCTGGCACATAACCCTCCCAACAATCTGCATAGTTATTGGAGGTGTCGCCTCTTTAACTATGTTAACTAAAAATTCTTTTATGGACGAACTAAGCAAACAATATGTTATCACTGCTCGTGCCAAAGGGCTTCCTGAAAGACGCATTTTATATAAACACGTTTTCAGAAACGCGATGATAATTATTATCGCAGGCCTCCCAAGTCTTTTGATAAAAATTCTCTTCACAGGCTCGCTGTTAATAGAAATAATTTTTAACCTAAACGGCATGGGCTTACTCGGCTACGAAGCAATTATGACCCGAGATTATCCCGTTGTTTTCGGCACACTATATATCTTCGCACTCTTAGGGTTGGTCTTAAAGCTCATCAGCGATTTAACTTATTCCTTGGTTGACCCTCGCATAAATTTTGAGAAGATATAACTCAAACAAAATTCCACAAGAACCCCAGCGACCTAAGCGTTTTTCCGAATACAAAAAAAGCAGCTCTAAACAGAACCGCTTTTTCTATTTTTTGCAATTAAACCTATTTCTCAAATGCTTTTTTGCGCTTAATCATTGCGCCCACTTCAGGCGTAATCGTCCGTGTTTCTTTACCAGAAATTACGCGTCTCGCAATATCATCCGCAAGTCCAACACCAGAAACTTTTTCCTCAGGATACCTTTCTAAATATTTTTTACGATGTTGTTGTACCGCTTTTATAGTTTCCTTGCGCCCTTCAATATGCATTCTAACGAAACTAGGACTGCGCAATATTGTATTCTTAAGTTCGGATTCATCAAGCTTTGAAATAAATTTTTCTGCAGACATGCAATAGTACTCATCACCATCCTCCCCCCAAACTTCTCCTTGCGTATTTACTCCAGCATCCAATAAAGCTTTTACAACTTCTAAATCACCCAAAAAAGCTGGTTTATTATCATTAAAGCCGTCGTTATTATGACCTAAATAGCATACGAGAACCCCTTTACCTCTCTCATCTTTCACATTAACATCAGCCCCAGCTTCAATAAGTAACTTCACTTGCTCAGCTGTTTTAACATACATCAAAGCAGACCTCTTTCCTATTTCCACCATCTCTGGTTCGTTTTTCTTTACTTCACTTACCTCACCTTTTCGTCTAATTCTCCTTCTCTTCGGTTCTTCTTTATTCAACTTTTCCATTATAGAAACCTCTATAGCTGCACCAGCATCCAAAAATAGCTTAGTTGCCTCTGCTGTTTGAGCATACATTATAGGTGTTATACCCCAAAGGTTTTTAGCATTAACATCAGCCCCAGCTTCAATATATCCTTTAATTTCTTCTAGCGACTTTCCTTCCTGTACTGCTTTGAATAATTCTTTATTCAACTTTTTTTGCTCTTCATTAGTCATATTCTTTCTCCTAAAATATTTTCACCAAGCATTAATGCTACAAAATATTATACTTTTTTTGTACATTTGTCAATAATTTTTATTTTTGAAAAATCAATATCTTATCTTTTCGCAAATGTGCTACTTTTAAATGTACCTATTTTTTAAGCAAAAAACCGCCCCAAACGGAGCGGCTCTTTTTTATTGACCTAAATCCAAATACTAGATTTCACCAACATACATACCCATCTCAACCGCAGCTTTAACATAAACACTGTCTTTATTGAGCATTGTAGTACCTTCGGCAACAACCTCTTCTAAAGGATATGTGTCAATTTTATCACCATTCAAAGCAACCATAACACCAGTTTGACCTGCTTTAAGCAACTCAACAGCTTTTGCACCAAACGCACAAGCCAATGCACGATCAAACGCAGTCGGATCGCCAGCGCGTTGAACATGACCAAGCTTGGTAACTCTAGTCTGAAAATCTGAATATTTTTCATTCAATGCAGCACTTAAATATTCGCCAATACCGCCGTTAATCTTTTCTCCAATAAGGTTTTTCGTATTAGAAACCATCTCACCGCTTTCTGTATGAACACCCTCAGAAACAACAATAACAGCGTGCTTTCTACCACTAGCTCTAACAGCTTTGAGTTTTTTAACAATACCATCAATAGTATATGGAATTTCAGGAACCAAACAAACATCAGCAAAGCCAGCCACAGCAGAATGCATAGCCAAATGCCCTGCATCACGCCCCATAACTTCCAAAATCAAAGCGCGTTGATGTGAACGAGCTGTTTTCCACAAAGCATCAATCGCATTAACACATACCTGACAAGCAGAGTTAAAACCAACAGAATATTGTGTTAATGGTGTATCGTTATCAATAGTCTTCGGAATACCAACCATTTTAACACCAGCATTGCGACAATAATTGCTAACAATATTCATGCTACCATCACCGCCAACGACAACAACTGCATCAAGTCCCAATTCTGCCACACCCTTGCCAAAACGAGTAGAAACTTCAGCCTGAGATTCCATTTTCACACCTTTGTTCAAAGAACCAAGGTAAGAACCTGCCAAACGTGGCCATGGTGTATCAGAGAAATTTTGAACAGTCAAAACCTCATAAGAAAGAGGAGTTTCCGTCAATCCATCTGTTCCATTATGGATTCCATAAACTTCCCAACCATATTTCGCAGCCGAATTAACCACTGCCGAAACCACTGCGTTTAAACCAGCGCAATCACCACCGCTCGTCAAAATACCGATTTTTTTTATGTCAGTCATATTTTTATTTCCTGTCGTTAAAGTCAAAAATTTAATTTATTATAGCATCAATATCTGATATATTTTATATTAACTAGCATAAAATTATTTTTTTTCACCAATTTTTTCACTTCACCCTCAAAATAACTTGATTTTTACTCAAAAATAATGTATACTATGCGCAAATAATAAGAATCGCGTTAAGTGGTCTAACTTTTTTCGTGGAGCAACAAAAATGATTAATTCAAATTCTTTCGGCAAACTTCAAGTCCAACTTTGTGAACTCAAACTTGAAGAGAGAAGGGTTAAATCAGACATTAACAAATTAGTAAAAAACAAACAAATGATTGACTTTTACCAAGCTCAACAGCTAAACACACAAAAAAGTAATCTTAAAAATAAAATCCAAAAACTAGAAACACTGATAAACCCTAACAGTATCGCCTAATTATTCTAGGATAATCAAATGAAATACGGCAAGCAAATATACTTTTTAAGCATATTGTTTGCCGTTTTAATTTTAGGCCTTGCAACCTACACCTTATTTATCTACAAAACAGACTATTTAAAAATCTTTGTAGTATATTACAAACCTGCCCCCTTAATTAAAACTGAGATTTTTGAACCAATCCAAGCAGGACGCGCCATTGCAAACACCCCTTCAAGACGAGGCACTTTCACTTCAGAAGAAATCAGGTGGTTAAATAACAACATGATTGGTGACAATACAGGAAACAACATATCCGAATTAAATCGCTATTTTTCAGAAATCACCGCTCTATATTGGATCTGGCAAAACACAACATCACCATTTGTTGGAATGTTCCAATATCGTCGTTTCCTTAGCTTAAACGATAATGCTCATTATCCATATGTTGAATTTCCGTCCATGCACTTTCGTCATCTAGGCATCAAACACCTTGAGAAATTTAGTTCTGCCTTTTTGCATGATTTAGAACTTGAAAAGAAATATATCCTCCCTTGGTTTGCCACACACGATATATTGGTTTCCGAACCAATAAAACTAAACACTTACCAACAATACAAAGAAGAACATATTATCTCTGACTTAGACAAAGCCCTTGAAATCATAAAAAAGCAATACCCAGAAATGTATGATTTTGCTATTGAAAACCTTAATAGTGAAGAAGGATTTTACCCATCAAATTTATTTATCACTCGCCGTCAAATACTAAACAACTATGCTTCATGGTTATTCAGTATCCTTATTCCGTTGTATGAAGAAATCAAAGACGAAGTTGCCACAAGAGATACCGAACAAAAACTCGCTTTTGCATATTTAACCGAACGTTTATTCACTATTTATATCCGTTACCAACAAAAATATCATGACCTAAAAGTAAAGGAATTTCCATTCGCCCTCGCATCAGACTTTTTTGAACCACCCGCAAATTCTTCTTTCATCGTTTTAAAAACAAAAGAATGGAAAGATATGTTTTTAGAACAACCAGATAACCGCATATGTAGTTTTAACAACCCTCATAAAAACTGTGGCAAATACAAATTTCTTCCACTAAATCGTTTACAGATTAACTGGGACGATGGAAAAACATCTTTCTTCCGTCATCAGTCAAATAATGAATTTGAACTTGAAAAATAATAAAAATATCATACTTTCCCCAATAAATTAACAAAACTTAAACAATCTCTTATCTATACTTCACCAGAAATTTAAATTTATCACCCAAACTGGAAAAGAAAATGCACGCAATACATTCCCTTATTGTCGATTTAACACTTATCACAATCTATGCTGCAATCACAACGCTTTTATGTAAGAAATTAAAACAACCAATCGTCTTAGGATACGTTCTCGCAGGCATTTTCGCAGGACCATATTTTAACCTTCTCCCCACTGTAACCGATAAAGAAGATCTCACTCTTTGGGCAGATATCGGGGTAATATTTTTATTATTTGGCTTAGGGTTAGAGTTCAGTTTCAAAAAAATGTTAAACGTTGGCAAAGCCGCCATGATAACATCAAATATCAACATTGTATTTATGCTTTTCTTAGGTTACACCACAGGTTTACTACTTGGGTGGTCCACTATGGATAGTTTCTTTTTAGGCTCAATGATTTCCATGTCGTCCACCACCATCATCATTAAGGCTTTTGGAGATTTAAACATAAAAAAACAAAAATTCACAGACTTAGTGTTTGGCGTGCTAATCGTCGAAGATTTAGTCGGAATTTTGCTATTGGTATTACTTCCAACAATCGCCATGGGAACCAGTATAAACGGCTCAGAACTCTTTTTAAGTGCATTAAAACTTATATTTTTCTTAATCTTATGTTTCGTTACTGGAATATATCTTGTTCCCACATTTCTAAACAAAGTTGAGCAACTTTTAAGTGATGAAATGTTGCTTTTAATCACAATCGGAATGTGCTTTGGCATGGTTCTTTTGGCAACAGCTTCTGGTTTTTCATCAGCTCTCGGTGCATTCATCATGGGATCAATCTTAGCTGAAACAAATGTTATCGAACGAATAGAGAAAAACCTCCAACCTCTAAAAGATTTCTTTGGTGCAGTATTTTTCGTTTCTGTTGGTATGATGGTAAACCCTAGTATGTTTATAACCTACGCCCAACCGATTCTCGTTATAACATTTATCGTAATTATTGGAAAAATCATCTTTTCTTGCATTGGTTTCACCGCTTCAGGCCAACCATTAAAAACCTCTGTTTCAGGGGCTTTCTCTCTAGCACAAGTTGGCGAATTTGCTTTCATTATCGCAGCCCTTGGTATGAGCTTAAAAGTTTTAAGCCCCAAAGTATATCCCATCATCGTCGCCGTTTCGGTAATCACAACATTTTTAACCCCTCTAATGATAAAATCAGCAGAACCAGCATATAAACTATTAAACAAAACACTCCCAACCAAATGGTTAGATTATATAAACAAATATACTTCAACATCTCAAATGTCGCATAATGAAGAACGCTTATGGAGTGCGTTATTCAAAGGTTATTTACTTCGTCTAACCCTATTTTGTATCATACTATACAGCATTATCGCTTTCTCTATAGCCATTCGCCCATTTATCCGAGAAATTATCCCTTATCGGATTCCTGCAAATATCATAATGACCGTGTTTACATTCTTACTCATGTCGCCATTCCTTAAAGCTCTCATTGGTTGGAACATCGTAACAACCAAATTTATCAAAGACAGATTATCTTGGATATTCCCTAAAAAGCAATCTGATGATATAGAATTGGCAAACAAATGTGCTGATGAACAAACACAAGACCCCGAACAAGAAACCTCTATTCCATGTTCAAAACTAGATGAAAAAGCAATTCTTTTACGCAACTTTTTTTCAGATAAAAACGAAATCTCCAAAATTTACTATAAACTTTGGACCACCAAAAGAGCTAATCGTCTTCCATTAGTGATATTAACTAGTTTCCGTATTCTTGTTTCTGCATTTTTCATCGTAACAGTCGTACACACCTTTTTAAGCGAAAACCCCAAACTAACCTTAATATTGTTGTTTCTAACCATATTATCTGTTTCACGTTCGCGCTGGTTACTTGATCAATACATAAAAATAGAAACCCAATTTCTAACCAATCTAAAAGGAAAAGACACACCAGAAACAAAAAATGAAGAAGCTCCAGAAAGCTAAACCAATAATCTTTGTTTCTCACCGCCTTTCTCCACAATAAACCGCGTTACCGTCATTCTGTTAACTTTAAGAATACGCGCAATCTCAGACTTAGAAATATTGTCTTGCCTTAATGCGGTAATTTGTCGTTCCTTACCAGAAAGTTTTAGCTTGCTATTACGCTTTCCTTTAGGTCTTCCTAAAATGCGTCCTTCACTTTTAAGGCGCAACAATGCCTCTTTGGTTCGCTGAGAAATCAGATTCCGCTCAATCTCCGCCGAAAGCCCAAAGGCAAATGCCAAAACCTTAGATTGAATATCTGCCCCCAAACGATAATTATCTTTAATAGTCCACACCTGCACCCCCATAGACATACAATAATGCAAAATACTCATCACCTGCAATAAATTACGCCCCAATCGAGAAAGCTCCGATGCAACCAAAACATCATTTTCTTTAAGTTTTTTTAAAAGCTTACCAAGTTTTCGCTTATCCAGTTCTTTTGTTGCGCTAATCGTTTCCATAATCCAACATTGAATCGCCAATTCGTTTTTTTTAGCAAATTCTTCGATTTCAAAACGTTGATTATCTGTTGTCTGTTTATCAGTGCTAACTCTTACATATCCATAAATCATAGAAAAATCCTTTCTTATTATTAGTTAAAAACAGATTCGCTATGATAATTTTCAAAGAAACACAACAAAATAAAAACGCCCCAAAGCAGGAGCGTTCTATTAAAAGCAAAGCAACAAAAATTAGTTAGCCACACCAAAATTCTTTAAATTTTGAATAATAGACTGCGCGGTTGATTGTGATTCTTCGCTAATACCAGCAGATTGTAATGCTAATTTACGCAAGCAAATACTAACCAATTCATCAGACGTTGCACTAATCCCCTGAACAAACAAAGTTCCTGCTTGAAATTTTGCAGTAGCCTCACTAATCAAACAAGCCTTCATCCGAGTTTTCACTGGCGCATTTGCATCCATAGTAGGATATGTTGATGTTTCCGCACAACCAGCCATAAGCAATAACGCAATACAAGCTAAAAATTTTTTCATATTAAATCTCCCAAAATTATTCTAAATTCTTTTTATCATACCAAACTTTGGTGTCAAGTTCTCCCTCACAAATACCCATATCTGTTTCGAAATTTTAAGATAAGGAAAACACTCACCGCTAACGCCACCACTTCAGCAACAATAATTGAACTCCAAATCCCATTTAACCCAAAGAATATCGGCAAAATCATCACACTACCACACTCACAAATAAGTGTCCGCACCACAGAGATAATCGCCGAAACAACCCCGTTGTTTAACGCAGTAAAAAACGCCGACGCATAAATATTAAACCC
>CAZRHI010000051.1:0-8496 GCA_964599945.1 uncultured Acetobacter sp. | reverse complement strand
AAAGTTCAAACCCTTCACGACGCATCGTTTCAATCAAAACGCCAAGTTGCAACTCACCACGACCAGCCACTTCAAAAGACTCAGATGTTTCAGAACGAGAAATCTTCAATGCAATGTTGCACTCTGCCTCTTTTTGTAATCTGTCCCAAATCATACGAGAGGTAACTTTATCCCCCTCACGACCAGCCAAAGGAGAGTCGTTCACAGAAAATGTCATGGACAAAGTTGGAGGGTCAATCGGTTGCGCTTCAATCGCATCATTAACCTCCATTGCGCAAATCGTGTCAGCCACAGTTCCTTTAACCACACCAGCAACTGCAACAATATCACCAGCCTGTGCCTCATTCAAAGCAACTCTGTCAAGCCCTTTATATGCCATAATCTTGGTAATACGTGTACGCTCAATTTCACCATCTTTGTTAATAACCTTAACTGCGTCATTCACTTTCAAGCTACCGCTATGGATTTTACCCGTCAAGATACGTCCCACAAATTTATCAGCCTCTAAGGTTGTCGCCAACATAGAAAATGGCTTATCTTTTTCGCATACTGGCTCTGGAACATAAGACAAAATCAGTTCAAATAACGGACGTAAATCTTTTTTCTCATCTTCAAGCTCTTTAACAGCCCAACCATTACGCCCAGACGCATATAAAACAGGAAAATCAAGCTGTTCATCATTTGCGTCTAAACTAACAAACAAATCAAAAATCTCGTCTAATACCTCATCTGGTCTAGCATCTGGCTTATCTGCTTTATTTATAACAACAATCGGCTTTAACCCGATTTTCAAAGCTTTCCCAAGCACAAACTTTGTTTGAGGCATAGGCCCTTCTGAAGAGTCAACAAGCAAAACCACACCATCTACCATAGATAGAATACGCTCAACCTCGCCACCAAAGTCCGCGTGTCCTGGGGTGTCTACAATGTTAATATTCGTCCCATTCCACTCAACCGATGTACATTTAGAAAGAATAGTAATTCCACGCTCACGCTCCAAATCATTACTATCCATAACACAGGTTTCCACCTTTTGATTATCTCTAAATGTTCCGCTTTGACGTAGCAACCCGTCCACCAAGGTCGTTTTACCGTGGTCAACGTGGGCAATAATGGCAATATTTCTAATACTCATGTTCTGTTCGTTCCTTAAAAAATGCCTTTTAAGCTCCCTTAAAGGCATATCTGATACCAAAATTTACCCTTTTATATCAAAAAAATTTTAAATAGCAAGTATTTAGTGAGAAAAAACGTCGTTCTGAGTTTTATAATTTTAGAACAACGCCCAAAATCCCCGATAAAACAATATAAAATATTGGGCTTTTCCTATAAAAATGCACCAACATAAAAAATATCACCACAAAAGCCCCTGCAAAATAATCTTTAACCGAAAGTTTAAACAACTCCACCCCTGCTTGCAAAATAAGCGCAGCAACAGCTGGACGAATTGCCCTCATAACCTCATTCAAAAGACAACTCCTTGAACAACGTTGTAGCAATTTAGAAATCAAAATCACAATAATCACCGAGGGCAACACTAATCCAAATGTTGCAACGATTCCACCCCACACATCTGCTGCCTGAAACCCCGAATACGTTGCCATATTCACCCCCACAGGCCCTGGAGTAGATTGCGACACTGCAATCATATTTGTTAAATCATCAGCAGTAAACCAATCATATTTTTTCGTTAAATCAAATAAAAACGGGATAGTAACCAGTCCACCACCAATAGCAAACAACCCTATTTTAAAAAATTCATAAAACAATACCCAATATATCATTTAAGCCTCATAAAACGAACAAAACCAACAGTTGCCGCTATTAGCACTGCCATAATCGGAGAAAGACGACAAAACAATAACAATAGCAGGATCACCGCAAAAATGCCAAATTGTAACTTTGTTGCAATCGTTTTTCTAAACAAATTAACCTCTTCATTCAAAATAAGTGCTATAACTCCCAGCCGAATACCTGCAAACGCATGCACCACTATAGGAAGATCCGACAAAACATTTAATGCTCCCGCCAATGCCATAATAATCACTACAGAAGGCAAAACCATGGCAAATGTTGCAAGCATAGCCCCTTTCCCACCTTTAATTTTATATCCTGTAAAGGTTGCCACATTAACAGCAATCACCCCAGGGGTACATTGCCCAATAGAATAAAAATCAATAAGCTCATCTTCTGTAATATATTTATGTTTTTCAATCAATTCCTGTCTAAACAGTGGCATCATCGCATATCCACCGCCAAACGTAAACAGACCGATTTTAAAAAACGAAACAAAAATTTTCCTATAATCCGACATTGATATTCTTCTGTTGTTGCCTATATAAAATCATCATTACATCATAAATCTTAAAAAAAGGTTTTTCAATGTTTATAGGCTCAATAAAAGAACAAGACAAAGCAGAAACACGCGTTGTCCTAACTCCGACCATTGTCAAAAAACTGACATCACTCGGTCATAAAGTTTTACTTGAAAAAAACTACGGAATCAAAGCTGGCTTCGCTGATGATGACTACATTTTAGCCAATGCTTCCATTGTCCACTCCCCCACAGAAATCTACACCAAATCTCAAATCATCTTGCAAATTCTTCCCCCAACACAAGAAAACATAAACCTTTTAACAAATCATCAAACCCTTATTGCAGATTTTAGAAATTTTACCTTTTCATACATTCCAGAAAGCTTAAATATCATCAGATTAGAGCTTGTTCCACGAACCTCTATCGCCCAAAGCATAGATATTTTAAGCGCACAAAATACTGTTCGAGGATATATGGGAGCATTATATGCTCTTTACCATTCTCAACGAATAGCCCCCCAAATGATGACCGCCGCCACCTCTATCAAAGCAGCCTCTGCTCTCATCATCGGCACCAGCATCACTGGCTTACAAGCATCTTCTGTCTTCAAAAGACAAGGTTGCCAAGTAACCATTGTAGATATTAACGAAAAAAACAAAGAACTCGCCCAATCCGTTGGGGCAAATTTTGCTATGGCTCCCAACAAAGAAACCCTAAACAAGCTTTTAACTAATAAAAACTTTGTCTTAGCAGCAGCTTCCACCCCAAACGGTAATTCACCACAAGTAATAACCAAAGAACAACTGGACTATACCGAAAGAGGAGCTGTTATCATAGACAGTACCACCCAAAACATCGGCATAAAAGAAGGTATAATTTATAATTCTCATTACCATTTTTATCGTAATTTATATATGGAACGCCTTGCCCCAGAAACAGCCTCTGTTCTTTGGGCAAATAATATGTATAACCTCATATCGCTCATCGTCATAGAAAACCATCTAGACCTAAGCCTAAACTATGTCTCACCAATGGTTTATACCCCTCGCCCTTCACACACACCTCGTCCACCAGCCCCATTTTACACTCAACCCACTCAACAGTAAAAGGACATAAAAAAATGTATTTAATGGATGTTTTTATACTCGCATGTTTTATCGGTTATTTTGCAATTTGGAATGTTACTCCTGTGCTACACTCTCCACTAATGAGTGTAACTAACGCTATCTCTGGAATTGTGATTATCGGTGCGTTTCAAGCTCTGAACAACATTCACTCAAATCTTGAGGCTTATATCTTATATGGTGCAGTCTTTTTTGCCTCTATTAACATCTTCGGAGGGTTTTACATATCCGCCAGAATGTTACAAATGTTCAAACCAAAGGATAAACAAGATGATTAAAACACTCACAGCCCTCATATATTCGATGTTTATACTCGCCATAAATGGGCTTTCCACTCCACACAAAGCCTACCGAGGCAACATTTTAGCAATTTTAGCAATGTGTTTAGCTATCATGTGGGGACTTTATAACCTCCCCCAACAATATCTCATTCCCACCACAATCGCTCTCTTTGCTGGCGCAATAATAGGAATCATCTCCGCAAAAAAAATCAGTATGCCCAGCCTCCCTCAAATGATTGCCTTATTAAATGGATTAGGCGGTCTCTCCGCTGGCTTAATCGGTATAACCGAAACCATAAACGCCGAACATCACCCCTTATTATTGCTCCTCATAATGAGTATTGGTTTTATCACCTTTAGTGGTTCAATCTCTGCTTTTTTAAAACTATCAGGCAAACGTTTATTCATAGATAACGACACTCTTCGCGCCATAAGCCTTGTCATCTTAGTCTTAACAGTAATTGGCGGTTTTTATGCTTATAACAATAGTAGTGAATATTTATGGTGGTTTATTGGTTTACTATGCCTCTGGGGTTTGTTTTTCATACTTCCTATCGGTGGAGCAGATATGCCTATCATTATCTCTGTTTTAAACTCTTTTTCAGGCTGGAGTACTGTACTTGTAGGTTTTAGCTTAAATAATACTTTACTCATTATTGTTGGTACTTTAATTGGAGCAAGCGGAACAATTTTATCTTACATCATGACCAACGCCATGAATAGAAGTCTGGTTAAGGTAATCTTTTCCTCACCACACACCAACGCAGATAACATCTCAAACGAAAACAAAACAATCCACCAAGGAAGTCCCAAAGACGCGGCTTTCTTAATGGAAAATGCCAACAAAGTCATCATCGTCCCCGGTTACGGCATGGCCGCTTCTGGTGCCCAACACGAACTAGCAAACATGGCCAAAATACTCAAAACCAAATATAATGTTGAGGTAAAATTTGCCATTCACCCTGTTGCTGGCCGAATGCCTGGACACATGAACGTGCTTCTTGCCGAAGCAAACGTCAACCCTGATGATGTTTTTGAGCTAAAAGATATTAACCAAGAATTTCAAACCGCCGACGTTGCTTATGTAATTGGTGCAAATGACACCACAAACCCTCTGGCTAAAACCAAAACAGACAGTCCCATTTACCAAATGCCAATTTTAGAGGTAGAACAAGCCAAAAAAGTTTTATTTGTAAAGCGTTCCCTCTCTGCTGGATATTCTGGAATAGATAATCCCCTGTTTTATAGAGATAATACGTTAATGCTTTTAGGAGATGCCAAAGAAATAACCAAACAAATTGTCGCCAACCTTGAAGAGTAACTTTTATTTTTTTGCCAAATAAGACATTCCTGCCAAATAAGTGTTAAACAACACCTTAACCACATACCTCTTTTCCAAACGAGCAAATTCTCTTTCTGTGGTTAATAAAGAGCTAAGTGCAAAAACGGCAATAAACAACACCTCTGTAGAAACTTTCCGCTCGTTTGCCGAAACTTTTGTAAAGAGCTTGTGCAAATTATTCTCCAAGAGCTGCACAATTTTAATAATTCGCCGAAGATAAAACAACTCAAAATCCGCCATAACATTTGTAAAATGGAAATTATACAGCGTAAACCACAAATTTTTATTCTCTAAAACAAACTCAACATATTTTTCGAGCAAATTATTAAGGTTCAAATATGTATCAGAGCAAAATTCCACCTTACACAACGCACCATACAGTTCATCAAGGGTCTGGCAATTTTCCCACATAACCAACACATCCATACTTTTGAATTGGTTATATATCGTCCCAACCGAATACCCCGAATACTCTGCCAGTTTGCGAGCTGTCAAAAAATCTAACCCTTTATCACGAATTAGCTCCCGAGCTTTAACAATTAAATCTACTCTGATTTCTTCTTTTGTTTTTACCATTTTCACCCTGCCCTAACTGACTTATGTAAAATTTATTCCTAAACTACATCAAATTTGAACACTGTTCAAGTATTTTTTATAAAAAATTTAACTTTTTCATAGTAAAATAAACCAAAACAACAAATCAAAGGAATAACTAATGGCTAAAATAGGGTTTTGTGCGGTTGCTGGTAGTGGAATGAGCGCGCTTGCACAAATATTAAAATACCAAAACAATGACATTTATGGCTCTGACCGCAGTTTTGACCAAGGAAAAGAACAAAAAAACAAACACGCGCTTGAAAGTATCGGCATAAAAATCTTTCCACAAGATGGCTCAATGCTAGATAAAGAGTTCACCACCCTATATACCTCAACCGCTGTGGAAGACACCGTCCCTGACATTAAACGCGCCAAAGCTTTAGGGATTCCTGTCAAACGTCGTTCAGACTTATTAGCAGAAATATTTAGCTCCTACCCCTATAACATCGCTGTCGGTGGCACAAGTGGCAAATCCACCGTAACCGCAATGATTGGCTATATCTTAGATAAGGCAGATTTCAAACCCTTAGTTATCAACGGAGCTTTACTCAAAAACTATGAAAACAAACAAGGAATCCCCAACATCATCTTTAATGAGGGGACATATTGTGTCATAGAAGCAGATGAAAGCGACGGCTCTATTGAAAAATACACCCCCTACATATCAATCGTAAATAACATAACCTTAGACCACAAATCAATCGATGAACTAAAAACATTGTTTGGTAATTTTATCAAACGAGCCAAAGGCAGAGCGGTTATCAATAAAGACTGCGCAAATTGTGAAGACTTGCTTCACCTTATCCCCAACACCACCACTTTTAGCATAAATAACCCAACAGCAGACTTTTATGCCTCAAACATCACCGCAATCCCAGATGGCACAACATACACTTTTAATAACAAGACCTATACTCTTAAACTAATTGGCAAATTCAATGTGTTAAACGCCATGTGTGCCATAGCGTGTTGTTCTATGCTAGGAATTAACCCACAAACCGCTTGCGAAATCCTCCAATCATTTTTAGGCACAAAACGCCGCCTTGAGGTTTTAGGAACATCTAACAACATCACCATAATTGATGACTTCGCCCATAATCCAGATAAGGTTGCTGCCTCAATGTCAGCCCTAAAGAGCTACAATGGAAGAGTTTTGGTCATGTTCCAACCCCATGGTTTTGCCCCCATGCGCCTAATGGGAAAAGAAATCATGGATAGTTTCATTCAATATATGAGCGCAGATGACATCTTACTATTACCAGAAATATATTTTAGTGGTGGCTCTGTAACACGCGATATATCTTCCAAAGATTTGGTAAACTATGCCAAACGACACAATATAGACGCTCGTTTCTTCGCCACAAGAGATGAGCTAAAACAACATCTTATTGAAATTGCCACCCCAAATGACAGAATAGTCCTCATGGGCGCAAGAGATAACTCTATAACCGATATGGGCTTTGAGCTGTTGGAGAAATTAAAATGAATTTACTGCAAAAAGGCGACACAATCGGCATAATCGCCCCGTCAGCTGGTCTGCAAAACAAAGACATTACCCCCACAATAGCTTTCTTCAAACACCTTGGTTTAAAAATAAAGCTCGCCCCCAACCTAAACCAAGAATACCGCTACATGGCAGGAAACGATGTTGACCGCGCAAATAGCCTTAACCAGATGTTTGCAGACAAAACCATAAAAGCCCTATTTTGCCTCAGAGGCGGTGCTGGTTCAACTCGAATCTTAGATTTTTTGGACTATACGCTTATAAAAGAAAATCCCAAACCGATCATCGGCTTAAGCGATTCGACAGCTCTACAAAACGCACTTTTTACCAAAACTAAAAATCCCTCGCTAACGGGCTTTCTCCCTCTTTATGATTGTAACAATAAAAATATCGACCCACTCACAGAAAGTTCACTACAAAACGCACTATTTGCCGATTCTCACACCATAACATCAGGTTTTTCTCTCATTAACGGCTCTGCCCACGGCATCATGATTGGTGGTTGTTTAAGTGTCTTGTGCTATCTCTGCGGAACACAATATTTCCCAGATTTAAGCGAAAAAATCCTCCTCTTAGAAGACATCGGCGAAAAAACCTACAAAATAGATTTAATGTTAAACCAACTCAAACAACAAAAAAACTTCAACAAATTAAAAGGCATAATTTTCGGAAATTTCACTAACTGTCCAATCTCTGCCCCCGAAGACGGCACAATCGAAGACTGCATCAAAGATTTCACAAAAGATTTACATATCCCTGTTATCACAAATTTTGCTTACGGACATATTCCCTCACGACACATCTTGCCCTTAGGGCTTCCTGTCAACATCATCGCCGAAAGTAATTCCTGCACTCTCAGTTGGTAAAAAACTTCAAAACCACCGCCAGATTATATAAATCAAGCCTATAAACCATGGTCATATACCGCTGAACAGCAAGCCACCCACCATTATTAAACGCAATAATCGCCGAGCAAACAAAAACATTCGCCGCTGGCAAAAACAACCAACAAAAAGGGAAACCAACTTCGCGAAAATCTGGCTGTTGCCCATGTATCTGCAACAAGATAGACTCAACATGATAAGAAAAGAAATATCCAAACACACCATTCACCCACAAGCTATTTGGAATTTTCGTCGCAAAAAACGTTGCAAACATCATTAAGAAAAACAAAAACAATGGAAAGAAATATGGGCCGATAACAATGAGCCAGTTCCCTTTTCCTTTAAAGCCCATCGCCCCACCAGATTCATCTGGGTTTAAGTGAACATGAACCACCTTATGAAACGTCAACAATGCAAAAAAGATATGTGTAAACTCATGCGCCAAAA
>CAZRHI010000050.1:5335-8945 GCA_964599945.1 uncultured Acetobacter sp. | reverse complement strand
TTTTATGTTGTCCCCATCCCCCGTCCCCAACCTCTGTGGGAAGGGGAGAGTTTAAGGTATGCTTCCTTGGTGGGAAGAGGAAAAAGGAAACGCTCCGTTTTGAGGCGGAGCGTTTGGAGACGTATGTTATCTTTTTTAAGATTAGTAGCTTAAGGCCCCTTTGAGGTTATTTAAGCTGTTTTTTGTATCTTCGATAGCTTTTTCATTTTTAGCATTTCTTTCAGCTGCTTTGGCTTGTTTTTCGGCTGCTTTCTTTTCAGCAGCGGCTTTTTTGTCGTCTATCTTCTTTTGGACTTTAGCTTTCTTTTCAGCAACTTTTGCTTCTTTGTCTGCTTTAGCTTTTTCTAGTTTGGCTTTCTTTTCTTCTAGTTTCTTTTGGGTGGTGGCTTCTCTGTCTGCTTTCGCTTTTGCGCTTTCTGCTTTTTTGGCTTCAATGCCTTCTGCGGTGGCGTTTATACCGTCTGCCACTTTGTTTGCTGTGTTAGCAAGGTCAAAAGCGTTGGCGTTAAAAGCGAATAGTGCGCAGAATAAACTTAAATATAATTTTTTCATTTATACCTCCGAGGTTTATGGTTTAACTTTGGGTAGTGTAATGGGGAGAATGTAAAGTGCAAGCAAATTCGTCTTTATATCCCCAAAAGGGGTAATCTTTTTTATTTGGGTATAAGGCTAAAATTGAGGTTGCGAATCTTGGTTTTAGAGCTATATTAAATGCGATTTTTTATGGAACTTTATTGTTTTGCTGTAGGTGGTTAATGTATAAACTCGTTTTGAACCTGATTAGCTTGGGGATGTTTTTGTTAGTTGTGGCACTGTTGGGTGTTTTCATCTGGTTTAGGAGCAACGGGTTTGATATTCCTGATTATACGAGGCTTGAAACTTATGAACCGCCTGTTACCACCAGACTTTATGCGGGTGATGGTCAGGTGCTTATGGAATATGCGGTCGAGAAGCGTATTTTTATGCCTGAAGAGAAAATTCCTGATTTGGTGAAAAATGCTTTTATTGCGGCGGAAGATAAACACTTTTATTCTCACCCTGGGATTGATTTTTTGGGAATTACGAGAGCGATTTTGACAAATGTTAAAAACGCTATGCAAGGACGGAGATTAGTTGGAGCTTCCACCATTACCCAACAAGTGGCAAAAAACTTTTTGCTTTCTTCGGAGCGGTCGCTTACACGTAAGATTAAAGAGGCGGTGTTGGCGTATCGTATTAGCAAGGCGTATTCTAAAGAACACGTTTTAGAGCTTTACTTAAATGAGATTTATTTGGGAAATCGGTCTTATGGTGTGGCGGCAGCGGCACTTAACTATTTTGACAAGGCGTTGGCTGATTTGAGTATTGAAGAGGTTGCATATTTGGCGGCGTTGCCTAAGGGACCGAATAATTACAACCCAGAAAAACGCTATGAGGCGGCGATTGCTCGGCGGAATTGGGTGATTGAGCGTATGGCTGAAGATGGTTATGTTTCTCGTGATGAGGCGGAAGAGGCTAAGAAAAAGCCTTTGGAAGTGGTGCAGAAGAAATTTGGCTATATGGCGGACGGCGAATATTTTAGCGATGAAGTGCGGAGACTTTTGGCGAAAAGTGTGGGGGAAGACGCTGTGTTTGAAGGGGGATTGATGGTGCGCACGACGATTGACCCTGAACTTCAACATTTGGCAACAAGAGTTTTCCGTAAAGGGCTTCTTAACTATGACCGTCGGCATGGGTATCGTAAAACGGGGGTTTCGATTACCCTTGACGGGGATTATCTGGAAAAGCTTAAAAACGCTGTTTTGCCGAAAGGGGCAGAGAAAAGTTGGCAGAAAGCCGTGGTTTTAGATGTTACAAAAGATAAAGCTATGGTGGTAACCGCACAAGGCGACGAGGGAGAAATTAGCCTTAAAAGCTTAGCTTGGGCTAGGAAGAACCTTTCTAACCAACGTGTTAGCGAATCTCCAAAAAAGGTGGGCGATGTGTTAGCTAAAGGCGATGTGATTTATGTGGAACAGGTGGGCGAAGGAGAGTTTCACCTAAGGCAGATCCCTGATGTGGAGGGGGCGATGGTGGTGATGAGTCCTCATAATGGGAAAATCTTGGCGATGGTTGGTGGGTTTTCGTTTGAAAAATCTCAATTTAACCGCGCGACACAGGCGTATCGCCAAACGGGGTCTACCTTTAAGCCGTTTGTGTATGTTACGGCTTTGGAGATGGGGTATTCGCCGACAGATTTGATTTTGGATGCGCCGTTTGTGCTTAACCAAGGGGCAGGGTTACCTCTGTGGAAACCTTCAAACTATTCGAAAGGTTTTTCGGGGTTAACGACGCTTCGTCAGGGAATCGAAAAATCTAAAAACTTGATGACGGTACGCTTGGCGCAAGATATTGGTATGGACAAAGTTTCTGAGATGGCGAAACGCTTGGGGGTTATGGAGAAATTGCCTCAGCTTCTCTCGATGTCTTTGGGGGCGGCAGATACGCGGTTAATTGATATGGTTACGGCGTATTCGGTATTTGTGAATGGAGGGAAGAAAGTTTCTCCGTATTTGATTGAGCAGATACAAGATCGCTATGGGAAAAGTTTATATAAAAACACGGACAGTCATTGTTTGGGGTGTAAAGTTGCGCATTTTGATGAAAAGGCTGATGTGCCTGTGGTTTCTGATGATAGAGAGCAGGTTTTGGACGAGCTTACAGCTTATCAGATGGTTTCTCTTTTGCAAGGAGTGGCTATTCGTGGGACAGGCGCACGCTTGGCTCAGCTGAAGAAAAATCTTGCTGGAAAAACTGGAACGACAAACGAAAACAAAGACGCTTGGTTTATTGGCTTTTCTCCTGATATGGTGGTTGGTGTTTATTTGGGATTTGATGAACCGCGTACCCTTGGGCGGATTGAAACAGGGGCGGCGGCTGCGTTACCTATCTTTTATGACTTTATGAAAGAGGCATTAGCAGATAAACCTAATCTTGAATTTCGTGTGCCGAATGGAATCCGTTTTGTGCGTATTAACCCGAAAACGGGCAAGCCTGCGACACTTGATGATAAGGTTGTTATTCAAGAAGCCTTAAAGCCAGATTTTCGTTTTGGCGATAGTCAACGTTTGATTGGCGACGATGGTGTTTCGCTCCTAGGTGAAGAGCAACAAGGAGATGGGATGGGGTTTGATCTAGGCACTGAATATTAGGGGGGCGTGCAAAAGCACGGTCATTGAGGCGAATTTGAAACCTCATGTACCTCTTGTACACATCGGTTTTAATTTCACTTCCAGCACCCCTACTAATCGCACCCGATGCAAAAGCACTCCTTTTGGAGTGCTTTTCTGTTTTAAATGGGGGGCGATGAGGCGAGAGTGCTTGTTTTTGGGGTTCTTCTCCCCTTTGAGGGAGAGGTTAGGAGAGGGGGAGGTGGTGAGGCTATGTGTGTGATGATAGAGATATGGGAGGTGGTAAGGCTTTTATGTTGTCCCCATCCCCCAGCCCCTTCCTCTGTGGGAAGGGGAGAGAGAAAAGTGGGGTTCATCTCCCTTTTGGGGGGAGCGGTGAGGTGAGAGGGCTTGTTTTTCGGGTTCCTCTCCCCTTTGAGGGAGAGGTTAGGAGAGGGGGAGGTGGTGAGGCTATGTGTGTG
>CAZRHI010000050.1:0-5235 GCA_964599945.1 uncultured Acetobacter sp. | reverse complement strand
ATGATAGAGATATGGGAGGTGGTAAGGCTTTTATGTTGTTCCCATTCCTCAGCCCCTTCCTCTGTGGGAAGGGGAGAGAGATAGATGTGTGGCTTTTCGGAGGATTAGTCCCACGGGAAAACTATCCATGCTTTTTCATCTAAGCCAGCGCGTGTGCAGATGTCTGGTTCTTCTGTGCAACAGCTCTTCATTAGTAAGGTACATATCCGCGATGAGGGAAAACGCTTACGGATATAATCTACCGTTGCACCACTATCTGCGAGGTCATCAATGAAATAAACTGTGCTTCCGTCAAATAGGCGATCGGTTGAGATGTCTTTGATTTCTTCTCTGGTGCCTGTGTCATTATATGAGATGAGCTTCATAACGCGGACATCTCTGATGTTTAGCTTATAGGCAATCAGTTGAGCGGGTACTAAACCTCCTCTTGAAACGGCAACGAGTGTTGCGTGTTCGAGGTCTTCACAATCTGCTGCAATTTTATCAGCTAATTTGTCGCTCCAGTGTTTAATTTCATCCCATGTTATATAAGTTTTTTCCATTTGTTTCGTCCTCTTGTTTTGATATTTTTGCATATTATAAAAACGATTGTTTAATGGGAGATTAACTTTATAGAGAAAATATTTTTTTATAGGCTTTATAAACGAATTTGTTGAAATGTAGTTATCACGAGGAGCGTTAAGCGACATGGCGATTTAGATAGAGTATGATATTTAGTGGATTGCCACGCTTCGCTCGCAATGACGTCTGGGGGGCTTTTATGACGAATGGGAGTTTGCTCGCAATGATGTCTGGGGGGGCTTCTAGTAACGTATGGGAGTTCGCTCGCAATGACAAGTGAGGGGGTAATGATGTATGAGGTTTTGCTTACAATGATGTATGAGGGTCGCTTGCAATGATTTGTGAAATGAGGCAATGACTAAAAAAGGGAATGTATGATTTATTCAACAATTTTATTTAATGGAACCTTATTTATAATACAAATATGGACAAAAAGTTCTTGACAAAATGTGAAGTGGTGGCGTATGCTTATAGTGTTTAATTTGTAAGCCTATGGATAAAATTATTTTAGACGGAATAACTGCAACAGAGTTTGTGGCGTTTTTCGACAAGCTTAGTGTAGCAAAGCAGGTGCGCTTCATCAAAGAACGGCGTAGTGAAATTTTGGCACTTAAAAATGTTCAGATTTTTAAGTATCTATGTGCGAGAGAGTTTTATAACTTTATGCCTGCTTTTATGGAGCTGGGTGGTAAAGAGGAAACTTTTGAGGCGTTTGTTAAATTTGTTTTGCGTGAGCAGGCGCGTATCAAAGTAAGCCAAGAAAACGCGAAGTTGGTTATGCAATTTGCTTCTCAGCGTTTGGATATGCTTAAATTTCTCCGTGAAGAAACAATATTTTTTGTTGGAGAAACGACCGATCGGATTATGCTTCATACGGTTATCTATAAAAATGCGACACAGGAATGCTTGGAATATCTCTTAGGTTGGGCGATTAGAAATCATATTTCTGTTTCTCGGACAATCGGGGAGATTATGTTTCGTCGGGCTAAGGCTGAAACTATTCGCTCGTATTGCTCGCGCATTTCGTTCTTTTCTGGGAGTATTTCTGGTATCGGGTTTCAGCCTCTTCTCGCGTTGTATAGACGTACAGATTTAACCGAAGATGTGAAAACAGAGCTGATATTTTATGCTATCAATCATTTTCGGGTTTCTGATACGGTGATTAGTAAACTGCGCAAAGTAGGAATGTGTATTCGCTAACTCTCTTGTTGTTATTTTTAAAAAGACGCCTCTTGGGGCGTCTTTCTTGCTATTTGTGGCGGAATTTGTTTTTCCGATTAGTTTCAGTTCGCTTGCTAAACTTAAATAATGATGGGTCTAGTGTGCCGTCTACCACTGTGTCATATAATGACAAAGAAACTTCTAAAGATTGGGGGGTGATGACTTTCCATTGCTTTAGAGAGAATGGATTGTTTGAAAAGACCAGTGTGAAAGGACCTAAATCCCCCCCATTTTGATATTGTAGGTTAATACGGGTCATTCCTGGGTCTTTTTGAAAGCCTGTTACTTTGATGTCTTTTCCATTGAAAACCACTTTATTGGTCAGAATCGTGGCGGCTGGAATGTCATCATAATCTATGTTGGTTATTTGCTCTAGCTCTTTATCATAATATACGATATAATCCCCATTGCCCACAATCAAGATATTTGAAGGAGCTTTATATTCCATGCGGATTTTATTGGGCTTTTCGATATATATTCTGCCTTCGGCCTTTTCGCCATTGCTGGCGATTTGGACGAAATCTGCTGATAGGGTTTTGATTGAATTTAGATAGTCCTCTATGGCTTTGATGTCTTGCTTTGTATCTGCTTTAGCGTTTAGGCATATAACGCTCAAAAGTGCAATCAGTAACTTTTTCATTTTGTCCCCATGGGTTATGTGTATCTTGTGATAAGATAAGGGAGTTATCTTCGAAATTCAAGTGGGTTTGAAATGTTTTCTACAACTTTTGGTGCGCGTCGCACATCCATAACGTTTGGGCTGCGGTGTGGAGAGGGGGTGATTTTTAACGAGCGTACTTTATGGTGTGTGGCAGTTTGCGACACGGGCATTACTTTGGGCTGCGGTGTGGAGAGGGGGTGATTTTTAACGAGCGTGCTTTGGGGTTTGAGTTTTTTGTTTGTTTTTTTGGGGGGGAAGTGTGATGATAAAAAAAAGACTGTCCGTTTTGAGGGCAGTCTTTTGGGGTGGAAATTACTTATCTTGGCCTGTTTGGGCAAGATAGTACAGCTTCATTTCTTTGTTGTTTCCGCGAAACATGTGGCGTTCGGCTGCTGCGGATAGTCCGTGCTTTTCGATGTGAAACTTCAACAGTTCGTTGTTGTCATCAAGCTCAAAGAGTTTGAGTTGAATTGCTTCGTGCAACGCGTGTTTGTTGATTACTTCACGCAGCAACGCCTTGTTTTCTTCTTCGAACAACTTGGTTTGAGCTTCATAAGAGAACAGATGATGCTCTTTGATGTAGGGAAGGAGAAAATGACGGTAGGCTGGTTCGAACAACATGACTTCGTAAGTTTCTGGAAGTGCTGTGTAAGAGATGTATTTTTCTACCCATTTTGTCGCATCTTCGAACTTCAACATTTGCTCGAACGCTTTTGGTGTTATGCGAAGTTGCTTTTGGAATACGAGATATTCCAGAGCGGTGCGATTGCCGATTTCTGAGAACATGGAAACCATTGGGTCATCATCTAGCGCGTATCGTTTAAGATATGCGAGCAAAATCTCTGTTCTTTCGGGTTTTAACAATGTGCAAGCACATTCATTATTTGCGATTGAGAGGTTGGCACAATATTCCGCAATAACCTCAAGAGAGTTTGTGGCAAAGATGTATGGCTCAAGCAGGCTTCGATATGTTTCGAAACTGCGGTTGTGCAGATGAATGTATCGTTTCATCTGCGCGGACGTCGCTTGTTTGAAGAATATCACCGTAAGTTCTTTGTCAAAGTAGTGATTTTCGGTGTAGATGTGTATCAGCTCTTCGTTGTTTAGCTCCAGAAGTGCCTTTTGTGCGCTACGGTCAAGATTGTTTCGCATCAACATCAGTTTGATTAACTCGCTCTTGCCAGTTTTGATGAGGCGACACTGATTGAGAGGATAACGCATTCGTTTGGTTCTGATGTATTTCTCAATCAGTTTGTCATCATTGAGCTGGAGGAGGCGGTCAAAACATTCGTTGTCGAAAATCTTTTCGTCAAGAAGGAGGTTGCATAGTGTGGCAACGTTTTTAAGCCCAAAGAGCTTACTTTGTTCAGATACTTCTCGCAACAGCTTTTTTAACGTTTCTGTTGCTCCGATTTCAGCCAAGAAATCAAGCTTTTGATAGTTTGTTTCCATAATAAAATAATATGAATAATGATTTATAAATGTGAAGGAGATGATAATGAGGTGTTAAAAAAATGTCAAGCTGTTTTTTTGGGGAGAAAAGTTTTAAAATAGTTTAAAAAAGTGCTTGACTCTTTGGGGGAAGTGGTTTAAAAACGGAGTCAACTTGAGCGGATATAGGGCAGACTCGTGGAGGTGTAAGGCTCAAAATGAGTTTGTTTTATAGAAGTTCTCGCTGTCCAAGACCGTAGGCGGTTTGTTTATAAGGTATTGATGTGATATTTTTTTCTTTGCAGATTTATCTTAAACCTTAATATCCTACGCAGACGGAGGTACAAAATTTACTAAATAATTTTTTCTCCCTTCGGACAGATTTGGTGCTGCTTTGGCAGTATGCTTTGGTGTTTGGATAGTTTTATTCAGGCATCGCAGATGCTTCGCATCTTGGTTCGTGGATTGCTTGCGGTATATGCCTTACGGCGACCTCGCAATGACACTGAAAAGATGGCTTGCGGATTGGTGGTGTTATGGGCATGATTTATGTTTTGTAGCGACCTCGCAATGACGCAGAGAGAAGAAGTGTTTGATTGAGTGTATTGTTTTGAGCAGATGTGGTAACGGTTTTATGTTGATTTTAGTTGGCTTTTTTTTGATGAATTTCAATGTTTAGCTAGCGAACTTGATGTAAAACTTAACAATTCTTGGAGACAAGTAGTGAATCGTGAAGAAAAAGCTGAACTCTTAAGCTTAGTAAATAGTTTGGTTTCTGGTGCGGAATCTGTTGTTGTATCTCACTATAGAGGTTTGACTGTTGCAGAAATTTCTGAACTTAGAAACAAAGCTCGTGAGCTGGGTGCAGAGTTAAGAGTTACTAAAAACCGCATTACTCGTCTTGCCCTTAAAGGCACAAACTTTGAAGATTTGACTGACCTCTTTACGGGGCCAACAATTATGGCTTATGCTAATGACCCAATTTCTGCTTGTAAATTGTGTGTAGAATTTGCTAAAGCTAATGAAAAGTTTGTTGTTGTTGGTGGCGGTTTGTCTTCGGGCAAACTCTCTATGGCTGATATCGAAAGATTGGCAACTATTCCGTCTATGGACGAATTGCGTGCCAAACTCATCGGCCTTCTGCAAGCTCCGGGCGCAGCTCTTGCTCGCGTTACAAAAGCTTACAGCGAAAAAGAAGCTGCTTAATTTTAAGGGATTTGGCGTGGGGAATTGTTTCTTTACGCCAGTCTTTGGCAAGATGACGGCTGGTATGGCGCATGGTTAATTGATTATGAGTCTTATCAGGCGGTTAAATAAAAAATTTAAGAAAAAAGTTTAATATTTTATTGGAGAAAAAACAT
>CAZRHI010000049.1:0-9125 GCA_964599945.1 uncultured Acetobacter sp. | reverse complement strand
ATTATTTTTGGAATTTTATGGATAGTTCTAATTCTGAAGTTTCAGAATTATCACCTAAAATTCAGGTTACTGAAGATAAAGATGCGGTCAAAGTAACAGCGGAGATTCCAGGAATCAATGAAAAAGATATTGATTTGAAAGTTTCTTCTGACGGTTATTTGAGCATTAGTGGTGAGAAAAAGAACGAAGTCGAAGAAAATACTAAAGATAATTATTTTTCTGAAATCTCGTATGGGAGTTTTAAGCGTACCATACAGTTGCCGTGGGATTTGGATTATGATGCGACAACGGCTGATTATAATAATGGGGTGTTGACGGTATCTATTCCAAAATCTCAGACGGAAAAACAAAAGTTTAAGAAGATTAGCGTGTCTAAATCTTAATTTAAACAAATGTTTTGAGGACTTTTGCCAGCTACTTTATTATGGAGTAGCTGGTTTATTTTGTTTAAAAAATAGGTTCCTTTTTTCTTATCTATTTGCTTTGGTGTTAACTATCTATAAAAACGTAATTTTTGTACACAAAAAATTGCAACAAAAAAAGGAACGTTTTTTTGTTGCATGGAGGGTTAGTATGCGCATTTTATTATATAAGAAAAATCATCTGGTACAGTCTAGCGGTGGGGCTGAAAAAATTATGGTTTGGTATGCAAATGAGTTGGTTGAAAAAGGACATAGTGTTGTGTTAGCAACACGAGATAATAAAAAAGGTGTTCCATTTTTCAAGCTTGATGAGAGAGTTGTTTTTAAACGTTTTGAGTTTTCTTTTTCGTTGGTGCGTAGATGTCTGGGGAAAATTTTTGCTAAATGCGGTGTGATTAAATATTTTCCGTTTTTTGATAGGGAATTTTGGGTTTCACAGATGCTTAATGATTATTGTGATAGAGAAAATATTGATGCGGTGGTTGTTTGTGGGGGGCAGGAGCTTATTGATTTTACAGCATATGGAGAGCGGAAGTTTCCAGTAATTTTAATGTTACATAGCCATCCTAAAGCATACTTTAATAAAAAAAGGGATAAGCTTTATCGGCGATATTTGAATAATGCTGATGCTGTTCAAGTATTATTACCTTCTTTTGTTTCGGCTGTGCCAGATAATTACCGTGGGAGAATAGTATGTATTGGTAATCCAGTATTAAAGGGAGATGTCGTATTTTCTGATAATAAGGTGATTATTTATGTTGCGCGAGTTGATAGTGGAAAACAACATCATTTGCTCATTGAGGCGTTTCATCTGATTGCTTCTAAATTTCCAGAATGGCAGGTTCATTTTTATGGCATGGAAAATAAAAAATGGCTTGAGAAAAATTTGTTGCTTATTAAACAATATCATCTTGAAAATCAGGTTTTCTTTAAAGGGGTTATTGATAATGTGAGTGAGAAACTTAAAAATGCGGCGTTTACGGCATTTCCGTCTGCTTTTGAGGGATTTTCTCTTGCATTAACCGAAGCAATGGCGCATGGGTTGCCAGCTATTGGTTTTTCGTCGTGTACAGGTGTAAATGAATTGATTAAAGATGGAAAAAATGGATTTTTGGTAAAAGATGTGGCTGAATTTGCAGAGAAAATGGAGTTGTTGATGACAGATGTTGCTTTGCGACGTAAATTGGGGGAACAAGCTTGTCTGGTTACTGAAAACTATGCGGTTTCTCATATTATTGATCAATGGGTGAGATTGATTTTTGAGATGGTGAAAAATAAACAGAATGTGGTGTAAAAAAACAGCTTGAACATAATGTTCAAGCTGTTTTTATAAAGCGAATCGAGTGGTTGGCCTATGCCATATACTCGCGGATAGCCTGTTTGGTGGCTTCGGAGATGTCTGGTCGCTTGTAGAGTGCTTCGACGATGTCGTGAAGAGTAATCAGGCTGTGAAGCGTGATGTTTTTGGCGGCGAGCATTTCTTTTGCACCCTGCTCTCGGTCAACCACAACGAAGGCTTCGGTAACGTCGAGCTTCAGATAGCGGTATTGTTCAACCGCGTCGGCGATTGAACCACCAGAAGTGGCAACGTCTTCGATAACCAGAACGTGTTGACCTTCGGCAAAGCTTTCGACGGTTTTGGTGCCAACAAGACCATGATCCTTGGCGACATCACGCAGAGTGAGAATGCTCTTACCAGTTGTTATGGAGAGCATATTAGCGATAGAAAGCGCACCCATAGGGACTCCTCCAACGCGCTCAAACTGTAACTGCTGTTCGCGGATCTTTTGGCTCATGATGAACAGTGCCATGGACATGGCGGCGTTGCAAGTTGGTAGATCTCTCACGTTGATGTAGATTGGTGAGAGTGTGCCGTTTTTGAGCTTGAAAGTTCCTGTCTTCACCACACCAGCCTTGAGTAGTCGTTCGACGAAGATGTCGTTTAGCGTCTGTTTGGCATTTGTGTTTTTCGGCGCGACGAGTGCTTCGGTGATTTCCTCGAAAATTCGGCGGGCGGCGTCGTAGGGCGAAAGTTCTTTGTGCTTGGTGATGGAGCGTCCGACGACCATAGAGCTACAACCATTGACAACGGCGTCGTATGGGGTTGTAACACGCTTTTGGTCGCCTTGCTTGGCGTCCCATTCGGGGCGGATTCCAGGGGTGATGATGAAAGCGTCATCTCCCATGATCTGGCGGACAGCGTTTAGTTCTTTCGGGGAACATACTAGTCCGTCGAGGCCAGCGTCTTTGGCAAGCTGAGCGAGCTTCCAGACCATTGTTTCTGCGCTGTAGAGATAGCCGATGTCGCGCATGTCGTCGTCATTGAGGCTGGTCAAGATTGAAACTGCGATGATTTTGACATCAGGGTTGATTTCTTTTGCAGCTTTGACGGTTTCTTCCATCATTTTCAGACCACCAGAAGCGTGGATGTTGATGATGTCTGCACCGTGCATGGTGGCGGCGATTACAGCGTTTTTGACGGTGTTTGGTATGTCCATTTCTTTGACATCAACAAACACCTTTGCGCCGAGGCTTTTTAGTGCCTTGAGGACAGTAGGTAAACCGACAGCGTTAAGAATTTCCTTGCCGACTTTGTAGTAGCCTACAAAGTTTTGCGTTTGTTGTACGAGGGCTAGAGCTTCGTCCAGCGTTTTGACGTCTAGTGCCAAAGTCAACTTTTCTTTTGCGTTCATAAGAATTTTGTTGATAATAGGGTTAATAATATAAAATCGGGGGATCTTTACCATTTAAAAATTTTTTTGTCAATAGTTTTGTGTGGTTTTTTGCTTGAAGTATTGTTATTTTCGATTTGATAAATTGGGGAGAGCTATTATAATATGGTTATGTTTTATTGTTGGAAAGAGGTGTTTTGATGTTGGTTGAGGTTTTGTTGGCTGATGAGTGTGATGTAGCAGAGATTGCGCGATTATCGTATGATGTTGGACGGCTTCATGACGAGGCGATGCCAATGTATTTTATGCCGTCAACGCTGGAAGAGCATTTGAAGATTATTTCTCAGATGTTAAAAAGCAAAACAGAGGTTGTTTTTAAGGCGGTTTGTGAGGGAAAAATTTGTGGCTTTTTATGTTTGTATGTGCCTCAAAGGGAGCGAAAGGGGTTTGTTCATGCTAAAACTGGTGTTATTTTAAATATGGGGGTTGATGAGGCATATCGTGAAAAGGGAATCGGCACAGCGTTGATTGGTGAGGCGGAAAAGTATTTGCTTCAAAAAGGAATTTCTGCTCTTGAGCTTGGGGTTTATATGTTTAATGAAAACGCATATAAACTCTATAATAAATTAGGATTTACCACGATTGAGCGACAGATGTTTAAAAAACTTAGATAAAATACTTGACAAAAATCTGTTTTGTGTATATAAAGGCAATATGAGTTGATTGATACTCGGAATGTTCGCCAAAATCAATTATTGAGAGTTTTTACATAGATTTCTTTTAAATGGCTTATTTAGCTAATCGGGCAGGCGGAGAAATAAGTTATTGGAAAGGAATATTTTAAATGATAGAATACGTTGATGTCTTTCGTGAGGAAGCGAAATCTTTATTTCAATCTTTCAAAAACAATGATGAAACAGCAGTTGCCAGATGTGCGAAAGTGTTTGGTGATAGGAAAGATTTGACCTTAATGAATATTCAGCATGTGATTGCTAAAGAATATGGGTTTAACCAGTGGAATGATGTGGTTAAAGCGGAGAGTTGGCAATTAGCAGAGGCACTTGTTTTAAGTAAAAACAAAATGTTTGTTTCACCATTTAAGAAATGGCATGGTGGAAAAAATATTACGGGATATGAAAAAGGCGTGTATTCTCTTCGTAAGCCAGAAGACTATCGGATTGATATGGAAAAGTGTTGTTTGGGTCAACTTAATGAATATACTAGCTTTGAGCATTTAGATGTTTCTTCTTATGATTTATCTAAGATTGATATTTTGAAAATACGTTATGCGGAAGATACAAAGTGGCCAGAAGATAAAACAAAATTGCCAAATGCTTTTAATCCGAAAGATTTTTTAGAAAAACGTAAAAACCCAGGGCTAGGTGTTCGAGAGCTTCATCAACAAGGTGTTTGTGGGCAGGGACGAGCTGTTGCGGTTATAGATTCGTTTCGCTTGTTTAACCATGTAGAATATCTCCACTCTCTTAAAGGATATGAAGAAATACATATTGATGAAAACAATTATGGCGGTGGTGAAAACTGTGCATACATTTCTGCTCTTGTCGGAAAAAATTGTGGTGTTGCTCCAGAGGCTGATGTTTACTATTATGCCGTAGATAATGCAAACCGAACGCAACTTTATTATGCTGAAGCGATAAGAAAGGTTTGCCTGCTTCATCAAAAGTTAAAAGAAGAAGGGAAAAATGGAATTGATGTTATAGCCATTCTTTACGGGTTGACGAATCCTCTTTTCAAAGATGAAGAAGGGTTTGAAGAAACGTGTGCTGCGGTTAAGGAAGCCGAAGCACTGGGTATTTGGTGTTATATCGGTTCTGCTAATTTTGAGGCAAATGGAATGTGGAGGGAAGAACGTGTTTATTGCCCATTGAATGGTGATGTCGATAATTTTGCAGATTATGTTTTGTCTGAATATTCGGTATTACATAAAGTTCAAAGAAAGGAAGTTCAGCTTTTTCAGGCTTCGTTATGCTTTCCTGCTGGTGGAAATACTCATGCTTTAGGTGTTAAGATGAATGAGTATGCTTTTGACCATGCTGCAAGTGCTTTTTCTAAATCGTTTGCAGTGGGATTGTACTTGCTTGCCAAAAGTGTTAAACCGAATTTGACTCCTGCGGAATTTTGGCTTTTAGGACTAGAAACAGGGGACTTTCGTGAGGGAATCGGAACGATTGTTAATCCAAAGCGTTTGATTGAAGCGTTAAGGAGATAAGACAATGATTGTTGGGATTTTTAAAACGGCAACAATCCTTTGTTGTTTATATGTTTCGGCTTTTTATGAAGAAAAAGAAGACAAGAAAGACTAATATAATTAAGGTGGGATAGCTTCTCACCTTTTTTATATGTAAAATGATGAGGCGTAGTTAAGGGAATGAGTGCCAATTCAGTAGAGAAGATTTTGCTTGGTGGGTTAGTTTTTTCTGGTGGCGACAACTTTTTGATATATGCCACCGAAGTAGGTTTGTTTGGACCAAGTATATTTTTCTTTATTTGGTGTCATTTCTTTGATGGCAGTTTTCCATAGGGCTTCCGCAAAGGGTTGATATAAGTGGTTAATTGCCCTGATGAAATATTTAAGTGGGTTGTATGATGAAGGGAGGTGATAGTCAATAAAAATGGCTTTTCCGCTAAAGGGGAGAGTGTTTAGAATATTGTTAATTACTTTTTGTCGGGTGATAGGAGGAAGTTCGTGAAGTAGCATATAACAGATTATAGTGTTATATGTTTCTTTGAAGGGTTTTGTTGCATTTGCAGTAATGTAGTTTATGCGGTATTCTTGGTGCTTTTCTTGGAATTTTTCTAAAATATTTGGAAGAATATCAATGATTGTGTATGTTCCATTGTTTTTTGAGGCGTTTAGGGTTTTTGAGATTTGATTTCCAAGAGTGATGCCAATTTGCAAAATTTTGGAATCTTTGGTTATTTCTTTGTTTAATTCGTTGGTTAGGATAGTGTGGTAGCCTAAAGTTAGAATGTTTTGTATGTATTTGTTATTTAGAAAATTGTAGAGCTTGGGGTTAAAGTATAACCAAGAGTATATATCACGAAGGTATGAGGGAAAGGATTGTTTTGCCATGTTTATCTCGTTTTATTTGTTGATCGGATTATCTGAAATGTAGCCTCGTTTGGCGGATTCTATAACTGCAGAAGTGCGGTTTTTAACGTTCAAGACTTTTAATATAACTGTGATGTGAACCTTAACTGTACCTTCTGTTAAGTTAAGTTTATAGGCGATTTGCTTGTTCGATAAACCTTCTGCGATGCACTTAACGATGTCTATTTGGCGTTCGGTTAGTCCTTTCGGAGGTGTTTCTGTGGTGTTGGTTGTTAATTTTTCTAGCGTTTTTAAGGGAGCTAAGAACTCTTTTTGTTTTTCTTTTGTAATGGCTGTGTTTTTTGTGGAGTATAGTAATTCGTGAGGAATATATACTCCGCCAGCAAGAACTAAGTTAATAGCACTAATGATTAGGCTATTTGATGAGGTTTTAGGGATATAGCCAGCTACGCCAATGTCTAAGGTTTGTTGTAAGATTTCTTTATCAAACACGGCAGAAATGATAATAATTGGGGTTTCAGGTAGTGTTGTATGAATCTTGTTAATGGCAGAAAGCCAGTTTGCTCCTGGCATTGCCAAATCAGATATAATAAGGTCAAAATTTTTGTTATTTTCTAGTATGCTGAAAATATCAGTGTAATTTTGGGCAGTGGTTATTTCGATGTTTTGGAAGTTTTCTTGTAAGATAAACTCTAGACCTTTTAAAAAGAGTTCGTGATCATCTGCGATAAGTATTTTCATTTTAATTTCTCCAATCACCAAGTATCATTTGCCAACAAGATAATGCGGCTGCAACGGCTGTTTCTGCACGCAGGATTCTTGGACCTAAGGTTGCTCCTTTGGCAAAAGGTGCGTGGCGTAATAGATTTAATTCTTCGGGTGAAAAACCGCCTTCTGGTCCGATAAGTATGGCGGCGCGTGAGGAGGTTTCGTTTGATAATATTTCTGCAAAGGGTTGGCTTTGCAGGGTTTCGTCCATAAAATATAAGGGGCGAGTGTTATCCCAATTTTTTAGAATATCTTCTAGTTTTTGTGGAGTGGCGATTTCTGGTAAATCTGTTCGACGACATTGCTCAGAGGCTTCTATGCTTTGGGCAACGTAGCGTTCGGTTTTGATGTTACCTGTAATTGTATATTGGGTTAGTGTTGGAATAATTTTTCGACAACCCAATTCTGTTGCTTTTTCAATTACAAAATCGGTTTTATCTTTTTTTAGAGGGGCAAATAAAAGCCATATATCTGGGCAGAAAGATATTTCTTTGGTTTTATTTAAAACAGTTAGTGTTGTATGCTTTTTGTTTATTTCTGTTACTTTGCATAGAAATTCACCATTTTTACTGTCAAAACAATTTAGGGTATCGCTGACGTTATATTTTACAACATTTTTAAGATAGTGTGATTGTTCTTCATCTAAAATGATTGTTCTTTCGGGTGATAGTTCTTCTTTGATATATAAGCGGAAGTTTTTTGCCATTCTCTTATTCTTTGCATAAAGTTATTTTCTGCTATGATATTAGCAAATATGTGTTAAAGAATAGATAAAATTTTAATTTATGGACTGGAAATGAAATGATTATTACAGTTGATGGACCAGCGGCTGCTGGAAAGGGGACGCTTTCACAACGTTTGGCTGAAAAATATTGTTTGGCATATTTTGATACGGGAATGGTATATCGAGCTGTGGGGCTGATGATGTTGCTTGGAAATAAAGATTTGCAAGATATGGCAATGGCTGAGAAAATGGCAGAAATGTTGACGTTTTCTAAGATGATGGAGCTTTCGAAGCATTCTGATTTTCGCTCAGCAAAGGGAGGACAGGCGGCGTCTATTATTTCCAGTTATTCGGGGGTGCGGGCTGTTCTTTTGGATATGCAAAGAAATTTTGCAAAGAATCCGATATATGCTGACGGGAGAACAGCTAAAGGGGTAATTTATGACGGTAGAGATACTGGGACGGTGGTTTGTCCTGATGCGGATATTAAATTCTTTATTACCGCTTCGCCAGAGGTGCGTGCTAAAAGACGATATGATGAATTTGTGGCGAAAGGAATGAGTGCGCAATATGAAGAGGTGTTAAAAGATGTTAAAGCACGTGATGAACGTGATGCAACTCGTAAAGATGCACCAATGAAGCCTGCTGATGATGCGATTATTTTAGATACATCTGATTTGGGAATCGATGAAGTTTTTGCTAAAACTGTTGCAATTATTGAAGAAAAGCTTAAATAAAAACAAGGTAAATGTTTGTAGGGAGTTGAAAAATGCAGACTAAAGAATTGACTGATAATATTTATTATGTTGGGGCAGATGATAAAACAATAGATTTGTTTGAGGGGCAGTATGTTGTTCCGAATGGAATTTCTTATAATTCATATGTGATTGTTGATGAGAAAATCGCTGTTATGGATACGGTTGATAAACGGGCAACAGATGAGTGGTTTAAAAACCTTGATGAAGTTTTGAGTGGTAAAGAACCAGATTATTTGGTTGTTTTACATATGGAGCCAGACCATGCGGCGAATATTGAGAAATTTTTGGATAAATATAAAAATGCTAAAGTTGTTTCTAATGTTAAAACATTTAATATGATTCCGCAGTTTTTTGAGCATTTGGATTTGGAGAATCGCAAGGTTGTGGTGAACGAAGGTGATGAGCTTTCGTTGGGTGAGCATACTCTTACCTTTATTATGGCGCCGATGGTGCATTGGCCAGAAGTTATGGTTGCATACGAGAAAAAAGACAAGATTTTGTTTTCTGCCGATGCGTTTGGTAAGTTTGGCGCGCTTGATACGGATGAGCCGTGGGATTGTGAGGCTCGACGTTATTATATTAATATTGTTGGTAAATATGGTGCGCAAGTTCAAGCTTTGCTTAAAAAGGCGGCAACGCTGGATATTCAGAAGATTTATCCGTTGCATGGTCCGATGTTAACTGAAAACTTGGGGCATTATATCGGTA
>CAZRHI010000048.1:0-9225 GCA_964599945.1 uncultured Acetobacter sp. | reverse complement strand
TCCAACGCTTTGTGGAAGACTTAATCGCCTTAGAGCGGAATATCCGTTGGGACGAAGGCGATAAAATATTCAATCTTTTCAAACGCACGCAAAAGATACGAAAAGACGTAATAGAAGCCAAGCAAGATCAGCCCGAACATGAAAAACGCATACTTGAAGAGGGGCTTAATCAAACAAATGTTGACAATAAAAAATAATCGATTAAATTATACAAAAGTCTAATTTTAGAGGAGATTTTATAATGAAAAAATTTCTAAGTGTAATGGCAATGACAACTTTGTTGGCAGGTTGTGCGGATAATATCAATTCAGATCACTACTCAACAAGCCAAACAGGGCGCGTATCAACCGTTTCTCAATGCACAGTTTTAAGTGTACGCGAGGTTGGCGTAAATGATAACTCTGGCGCAGGAACAATGATTGGCGGTTTAGCTGGTGGACTAGCAGGTTCGACTATTGGTCATGGTCGTTCAGCAAATATGCTCGGCGCAGTAGGTGGCGCGTTACTCGGTGGTTTGGCTGGCAGTGCCGCAGAACAAGGGTTAACCTCGCAAACAGGCCTTGAATATATAGTTAAATTAGATAATGGTCAGGTTATCAGCATCACCCAAGGAACAGGGCAAGCATTAGGTGTTGGTCAGCGTTGCTTAGTCCTCTTCGGTAGCACCAACCGCATAATTGCGCAATAAAGAAATGAAACGTTACGTCTGGGCAATCGCTCTTGTTTTGGTTGCCATAATCGGAATAATATACGGATACCAGTGGGGGAAAAACCCAATGGTATCCGTTGTCATGTTAACCTATAAGCGGGCAGATATGTTGCCCGTGGCAATAGATAGCATATTAGCGCAGAGTTATCCAGATTTTGAGTTTATCATCTTAAACGATGGCTCACCAGATAATACCGATGAAGTGATGAAAAAATACACCGATTCTCGGGTACGTTATTATAAGAACAAGAAAAATAGAGGTATTTCGTACTCTCGCAATCGTGTTGCCTCACTTGCCCGTGGTAAATATGTGATGATAATGGACGATGACGATATTAGTCTCCCCGAGCGTATGAAATTGCAAGTGGAATATCTCGAGGCTCACCCTGAAACAGATGTGCTTTCAGGGCAGATTGTCGGCTTACCCCGAGTGCCTGAAAAACATGACGATATTGCCATAGGTTTGATACAATATAACAATGTCGGCAATGCAAATATGATGTATCGTCGAAACTTTGCCAAGCAACACAATATCCGTTATGACGAGCAACAAAAAGCTTCCGAAGATTGGGAATTTTGGCTCAAAATGCTGTTTAATAAAGCAAAATTTGCCGCCATATCAGACGATATTTTAAAACGTAATGGTATCAGCGAAAAGCATTACGGAATAAGCTATGAGGCAGCTAATGCTCCCGTTAGGCAAAACATTGGGCGTTTTTTTAGCTCCGAAAATCCAGAAGCGTTTTACCAAGCAAACGCTTGTGAAAAACTAAAAATGATAGCCCAAAAACATATTTTGTCGGAAGGCTATCTGCAAAACTTGCTTGAAGCTAACAACTGCCTTTAACCTTTTCCAACAACTCATCAACAAACTTCGGTAAAGTCTCACCAGCTTTACCCATAACATGTTTGTCAAAATAAAAGTTATTAGATGTCTGTTCAAGGTTAAACTCAATCGTATCCGCTCCATAATATTTTGCTGTTTGCACAAAGCTTGCTGCTGGAAATACCACGCCAGATGTACCAACTGAAACAAATAAATCCGCTTTGCGTAATAACTCTTCCACCTTATCCATATAAAGCAAATTTTCACCAAAGAAGACAATATTGGGTTTCATCATTCCCATTACACCGCACTCCGAACAAACAGTCTCGGAGGTAATATCTCCCCAACTCTCCAAGATTTTGCCACAGTTCATACAAACGGCTTGGTTAATCTGTCCATGAATATGATATACATTTTTACTTTTGGCTTTTTCATGAAGAGTATCGACATTTTGCGTGATGATATGAACTTCTGCAGGATACTCCCGTTGTAGTTTGGTAATCGCCAAATGCCCAGCGTTTGGCTTGGTGTTCCAAAGTTCAGGCTTCATATTGTTATAAAAATCATGCACATAATCGGGGTTTCGCCAATAGGCTTCAATCGTTGCCACATCTTCTACACGATGATTATTCCATAAGCCGTCCGCGCTCCGAAATGTTGCAAGCCCAGATTCGGCAGAAATTCCCGCCCCTGTTAAAAACACAATTTTATGATATTTTTCGCGCATTTGCTCCTCTTAAATCTTTTCTTAAACAATTTAAGATATATGTAGCACAAATGAAGATTTCTGCAACCGTTTTTAATATAAAGGAGAATAAATTATGTGTTGTAATGGGCTGATAATAATTTTAGCAATGTTCATCGGTTGCTTGGCAATCGTTTATCTTTTGTATCAAGTATACTCGTATGTGCGCTGCGGTTGCGGTAAATATGGTCCGTTTGTATCAACTTACGGCAAAATCAAAGAAGATATGCTAAATGAAGCTCGTGAAGTGTTGAAAAAAGCCAAACATCCACTTAAAGTAACAGACCTAGGGTGCGGTAGTGGAGCGTTGCTTATCCCGCTTGCAAAAGAGTTCCCAGAACACGAGTTCATCGGTCTAGAGTGGGATGCTGTTCCACTCACAATGGGAAAAATCAAAGGGGCAGGACTGAAAAATCTCAAATTTGTGCAAGGGGATTATATGAAAACTTCCCATAGAGATATGGATTTGATTATGTGCTATGTACTAAAAGTAACAGGAGAACCTTTAGGTAAAAAGTTAGCCGAAGAAATCAAACCAACTTGTGTTGTTATCTCCGAGATGTTTCCTTTGGGGCATCTAGAAGAGGTTAAACAAATCCAATCCTCAATTTATGGTGTACCAGAAAAGGTGTTTGTGTATAGAAAACCAAAGGCAGAAAAAAACATGGTCAAAAAGAAGGAAACAACCAAATCTGTTGAGGTTTCTAAATCAAAAGTGGAAAAGACAGAAAAATCAAAAAAATTGCCGAAAAAGAAAGCTCCAGTAAAACCAGAAGTTACCTTAAAACCTAAAAAGGCAAGTACATCAAAATCCAAACCAGCTTCTAAAAAATCATGAAAATTAAAGCCACTCTTTTGAGTGGCTTTCCTATTTTAACAGTGCTTAAAAAATAGGTACGTTTAAATGTTGCAGTTTTATATGAGATTAATGTACTGATTATAATTAAATAAAAAATATTGACTGTTGCTTAAAAGAAACGTACCATTTTCCTAAACAATAAAATTAGGAAAATAGCTTATGACATCCTTAAAAAAATGGAATAATATTATATTTGTATTTATTTTATTATTAGCAACATTTGTACGGTTATATAAACTAGGAACACTTCCCATAGGTCTTAATCAAGATGAAGCCTATGCTGGTTACGAAGCTTTTAGTCTTCTGCAAAACGGAGTAGATAGTTGGGGCTATCGATTTCCTGTATATTTTATTGGTTGGGGAAGTGGTATGAATGTTTTGTATTCATATATACTTATCCCTTTTTTTTATGTGTTAGGGCTAGATGTTTTTACTTTAAGATTACCGCAAGCCTTATGCGCCATCATAAGCTGTTATGTGTTTTATAGATTACTCCGTTTAATGTATAACAAGAACAAGGCTCTGGCTGGTCTTTTTCTCGTTACTATTATGCCTTGGCACATAATGCTTGCAAGATGGGGACTAGAAGCAAACCTTGCTCCAGCAATGATATTATGTGGCTTTTACTTTTTCTGTCGGTCGTTTAAAAAAAGTAAGTATCTCCTTTTAAGTGCATTCTTTTACACTCTAGCAATGTATGCGTATGCAACCTGTTGGGTGTTTGTCATCATATCGTTTGCTCTTCAACTGATATATTTTTTAATATATCGCCGATTATTCAAAATTGTCTTTATATCAGGACTTATATATACCCTCTGTGTTGTGCCGTTGATACTACTAATTTTGGTAAATTCAAGTGTTATTGAACCGATAGAAAGCACTTATTTTTCTATACCGAAACTGATATATTGGCGTGGCCATGAAATTGGTTTTGATAATCTCGCAGTAAAATTTCCACATCTGGTAAATATTTTAATACATCAAGATGATCATTTAATCCAAAACAGAATGGCACAATGGGGAATGTTTTACAAATTCTCAGGATTGTTTATTTTATACGGAATGTATGCGTTAGGAAAACGTGCTTTCACGGAAATAAAAAAGAGAGATTTTTCAGTAAGCTTATGCATATTGATAGAGATTTTAATTGGCTTGATATATTCATTAACTCTATATCCCTGTATCAACCGTCTAAATTTTTTGTGGTTCTTTGTTTTGCTGACATTGGTCGCAGGTGTTGTAAGTTTACCTAAATGGCTACTTAGAATAGCATTAGTGCTATATGCTATTTCATTTATCTTTTTTGTAAAAGACTATTTTACGCAATATAACAAAGTAGTCGCAACTTCTTTTTCATTAGGGTTAGAAGAGGCTTTAACAATAGCAGATGAATACAGACAAAAGCATAATCAAAACATCTATATTCTTGAAACAGTTGCGTTATATCCAAAAATCCTATTTTTAAAGAAAATTCAACAAGAGGAATATATAAAAACAGTGCAATGGAAAAACTATCCAGCCCAATACTTAGAAGCCTCAAGTATAGCGCATTACCATTTTGTGTCGGATTTTGATTATGTCAACATCTCCACAGATAACATATACATTTTGCCTAAAGATAAAGTCTATTATTTTTATAAATTTAATATATCAAATGTAGGAAATTTTGCCGTAGCTGTTCCTAAATAAGCATTAGCACAATCTTAAACAATCCTTTCTATAATATCCAAAACAAAATCCAAAGAAAGGAAAGAACGAAATGTCTAGAAAAACTTGTTTTATGATTTTTATTGCCGCAGTTGTTATCATTATGGCATCGTTTGTGGCAGGCTTTACGCCCGTAACAACGGAAGTCTCAAAGGTTTTTGCGCAAATGTGTGGGTTATACTTAACCCTTACGGCAGTTATTATATCTCTGTTGTTAAGTAAGCAAAAACACTATTGGCTTGTTATGTTAGGAATTGCGGTTGTTGCAAGCGTTCTCATTCAATGGCTTGTGGTTGGTGGCTCAATCATGACGATTGCTTTGTTATATAAAATCATCGCCTTTATTGTTTATGTGTATCTCATACAGCTTATGCGTTACATGATGTAAAAAGGACGCCTTCGGGCGTCTTTTTTATATGTTTCGCCATAAAACAAAAATAAATATATCTCCGCCTCATAAATCTATTTACTTTTAAAACAAAACGTACTAAACTCTTTTCTGCTTTAAAAACAACATTTAATCAATGGGGAATTATTTAAAATGTTAAGAAGAACGAAAATTATTGATTTATTACATTCAGATACCACACAAGCCGAAGTTTTAGTAAAAGGTTGGGTGAAAACCAGACGTGATGCTAAAGACTTTTCTTTTATTGAACTAAATGACGGCTCGTGCTTGAAAAATTTACAAATTATTGCTCAGAATAATCTCCCCAATTATAATGAAATTAAAACAATCAGTACAGGGTCATCAGTTGCCATAAAAGGTGCGTTGGTAGAGTCGCAAGGTGGAAATCAAAAATATGAGGTTGTTGCAAAAGAAATAGAGATTTATAGCCTCGCACCAGAGGACTTTCCAATTCAAAAGAAAAAACACACTGACGAATATCTGCGCACGATTGCGCATCTTCGCCCTCGCGCTAATAAATATGCGGCAGCTTTTCGTGTTCGTTCTGCATTGTCTTATGCAATCCATAAGTTTTTCCAAGAACGTGGTTTTCAATATGTTCACACCCCAATTATAACAGGGTCAGACTGTGAAGGTGCTGGCGAGATGTTTCAAGTAACAACACTTGATATGAAAAATCCGCCAAAGCTTCCAAACGGAGAAATCGATTATAGTCAAGATTTCTTCGGGAAACCCGCTCATTTAACCGTATCAGGGCAATTAAATGGTGAGATGTATGCGTGTGCGTTGGGTGATATTTACACCTTTGGTCCAACTTTCCGTGCGGAAAATTCTAACACAGCTCGTCATGCGGCAGAGTTTTGGATGATAGAACCCGAAATGGCTTTTGCTGATATTCATGATGATATGGATTTAGCAGAAGATATGGTTCGTTTTTGTGTAACCGAGGTTATGGAAAGATGTAGAGATGATATAGAGTTATTTGCAAAGTTTGTAGACCCAACCTTAATGGATACCTTAAACAATATCAAAAATAACAGCTTTGCCCGTATAACCTATACCGAAGCGATAGAGATTATGAAAAAGTCTGGTAAAAAGTTTGAGTATGAACCAGAGTACGGAATTGATATGCAAACTGAGCATGAGCGTTTCTTAGCCGAAGAACATTTCAAACGTCCAGTTATCGTTCGCGATTATCCAAAAGAGATTAAAGCTTTCTATATGCGTATGAATGATGATAATAAAACCGTTGCTGCAATGGATGTTTTAGTGCCGAGAATTGGAGAGTTGATTGGTGGCTCTCAACGTGAAGAACGTTATGAACTCTTACAAAACCGTATCAAAGAATTAGGTATGGAACTTGAGAGTTATTCATGGTATCTCGATTCTCGTAAATATGGCTCAGTTCCACATGCTGGCTTTGGCTTAGGGTTTGAACGTATGATGATGCTCTTAACAGGAATAGCCAATATTCGAGATGTTATTCCATTTCCAAGAACACCAAAGTCATTAAATTTTTAAGGTGAAATCATGATGAGGTTTTTGTTTTTTGTGATAGCATTAAATTTATCGTGCATGGCGCATGCGGAGGATATAGCCGTAGAGAATAACGAAAATGTTGTTCAAGAAGAAGCAGAACAAGTGCAAAGCGAAGAGCAAAAACCTCAAGACACAATCGTTTATAAAATAGAAAAGGAAATTATTTCTTTACCTAATTGTAATGATGAAGAGTTGGTTGAAAAAACGAAAGAATTTATAAAAACATATTTTGATAAAGCCAAAAGTCAAGGCGTCATCTTTCGTCGTAGGAAACATTTTATCTTAAATGGAGTAGAAGAGTTTACAAAAGAGAATATTGCAAATTATAAAACACCAGCGTCCCGTCCAGTGTCAGATAAAATTATTGAACTGCAGATGAACGAAAAGGTTCTTGAGGAAAATATGCTTTTATGCAAGAAAACATCAAACAGTAAAATTATGAAAGATGTATTCTTACTTTTACATCCAGTTGAAGAGGGATATAAGGTTTATATATTAAATCTAAATACGCGCGCTCCTAAAGAGGAAAATAGCTTTATATATCAAAACAAGCTTGATTTTGAAGAAACAACACACTAAATACATTTTGTAAAGGGAAAATATGAGTGAACATAATAGTTTAGTCGTTGTTAAATCAAAACCTCAACTCCCCATGGTGGTTGAGGAAAATAGCATATATACCTATTTAGAGCAAATCAAACGTTTTCCAGTGTTAACCGAAGATGAAGAGAAACAGCTGATTTATGAATTTCAAACGAAAGGAGATTTAGTTTCTGCGCAAAAATTAATCACTTCACATCTTCGTTTAGCCGCCAAAATTGCCTTAACCTATCGTCGATATGGTTTGCCAATGGCTGATGTTATTTCTGAAGCTAATTTAGGCTTAATGCAAGCGGTAAAAAAGTTTGATATGAATAAAAAAGTTCGCTTAGCAACGTATGCAATATGGTGGATAAAAGCAAATATAAATGATTATATTTTGCGTTCTTGGTCATTAGTAAAAATTGGCACAGTAGCCACACAAAAAAGATTGTTCTATAATCTTAACCGTATTAAAGCTCGTTTAGGATTATATGAAAATAAAGAACTAGAACCAAAAGTGGTTAAACAAATTGCTGGCGAGTTAATGGTGGAGGAAAAAGAAGTAACAGAAATGAATCGTCGTCTTGCTGGCGATAGTTCATTAAATGTTATGATAGGGGATGATGAGGAAGGTCGAGAAAAGCTAGATATGGTGATTGATACGCGTGAAAATATTGAAGCCAGATTTGCTTCACGCGAGGAGAGCCGTTATAAAGCCAAAGTTCTTGCGACTTGTTTACAAAAACTAGATACGAGAGAACAATACATCATTAAAAACCGTATGCTAACCGAAAATCCCAGCACATTAGAAGAAGTTGGGGCATACCTAAATATCAGTAGAGAGCGTGTTCGCCAAATAGAAAAAAAGGCGTTTGACAAACTTGCAGAAGAAGTAAGAAAATCTATGGCGGCATAAATGAACTTACGCGATATATTGATTTCAGAATTGATAAAAGCCAAAATTCCATCGCCACGTCTAGAGGCGGATATAATCTTAAAATATGCCATGCCAGAATATCCGCAAATATCAACCGAGCAAAGAGAAAAAGCATTAGCGATGCTACAAAGACGGATTACACACGAGCCATTAGATAAAATAATTGGTCAAAGAGAGTTCTATAAATCTGTTTTTAAGGTAAATAAAAATGTTTTAAGCCCTCGAGCCGATACGGAAATCTTGGTTGAAAGTGCATTAGAGTTAATACCACAAGAGCAAGATTTTCATATCCTTGATTTGGGAACAGGTTCAGGATGTATATTGTTATCACTCTTAAAAGAGCGTTCAAACTGTAAAGGAACGGGGGTAGATGCTTCAAAAGAAGCTCTAGACATAGCTAAAGAAAATATGCAAAATCTGCATTTAACCTCTCAAGCTACGTTTCTTTATAAAAGTTGGACAGATGAAAATTTTGTTACAGAAACATTTGATATGATTGTTTCTAATCCGCCCTATATCCCGACTAAAGAAATTGAGATGTTAGAGAAAGATGTCAAAGATTATGACCCTCTTTCCGCTCTAGATGGCGGAGAAGATGGACTAGAGTGTTATCGTCAAATTGCAAAAGTAACACCTTTAATTCTAAAACCAAATGGTTATATTTTGTTAGAAGTTGGATATAATCAGGCTAAAGCTGTGGCAGATATTTTTATGGCTCATGGATTAACGTTGGCAAAAGTCATACCAGATTTATCCAATATCAATAGATGTGTGATATTAAAAAAATCTGTTGCAAAATAAATTTTAACCATTATTATCCAAATGTATTTGATGCATGGGTAAATATGAGTGCATTTTGATTTCCTTTTTTAATAACAAGAGAGATGATTGGGCGAAAGCTCTGTCATGAGT
>CAZRHI010000047.1:0-9291 GCA_964599945.1 uncultured Acetobacter sp. | reverse complement strand
GAAATCTTTCGTGAAATCGTTTTTGGTAAATTTCCGTCTTCTTTTAGTTCTGATAAATACGTTTCTATATCTTCTGTTTTAGCATTTTGAACCAATATTGGCTCTATTTCTTTAGCAAACTGTTCCAAATCATTTCGATAAGCTTTTAATGTATTCAAGGCAGCCCCACTCTCGACTGCTTTCATATCTATAAATTCATTTATATAGTTTCTCATTTGGTCAATTTCAGTTCCATTACAGTTTCTACACGTTTTTGCTCTGGGGTTATATCTTTGCAGGCTGTATATGCTATCCCCAAAATAGTCACACCTAAAACAACATACATTATTCCCGTTTTCATTTCATTCTCCCAAATAGTCAAGCTCTGTTTTTTTAACTTTGCTAAAATTTACTGTTGATTATTATTATTAACATTATATCCTCTGTTGTAAAGTAAGAATTATAAATTTTAGTGAACATAATATGATAAAACCAGATAAAATAATCTTATTAGTTGGGCTGATTGGTAGCGGAAAAACAAGTGTAGGGAAAAGGCTAGCAAAAAAACTCAGCCTTCCTTTTGTTGACGGAGATCAAGAAATTGAAAAAGCCGCTGGGCTTTCTGTGATTGATGTGTTCAAGTGTTTTGGACAAGAAGAGTATCGAGCAGGTGAAGAAAGAATTATGAAAAGGCTTCTTTCTGGCACACCTTGTGTTTTGGCCTCTGGGGGGGGAGCTTTTGTTGCAGAACAAACTCGCGCTATCGCAAAGAAAAACGCTTTGACTATTTGGCTTAAAGCTGATATTGATGTTTTATACAGTCGAACAACAGGAAGAAAGCGTCGACCTTTTTTGCAATGTGGCGACTCTAAGATTAAGAGTAAATTGCAATCATATATTGATGAGGAATACCCTTATTATAGCGAAGCAGATATTATGGTTGAAACAAAAAATGAAGCAGTTGAAAATACTGTTTCGCGCGTATTAAAAGCGATTGAAGATTATATGTTAAATATTAGAGAGTAAATCATGAGAGCAGCGAATCGTAAATTTAATGAGTTAAGAAAAATTGAAATTATACCTGACGTCAATATTCATGCAGAAGGCTCTTGTTTGATAAAATGTGGAAATACTCATGTTTTGTGTACAGCAAGTGTTGACGACAGAGTACCACAATGGCTGAAAGATGAAGATAAAGGCTGGATTACAGCTGAGTACGCTTTACTTCCTAGAGCCACACTTACTCGTGTTAATAGAGAGACACATGGTGTTGGTGGACGCACACATGAAATTCAACGACTTATCGGTAGAGCTTTACGAGCAATTACAGATTTGCAACTTTTGAAAGGTTATACAATTACAATAGACTGTGATGTGCTTCAGGCTGACGGCGGGACGAGAACTGCCTCTATTACAGGAGCATTCGTTGCCTTGTCTATCGCCTTAAAAAAGATGGTAAAAAATGGGCTTATTTCTGTTTTTCCAATTAGCGAATCTGTTGCAGCCATATCTGCTGGAATTTGTGATGGAGAATTATTATTAGACTTAGAATATTCAGAAGATTCAAATGCTCAAGTTGATGCTAATTTTGTTTTAACAGAGCATGGAAGAATCGTTGAAATTCAAGGAACAGCCGAAGATAAACCATTTAGCAAAGAAGATTACAACTCTTTGCTTAATTTAGCCCCAAAAGGCGTTGATGAACTGATTATAAAACAAAAGGAGGCTTTAAAAAATGCAAAACTGTAAAGAAATAATTTTTGCTAGCCATAATAAAGGTAAAATATCTGAAATTAAAGAAATGCTTTCGCCTCTTGGTATTCGTGTTCTTTCAGGAGAAGATTTGGATTTGCCAGAAGTGGAAGAAACGGGAACTACTTTTGAAGAGAACGCTTATATTAAGGCATTAGCGGCAGCTAAAAAACAGAATATCCCTTGCTTTGCTGATGATTCGGGATTATGTGTTGACGCCATTGGAGGAAGACCTGGAGTTTATACCGCAAGGTATGCACCAAACAGAGATTTTGACAAGGGTATGGATAAACTTTTGAATGAACTTGATGCGACAAACTCTGGTAATAGAGCCGCTCATTTTTCTTGTGTAATAGTTTTGGCCTTTCCTGATGGTCAGTATAAGTCTTTTGAAGGAAGGGTTGACGGAAGTATTGCTTCTCAAAAAAGTGGAAACGCTGGATTTGGTTATGATCCTATTTTTATTCCTACTGGATTTAATCATTCTTTTGCAGAATTTAATAGCGAAGAGAAAAATAAAATTTCTCACAGAGGAAGAGCTTTACAAAAATTTATTCAATATTTGAGTGATGAATGCAAATGAGTGCTTGTCTTACTAATGTTTTTAATATTCGACTGAGCTGTTCTTTTTGGGACGTATTAGCGCAAATTTATTTAGATAAATATAAATCAAATACCTTACAACTGGCTAACGCTATTTTTCTTGTTCCAAATCGACGAGCGTGTTTAGCTCTTACGCAAGCCTTTGTTCGAACGCAAGGATTGAAACCTACGATTTTGCCACAGATTGTTCCCATTGCAGAAATTGATGATGAAGAATTGTTTTTTAATCAGTTTGATATTCAGGATACAACTATTGCTCTAGAACATATTATTAGCAAAGAAGAGCGGTTATTTTTATTTTCACGTTTGATTATGTCTAAACCTGCTGAGTTTGGATTAAAACATATTTCTTTAGCGCAAGCTGTCAGTTTGGCTATTGATTTGGGTAATTTAATTGATACGGCTTCTAATTTAGGCTTATCTTTTGATAAACTAGAAGAACTTGTACCCGAACAGTATGCAACCCACTGGCAAGAAACTTTGCGCCTTTTAAAAATTATTACAGAATATTGGCCTCAGATTCTAAAAGAAAGAAATGCAGTTGACGCTTCCGAATATAGAAAACAAATTTTATTCAAACAGGCTGAAATTTGGCAAACAGAAAACACCACAAAAAATATTGTTGTCGCAGGTATTACGGCTAGTTTCCCTGCCATTGTTAATATGTTACAAACCATTCAGAGGTTACCTAACGGAGAAATCTATTTTGCAGGAATCGATAGATTTGCTGACGATGAGTATTGGAAATGTATTGACGAATCACATCCTCAATTTGAATTAAAAGAACTTTTGGAATTACTTCAAATTTCTCGTAAACAAATTAACGATATTGTTCCACCGCTTAATGAAGAACGAGAAAGATTGATTTCTGAAATTATGCGTCCAGCTACAGTTTCTGATAAATGGCAAAGCCTTTGCACGCATTTAGAATTTCAAGATACTATTCACTCCATTCGTTTTATTAACTGTTATACTCAACGAGATGAAGGTTTGGCGATTGCACTAAAGATACGGCAAGTTTTAGAAATTCCTGAGAAAACCGTTGCTTTAGTTACTTATGACAGGAATTTGGCCCGTCGTGTCGCCGCTGAATTAGGACGTTTTGATGTTAAAGTTGATGATTCGGCTGGTCTTCCTTTGAATCTTTCTCCTATTGGTATATATTTACGTTTAATTGCAGAAGCCTCTGAAAACATTGACTCTTCAATTAAAATGGTTTCCTTATTAAAGCACCCATTTACTCTGCTCAATATGTCAGCTACAGAATTTAGAAAAAAAGCCTACAACTATGAATATCATTTAAGAAAGAAGAACACTATTGAACTAGACGAAGAAGATACAGATTTTATCAATACAGTCTATGAAGCTTTACATGATTTTGCTACTATTTTAACTCAGGAATCTGTTGATTTTTATGATGTTTTACAACTACACATCAAAACCGCTGAAATCTTATCCTCATCAGATACAGTTGAGGGAAAAAATATATTGTGGTGCGGTGATGTGGGTAAATGTGCAGCCAAATTTATAAATAAACTTTTTGAATCCGCTCATGTATTGGGTAAAATTTCTGGAAGAGATTATCTTTCTTTATTTAATGAGTTAATGGGGCTTGAAAGTGTACGTACAAACTATGGTACACATCCAAGAGTTCATATTTTAGGACCGATTGAAGCACGCTTACATCATTTTGACTATGTTATTTTAGGAGAATTTAACGAAGGTACTTGGCCAAAGCCTGCTCAGGCTGATATGTGGATGTCTCGCCCAATGAAAAAAGATTTTGGATTTAGTTTGCCTGAAAAAAACATTGGTATTTTAGGGGCAGATTTATGTGGTTTTCTTGCTTCTGATAATGTTGTATTAACTCGCGCTGAGCGAATTGATGGTGCTCCAATGAATAAATCTCGCTGGTTATTACGTTTAGAAACTGTGTTAAAAGCTCTTGGCTCAGATATTGAAGCCTTAGCTGATACAGATTTCTCTATCTTAGCTAACACAGCAGATAGGCCTGAGTTTTTTGCACCGATTAAAGCACCTGCACCCTGCCCCGATGTTTCTTTACGTCCGAGAATTTTTTCAGCAAGTGGTATTAACCTACTTATCTCTGACCCATACGCAGCTTTTGTTAAATATATTTTGAAGCTTTATCCTCTTAATGATTTAGATATGCCGATGGATAGACGAGACTATGGCACACTTGTTCACGCTATTATTGAAGAATTTAATAACCTATATCCTACGGATTTACCAGATAATGCACTTCAGATATTACTTGATATTGGTAAAAGACATTTTGACGATAGCCAAATTGATGAGGATAAAAAAGGATTTTGGCTTCCTCAATTTATAGAAACAGCTCATTGGGTTATTGAACAAGAAAAAGAATATCGTAACACAGTTAAAACTATAAACAATGAAATTGAAGGTAGGGTTAGTTATCCGCTTTCTATCGGAGATATTACTTTTACGGCAAAGGCTGATCGAATCGATGAGCTTAAAGACGGAAGTTTAAATATTATAGATTATAAAACAGGTCAAATTCCAGCAAAATCTCGGGTTGTTGGCGGACAAGCCTTACAGCTTCTTATTGAGGGGCTGATAGCTCGTAAAAATGGATTTTCTGGAATTAGTAGCAATGATGTTTCCAAAATGATTTATTGGAAATTTGGTGATAATACTCTTGAGATTTCTCCAATAGAAAAAGATGAAGATTTGATTGAGAAATGTGAGGATTATTTAATACGGCTTCTTTCAAAGTTTGATTGTAAAGACACACCATATCTTTCCAGTCCTGTGCCGAATCTTGGTCATCAACAGGACTATGAACATATAGCACGTATTAAAGAATGGTCTGTTCAAGAAGGAGATGCGAACGGAAATGACTAATTACCAAAAAGAAAAAGATCGCTTAAGTGAATTAGCAACAAAACAACAGCATTCGGCTGCTGAACCGCATAAATCTGTTTGGGTGGAAGCTTCTGCTGGAACTGGTAAAACTAAGGTTTTATCTGATAGAGTATTGCGACTACTTTTGTCAAAGGTTGATCCTGCTAAAATATTATGTTTGACCTATACCAAAGCGGCTGCTGTTGAGATGAACGAACGTATTGCCAAACGGTTAAGCGAATGGGCTATTCTTGATACGCAAGAGCTTGAAAAGGAACTTATAGAACTTTTGGGAGAAGATTTCACTCCTGAAAACAAAACTGATTTATTGAATTTTGCAAGAACTTTATTTGCCGTTTTATTAGACACGCGAGGTGGCATGAAAATCCAGACAATTCACAGTTTTTGCCAAGATATTTTAAAACGTTTTCCTTTGGAGGCAGGGATTTCTCCTTATTTTGAAATATTAGACAATCGTGGTGCAAATGAGATTTTACAAAACATAAAATTGGATTTATTAAAACAGATTGATTGTACAGATAATGCTGATATTAGAGAGGCTATTATTTATTTGACCCAAAACATCAGCGAATCGTCATTTCCGAATATTATGAACCTGATTACGGAAAATCGAAGCAAAATAAGTTCTCTATTTCAATTTTATAACAATAATCTTTCTTTGCTTTTGAACGCACTTGAAAAAAAACTTGGCATTTCTGAAAAAACAACTGAGGAAGCTCTTAAAACTCAAGTTATGCAAAAAATTGACAGAGCAACATTTAGACGTGCGATTGACACTCTTTTGCAGGGTGGTCCTAATGATATAAAAAATGCACAGATTTTTATTCCCGTTGGGGAGAGTGATTTTTCATGGCAGACTTATGATTTATATAAATTTGCATTCCTTAAAAAATCTGCTTATCCTAAAGCAAAAGAAGTTAAAAGCATTTCCAACTTGGCATCTAAAAATGCTATTAAGCTCTTTCCTGAAATTTTGAATTTTATGTTAGAGCAAGCGGAAATTGTCTTGTCTTGTGAAGAAAAGCTTGTCGCAATAAATCTTTTTCAGTCCACAAAATCTATTTTGCTTATCGCCAAGCACATTATTGACAGTTATAACTCTTATAAACAATTTTATGCAACCTTCGACTATGAAGATTTAATTATTATTACTCGACATTTATTAGAAAATCCTGAAGTTGCAGATTGGGTATTGTTTAAGCTTGACGGTGGTATCGATCATATTTTAATTGACGAGGCACAAGACACTTCGCCTAACCAATGGGCAATTATTCGTGCCATAACCAGAGAATTTTTTGCGGGTCTTGGAAATAGAGAAACTGAAACGCCTCGAACAGTTTTTGTGGTAGGCGACCGTAAACAATCTATTTATAGTTTTCAGGGGGCAGACCCTGCAGAGTTTGATAGAATGTATCATTATTTTAATAGTCAATCTCCTGATTTTTCTAAAGTTCAGCTTGATGTTTCGTTTCGTTCCACAAAAGCAGTGATGGATTGTGTAAACATACTATTTGAAGATGTTTCCGCTAAAAAAGGGGTTATTCCTCTAGATGAACACATTAACCACCTTCCCTATCGTTTGGGCGATGGTGGGCAAGTTGAGATTCTCCCTTTGCTTCATGCGGAAAAAGAAGAAAAAATTGATTATAGTTGGTATATCCCAACTGAACGGATTCAAAAAACGTCTTTATCTAATCAATTAGCCAAGCAAATTGCACAAAACATTAAAACCATGGTGGAAAATGGTGATGTATTAGAATCGAAAGATCGTCCTTTACGCTATGGCGATTTTATGTTTTTAGTTCAAAAACGAGATGCTTTTGTTGAAGAATTTGTTCGTGCCTGCAAAGATTTGGGAGTTAACGTTTCTGGTGTTGATAAATTAAAATTATTGGAGCAGATTGCTGTTCAGGATTTAATTTCTCTTGGTAAGTTTTTACTATTACCCTCAGATGATCTTTCTTTGGCAGAAGTTTTGAAATCACCTATTTTTATGTTAGATGACGACGATTTAATAAATTTATGTCCAAAGCGTAAAAGTTCGCTGTTTAATTCATTATTGGCAAATCCAAACTATACCTCGGTAGCGGAAAAATTAAAAACACTCCTCAATATGAGTGGTTTTTCGCGTCCTTTTGAATTGTTTAATTATGTATTGGTTAATCTTGAAGGGCGAAAAAATTATATCTCTCGTATGGGAACGGAAGTTGATGATGTTTTAGATGAGTTTTTAAACCTAACGATAGCCTTTGAACAAAAGCATACCCCAGCTCTTGAAACCTTTATCAGTTGGATTGGTGAAGATGAGGTGGTTATTAAAAAAGAAATGGAACAAGGCGATAGTGATACTGTTAAAATTATGACTGTTCATGGCTCTAAGGGACTACAAGCTCCTGTGGTTATTTTGGCAGATGCTGCTCGCGTTAAAACTTTTTCATCTAAAAGTAATTTACTTTGGAGTAATGATAATTTAGTTTATTTCCCAACGGCATCTGCAAATTATGATACAAATTGCCAAGCCATTCATGAACGCAACCAACAAGCCGAATGCGATGAATACCGAAGATTATTATATGTTGCATTGACTCGCGCGGAAGATAGATTGTACGTTGCTGGTTTTGAACCTTCAAAAAAATCCAGCACTGAAACTTGGTATACTCTTTTGGAAAACAACATTAAATCAAATATTCCTCTTGATTCTGCTGATAAGCGAATCGTTTATGCGGTTCCTCAGGAAAATGATTCTGAAGACAAGCATAAAAACAAAAAACCGAAATCTCTTTCAGGAGATTTTAGCCATTTATTTACACCTGCCCCTATGGAGAATCCGCTGGCAAAGCCATATACTCCGTCCCGTGGTAATCCTGAAGATGAAATTGTAGCCTCCCCTTTGGCTGATAATGGACATTTTTATAAGCGCGGAACAGCAATTCATAAATTGCTTCAATATATATGCAATGTTTCAGTTTCTAAACGAGAGGCTATTGCGCTAGAGTTTATTTCTAAGCAACTACCTGATTTATCATCTAAAGAGCATCAGCAAATTGTTATGGAAGTTTTGAATTTATGTAATGCCTACCCAGATTTATTTTCATCTAATTCTATGGCGGAAGTTCCTATTATCGGGGAACTAGGCGGCAAAATCATTTCTGCCAAAGTCGATAGATTGGTTGTTACTCAAGATAAAGTGATGATTGTTGACTATAAAACCAATCGCCCTGCAGCTGAAAAGCTTGATGATGTGCCTTCAATCTATATAAACCAGATGTCAACATACAAAAGTTTGTTACAACGAATATATTCTGATAAAGAAGTAGAAACATACTTATTGTGGACTAATACTTGTAATATGATGAAAGTATAAAACTTTTGGATTAGACTTATTGTAAATCTTTAATATCTTAAAGATGTCATTATATTAAAGACATCAACAACATTAGAAAGGGAAACAAATGAGAGCAATTAACGATAGTCAATTTGAAGAAGAAGTTTTAAAATCAAAGGGTTTAGTTCTTGTTGATTTTTGGGCTGAATGGTGTGGTCCTTGCCGTCAGCTCGGTCCTGTTTTGGAAGAAGTGAATAAGGAATATGGAGAAAGAGTCAAAATTTGCAAAATGAATGTTGATGAAGCTCCTGCTACTGCTGCTAATTTTGAGATTAGAAGCATTCCAACGATGTTTTTATTTAAAGATGGACAGAAAATTGATTCTAAAGTTGGTTTTAACTCACAGTCTGCTATTGAAACTTGGTTAAATTCTCACATTTAATCAAAAAGAAGAGGGTTGCACTCCTTCATTTTTTGAAGGAGTGTTTTTTTTATGTTTGAAAATTTATTTGTCGCAAATTTATAGTTTTTAATAAACTTTATGTTTTTGATTGAATATTTATACGCTTCACAAATAAGTTGTGTCTGTCCTTAAAATTATTGAAACGAATCTAATACTGTTATTTTTATTCTATTAACACATTGTTTTTACGTTATTTTTTAGGGATGTCGCATAATAGTTCTTATGTATCCTCGGCAACCAAGCTATCTTCATACGCCAC
>CAZRHI010000046.1:0-9399 GCA_964599945.1 uncultured Acetobacter sp. | reverse complement strand
TATTTTATAAAACATATGAAACTCGATAGGACGATGGATTTCATCACTAAAGAGGATTTGAACGACATAGTTTTGAAAGTCATGAAGTCTCCTAAAATCGTCGGCAAGACATTCAACGTAAGCGGATTTAAGGCTAAAGGTCGGGAAGTAGTTTCAAAAATCTATAAAGCGACTGGTAAACTTTCCATAATAAATAGAAATCTCTATTATGGGGAATATGAGGATGAAGGAGCGATTTTAAAAATCGCCAACGTCAAGTGTACCGGCCTCGATGAGTTTATCGAAGATTTAGAGAGGACAGTTCCTTCCCATAAACGGATATTTAGAAAAGTTTGCAACTTTATCAAGTATTTGATATTTACTAAGTTAAAATGATAGTGGTCTCGACGTGAGGCCTTTTCTTTTGCTCATTTGACAAAGTGGATAAAATGTTAGGCCTTGGTTACCCAGGAGGTCCTGCTGTTGAAAAAATGGCCTCAACGGGAGATGAAACGCGTTTTTCACTCCCTCGGCCTCTTATTGGCTCGCCAGATTGCAATTTATCTTTTTCAGGATTAAAGACAGCAGTGCGTAAGATTGTGGAAACCTATGCTCCAGATGGAGAAATCAATCATGCAGATATTCCTCCTCATGATGTTGCTGATATATGCGCTTGTTTTCAATATACAGCAACGGATTGCCTTTGTCGAAAATTAAGCAAAGCGATTTCATATTTTAAACAAAAGTACCCTGAAGGAAAACATCTTGTAGTTTCTGGAGGAGTTGCTTCAAACTCTTATCTACGGGAAAAATTGCAAGATTTAGCAGAAAAGAATAATTTAATATTTGCCGCTCCACCTATTCGTTTTTGCACGGATAATGGTGTTATGATTGCTTGGGCTGGGTTAGAGCGTTTTCGTAAAGGATACACAAATTCCCTTGATTTTAAGCCACGTCCACGTTGGCCACTAGATACAGAAGCACCCAAAGCCGCTGGTGCAGGTGGTGTAAAAGCTTAAAAAGAGAACGAATATGCGATCAAAGTCTGAAATACTTGAAATTATGAAGATTTTTCAAAGTGAAAACCCCAATCCTCAATGTGAACTAAATTACAGTAACGCATATACTCTTTTAGTGGCGGTTGTTCTTTCGGCGCAAACAACAGATAAAGGAGTAAATCGTGCAACAGAAGATTTATTCAAAATTGCAGACACGCCCCAAAAGATGTTAGATTTGGGAGAAGAAAGGCTTATCTCATATATTCGAACGATTGGATTGTTTAATAACAAAGCAAAAAATATCATTTCCTTAAGTAAAGATTTAGTAGAAAATTATAATGGCATTGTGCCAGATAATCGCGATGAGTTGGAAAAACTTGCTGGTGTTGGCAGAAAAACTGCAAATGTTGTCTTAAACGTGTGGTTTCATAAACCGACGTTAGCGGTTGATACCCATGTCATGCGTATTTCTCATCGTCTGGACTTTAGCCAAGGGCAAACACCTTTAGCAATAGAAATGGATTTGTTAAAAGTATTACCTGATGAATACATTATTCATGCAAATCATTGGCTCGTACTTTTTGGACGATATATTTGCAAAGCTCAAGCCCCTCAATGCCATCATTGCCCCATAGCAACTTTTTGTAATTGTTCTGATAAAAGAAGTTGATTTTGTAGACTTTTATTTTTTTTTCATTAAAGTAGTCTTCTGGAGGCTCTTTGATGAATACAACATGGAACAACTTTTATAAAACACTAATTTGGTCATTATTGCTTTATGCTGTCGGTTTTGCCTTATGGACTGTTTTATATACCGAAACGGGAAATGGGGATAATGTTGAGCATATCCATTCAACGTGGCTGGTTGCTCATGGCAAAATGCCATATCGAGATTTTTTCCAACATCACAACCCTCTTCTTTGGTACATCTTCGCACCATTTATTACTTTTTTTAGCAATATTTTAACGCTATTAGATGTTGCTCACTTGGTTGGAATTATTGGTGGGATGTTGACTTTTTATGTTGTATACAAAATTGGTGTAAACTTCTTTGTTCATTCTCGTTATGCTGTATTATTAAGTTTGTTGGGGGTGTGTCCGCCTTATTTCTATATTTACTGCTTTAACTATAATCCTGATACTTTTATGGCACTGTTTTATGCTATTGGACTATATGCGTTGTTTTCTTTTTGGAAAAATGGTAAATTAGCGACATTGTGTGGCGCATTCATGGCTTTTTTTGTTTCGTTTTTATTTACACAAAAAGTGTTGATGATTTTTGCTGTATTGGGGATTTTAAGTCTTTTTGTGTTTTATCATAATAAAACACCTCTAAAAGATATTTTATACGCCTTACTTTTGCCATTACTCTGCTTGGTTTTATTTATTACTTTTCTTTATTCTCAAAATGCTTTAGAACTCTATTGGCTGTCTAATTATCCTTTTAATGTTAAGATGCAAGATTATTACGGATATAGAAAAATTGATGTCGCAGAGTTTCAGATGTTAATTCCTGCTGTGGTGTGTGCGTGCATTAGTATTTTGTGTTTTGCTAAAGCGGCGAATAAATATTTTAAGATTATCGCGGTATTGTTTATAATTGAGTTATTGCTTAGGTGCTTTTACTTTGCAATTTCTCCCTATTATATGTTGCCATTGATGATTTATATGGTTTGCTTAAATAGTGTATTATTTGAAAAAATAGCAAAAAAGAATGTTTGGCTGATTTTTCCGATATTGGTAGGTTGCCTATATTATGCGGTTATCACCCCCTCTAAATACCTTAATACGCGTGGCAGGGATAGGACTTTTGCAACATATTTGGCTCAAAATATTACACCATGCGATTATATAGTTAGTAGCTTCTTTGGTAATCAGTCAATTATTTCAAAAGATCCACATTATTATTGGTCCATGCTTGGACATATTGACACACTAGGTGCAGAAATGGGGATAAAACCATTACCAAATTTAACAGAGATAGTGCTTAACTATAAACCAAAGCTTGTCTTTGGTGGGGAATTTTGGAATAGCTATTACTGGCATCAAAATCAATATGTATTACTGCAATCAATAGATACTAAAGTTATTGATAAATATTATTTTCCGACGCCATTTCCTGATTTTTATATTTTAAGATATGAATTTAGGGGTAAGAATTGTCAGTATGATTCAAAGAAAAAGGATTGGTTCTATGCAAACTAAAATATTAGAAAGATTTTTATGGCTCTTTTTTGTTGTTATGGCTTTTGTTGGAGCATATATATATGGAATTATCTTAAAAGCAAACGGTGATAATGTTGAACACTTGCATTCGTCTTGGCTAATATGGCAAGGCTTCATACCTTATCGAGATTTTTTTCAACACCATAACCCATTAACTTGGTATATTTCCGCTCCTTTTGTTGCGGATTTAATAGACAATCCTCGTATATTTTCTATTTTTAATATTGTAGGGGTGGTATGTTTGTTTATTATGGCATATTACCAAGGAAAGATTTTAATTTTAAATAAGACAGGATATTTAGCATCTTTATTTAATGCTGGGATAATGGTTTCGTCTTATTCTGTACTGCTGTCAACAGATTACAGACCTGATACTTTTATGTATCTGTTTTTATTTATAGCATTATACTATCTATTTCTATATCAAAAAACAAACGTTTTAAAATTTTTAAGTATTAGTTTTCTCTGTTTTTTTATAAGCTTTATGTTTACACAAAAAGTTGTGCTAAATTTAGTTGTTATTGCTGGTTATATTGGTTATGAACTTTGTTGTCGTAAGATTAGTGTGAAAAGTTTTTTTATAGCATCTATTTTGCCCATATTGCTTTTTGGTGGATTTCTCGGATATCTTTATGCAAACGATGCTCTAGATATTTACTGGCGTTCTAATTTTTTATTTAACACACATATTCCAGATGTTTTTGGGGAACATCGTATTATTTTTCCACCTAAAGAATATATAGACTTTTATATTTTTCTTCCTTTGGGAGGAATGGCATCAATCTATTTCTTATACAAAGGAAGTAGAATAGAAATTTTGCTTAGCCTACTGTTTATTGAGGAAACATTTTTACGATTGTTTTATTTTTCCGCCTTTTTACATTATGCGATTTTTTGGCTGATTTTAGGGATTATGTTGTCTGTAATGTTTTTAGAGAAATTTCCTAAAATAAGAAAAATTCTAGGGGGAATGGGGATTCTGTATCTTCTATTTATGCTATATTACAATTATCACAAAACGTATAAAACAGAAGTTGAAAATCTTGCGTTTAAATATGGATTTGAATTTGCTTATGATGTTTTGACACCATGTGATTATGCTATAAATGGATATTATTCAGTATATAACCTAAAAGCCAAAGACGCTGGGTACTATGCTATCTTATTAGGGCAGATTGATATTTTGGGTGAAAAAACAGGCATAGCCCCACGAGATAACCTAAATGAACTTATACGAACGAAAAAACCCAAAATTATCTCTGGTGGAACATATTTGGACACCTATTGGGAAGAGCGTGGCAAAAAAGTGGTTGCTCATCAAATAGAAAAATTTTTGCTTGATACTTATTATGATTATAGTGGTATTGGAAATATTCATATTTTAAAACCACAATACCAAAAGCATCAATGCGTTTATAATGGTAAAACATGGGAGTTTTTAGATTAACGATGTTTGATATAAAACTCGGATTAAAAATTTTACGAGAAAATGTTAAATTGGCTCCAGAAACCCCTGGGGTATATCGTATGCTAAATGATGCAGGCGAGGTATTATATGTCGGAAAAGCAAAAAACATAAAAAAACGCATTGTTGCATATACACATATAGAACAACTAACCACGCGTTTGCAAAGAATGGTTGCCGAAGTGCGTAAAATGGAGTTTATTATTGTTGAAAACGAAAACCGTGCGCTTATTGTCGAAAATGAACTTATCAAAAAACTGCACCCTAAATATAATATTTTATTAAAAGATGATAAATCATATCCTCATCTCATGTTAAACTTGCACGAGGATTACCCAGCTTTGAGAAAATTTCGCGGTAATCGTGGCACAGCCTGCAAATATTTTGGACCCTATGCAAGTGCGACTGATGTAAATAATGTATTAGACATTATTCAAAAAGTTTTTATGCTGCGCAGTTGTCGTGATAATGTATTCCATAACCGAGAAAGACCTTGTTTATTATATCAAATTAAACGTTGCACTGCACCTTGTGTGGGAAAAATTAGCCAAGAGGATTACCGCGAACTCGTCAAAGAGGTGGTTGATTTTTTAGAGGGGAAAAATATTGCCATACAAGAAGAACTTTCTAAAAAAATGCAGCAGGCTAGCGAGGCCGAAAACTTTGAACAGGCGATTGTTTTTAGAGAGCGCATTAAAGCATTAACAGGCATTCAAACTCATGCCAATTTAGAATATTCTGGGTTAAAGTCTGTGGACATTATTGGCATTGCGCAAAAGGAAGATTGGTATTGTATTGAAATTTTCTTTATTCGTGGTGGGCAAAATTGCGGTAATGCTCCATATTTTATAAAAAAAGAAGAAGACGCTACCGCTTCAGAAGTATTAGAGGCTTTTTTAAGTACGTTTTACACAAATCATCTAACACCAAAAGAAATATATGTATCTGAACCGTTAGAAAACAAAGATTTTCTAGAAGATGCCCTCGCAGTAAAGATAGACACTTTTTCAAAAGGTAATAAATTCAAGCTCATAGAAAATGCGAAAAAGAATGCCCTATCGGCTATTGAACGCAGACTTGCTGAAAACAAAAGTATTCGAGCTAATTTAGAAGAAATGCAGTCATATTTTGACTTACCCAAAATGCCACAGAGAATAGAAGTTTATGATAATTCGCATAACCAAGGATCTTATGCTGTTGGCGCAATGATTGTTGCCACGCCTGAGGGGTTTGATAAAAAGGCGTATCGTACTTTTAATATTAAAAACCCAGATATAACCAACGATGACTTCGCTATGATGAAAGAAGTTTTAAAACGGCGATTTGATAGAATGAGCCCTGAAAACAAACCAGATGTTATTTTGCTTGACGGGGGCTTAGGGCAATTACACGCCGTTCATGAAAGCTTAAAAGATTATGATTTAACTGATATTCGTATTATTGCTATCTCTAAAGGGGTGGATAGAAATGCAGGCAAAGAATTTTATCATCAAATCGGGAAAGAAAGTTTTGCACTGCCATATCGTTCAGCTATTGCGTTTTATTTGCAAAATATTCGTGATGAAGCGCATCGTTTTGCCATAGGGACACACCGTAAAAAACGTGCCAAATCAATGACAAAATCTAGGCTTGATGATGTTGAAGGAATTGGCTCTAAACGAAAGAAAGATTTGCTAAATTACTTTGGTTCGGTTGAAGCTATCAAAGATGCGTCGATAGATGATATTGCAAAAGTTAGTGGAATCAATAAAAAAACGGCTGAAAACATTTATAATTACTTCCATAAATAAAAAATTTGATTATACTAAATTTAAGTTGAACTCAAAATATTAGAAAGGAAAAGTGTCGTGTATAGCTTACCGAACTTGCTAACTATCTCCAGAATCGCTGTTATCCCGTTGGTCTTTTTAGCTGTTTATTCAAAGGAAAATATTTTTAACTATATGGCTGGAATATTGTTCATTTTAGCTTCTATTACAGATTATTATGATGGAAAACTTGCACGCGCTCGCGGAGAAGTTTCTGCGTTTGGTCGGTTATTAGATCCTATTGCGGATAAACTTCTTGTTGCCGCGGCTCTTGTGGTTATTCTTGCAAAAGGTATGGTGCACCCTATTTCTTATATCCCAATTTTTGTAATTTTGTGTAGAGAGTTGCTCGTTTCAGGTTTGCGTGAATTTTTGCGTGAAGTAAATGTTGGTCTACCTGTAACACGCTTGGCTAAGTGGAAAACTGGCTTTCAGATGACTGCCCTTGCGATGATATTTTTTAGAGGTTGGCTCTTTTGGGGAGAACTAGGTGAAGGCTTGCTCTGGATTGCTGCTGTTTTGACGTTTATTACTGGTTATCAATATTTTGATAAAACGCTTGATTATGTTAAAGCAGAAAATGCTTCTAAATCACAATCTAAAACTAAAGAAAAAAACACAAAAGAAAAATAACAAAGGGCAGGTTTTATGCTAGATGCTCAAAAACATATTTTGGTTGTAGATGATGACACGCGTTTAAGAAGCTTGCTCCAAAGATATTTAAGAGAGCAAGGTTTTCTTGTTTCGGCAGCCAAAGATGCTAAAGAAGCAGAAAGTTTTTTGTCATTTTATAAATTTGATATTTTGATTGTTGATATTATGATGCCTAAGGTAACAGGAATAGAATTTTTGTCAACCTTACGTGCAAATAATAATATGATACCTGTTATTTTACTAACAGCAATGGGGGAAACCGAAGACCGTATTAAAGGGTTAGAAATAGGAGCTGATGACTATATTCCAAAACCATTTGAACCCAAAGAATTAGTCTTACGAATAAATAATATTTTAAGACGAACCATTCAAGCCAAAGAGCAATCATCAAAATTGTTATTTCATGGGATAACCTATGATCTTGATAAAGGAGAATTGCGCAATATAGATGGAGAGATTATTCATATTACCCCTGTTGAGCGAACACTTCTCACACTTTTGGGGCGAAATATTGGAGAAGTCCACACCAGAGAAGAATTAGCAGAGCTTTTAGGCGTAGCGGAAAATCTTCGTACTGTGGATGTCCAAATTACAAGGTTAAGAAAAAAAATCGAAACAGATACCAAAAATCCACGTTACTTACAAACCGTACGAGGAAAAGGGTATATGTTAATTTCTGAATAAAGGAGAGTAAAATGCACGTTAGATTTCCAGATAAGGTGGAAAAAGTTTTACAATATCTAAAACTAAAAATTTTTCCCAATACTTTGTTTTTCCGAACAATGTTATTGATTTTTGTTCCATTGATTTTGGTTCAAGTTGTTTCTATATATGCTTTTTTTAACGGAAACTGGGAAAGAGTGGGTAAGCGATTATCTGATAATCTATCAAACAATATCGCTGTTGCAATAGATATGACCAGTAATTCTCCTGAGGTCTTGCCAATCATTCAAGAGTTGTATCAAAAAGAATACGGCATTCAGGTTGAGCTGATAACTGGGGAAGACCAATTAACCGTTAAAACGAACACGCACTATGGAAAAGAATATAAAATAGTTACAGGGTTCTTAGAAACATCTTTGCACCAAAAATTTCCTGATGCTCTAACTAATGTATATTTAATGAATGGGCGTGATGACGTCGTTGTTTTGGTTGAAGCGCAAAATGGTTTATATCGCTTCACCACATCAACAAAAAAGATTTTTAGCACATCTATTTTCGGCTTTGTTGCTTGGATGATTGGAACATCATTGTTATTATTCTTGGTGGCAACGCTATTTTTACGCATTCAAGTACGTTCTATCGCAACCTTAGCACAAGTTGCTGAAGATTTTGGTAAAGGAATTAACACGCCATTTAAGCCTTATGGATCATCAGAGGTACGCAAAGCTGGGCTTGCCTTTATCAAGATGAAAGAACGTATACAAAAGCAAATCTCTGAGCGAACACAAATGCTTGCTGGTGTTTCACATGATTTGCGTACTCCATTAACCAGAATGCGTTTGCAGTTGGCAATGTTGCCAGACACACCAGACAATAAAGAATTTATTGAAGATATTGGTGAAATGGAAAAAATGCTTGATGGATATTTGGCATTTGTTTCTGGTGAGGGGGGCGAAAAAAACACTTTTGTAGATATGAACGACCTTATTTTGAGCATTATTAACAAGTTTCGTAATACAAAAGCGATGATACGCTACTCTACAAATGACCAAGTAAGTGCCATTCAAGGAAGAGAGCAAGCCTTAAAACGCGCTGTAACAAACATCATCTCTAATGCGTTTAATTATGGTAAAACCATTGCGGTTGCTCTTGAAAGTAATAATAACAAGCTTGAAATCAGCGTTGACGATGACGGTCCAGGGATTCCCGAAGATAAGCGAGAAGAAGTGTTTAAAGCGTTCTATCGTATCGACGAATCTCGTAACAAGGAAACAGGAGGCGTTGGTTTAGGTTTATCAATCGCCAGAGATATTATAACCTCTCATGGGGGAAAGATTGAATTAACCGATAGCGAATTAGGAGGCTTGAGGGTTCTCATTTCTATTCCCTTATAACTCTCACATACGAAAATATGTGTTCCGAGGGAAAGGTAGTTTTTGAACGGGGACAAGAAAGAGGCGAAAGCCTCTTTCTTTTTTGTATTCTGAAAACCATGCGCTAGGCGCGTGGTTCCGTAGAACTTTAGCGATGAGTAGACGATAAAACTCCATAAAGGTAAGATATTGTGTATACCAAGCGCAATATTCATTTGGGGGGAAGTTTATAT
>CAZRHI010000045.1:0-10028 GCA_964599945.1 uncultured Acetobacter sp. | reverse complement strand
ACTCCTCTTTAAGATACAAAACCGAGAAGATGACGAAAATGATTAAAGTAATAATTTCCTGCATAATTTTAAGTTGGGTTGCCGTATAAAATTCATGCCCAATACGATTAGCAGGAACTTGAAAACAATATTCAAAAAAGGCAATAAGCCAGCTAGATAAAATAACCACCCATAAGCTATATGATTTAAACCGCAAATGCCCATACCAAGCAAATGTCATAAATACATTAGAAATTGTTAAAAGTAAAATAGGATATAAACTTCTCATTTTTCACCTTTATTATTTTTTTGAAATAAATTTTAATGGCTACAAAATAATGAAAGATTACTAAAATTTACCTAATAAACACACATATATCTTAGTAAAGTTCTAGCTATAAATTTTAATTTGACAAAGATGCTTTTCCTCTATACTATCCAACACAAAGAAATATTATTATATCTTAAAACCCTCGCAAACAGGAGCGAGTAATGAATAATTATGGAAATTACAACAAAAAAAGAGCAAGAAGACAGACATTACAAGTATTTTCGCGAAAGAGAAGAGAAAAACAAGCGGATAGATAGATTGTTCGGAGCTATCGAACTCGCTATCCTCGGGCTGACAATCGCACTCTGCTGTTATAATTGGCAGTTGGCAATCGTTTCGCTTATCTGGTTTTTTGTAAATGGTGTAGAATATAGCCGAGGTTGCACTTGGTTATGTATAGATGAAATAGATATGCCAGATTCAGCTCTTGGACTTCGTATAATGTTCAAAAGCTGGAAGGTTTTACTTCCTATGCTTGCAGTTGGGGTTATTTTAGTGCTAGTAAATTACCCGATAATTGCTTTAGTTTATGGCATGGTTGTGGTATGTGTTCTCTATCCACTTATGTCAGATTTATTTGTTTTGAATTTCTAATTTAAATCTCCGCATATAGTAATGTGCGGAGATTTTTATTGGAATATTTCTTACAATTTAAAATGGAAAAGACCGCAATTCGTCTGAATTACGGTCTTTTGTGTTTCATTTCATGCCATTGTATAAGAAATACATAGCATTGAGAACCTCTTCCTCTGTCGAGCCATCAGGTTTTGTCTTGACACAGACATCAGCGGTGGCAGTCATCATGGCGATTGTCGTTACATCCACCGTTTCACTCTTTTCTCCCAAAAGCTTCTGCTTTACAGCCTGAGTGAAAGATGTTTTGGTTTTGCCTATCTCAAGAGTGAAGCGGCGAAAAAATCGCTTCTCAGGAGTGCCTGCGCCAGCAAACTCCGCATCGCAAGATCCTTCTTGCGCGTCTGCGAATTCGCAAACGTCGTATGGGAGGATAAATATCTCACCCGAAAACGGAATATAAATTCCGTCAAACTTAGGGATATTAGCCTGATCCATCGTGAGCGTGAAATACGTCAACGCGGTCATTTCGCGGAAGAAACTGGTCTTGTAGCCAAGCTTTCCGCACGCGAGAAAATATTTTTCGGCAACCCTTGCATAGACCAAGTTGATCTGGGCTATGGTAAAGGGCGTGAATGTTAAGGCTGCACTCAGAACGTCTTTTAGATCATTGACGGTGAGTACACTCATACCTTTGAGGTGGCTGTCATCGCAAGCGAGCCTTCCTATAAAAAGACTTTTCATAACATAAGAATTTAATAATAATAAAAAACTAACAGCCTTATAAATAATTTCAAAAATTTTGTCAATATTTTTTTTGATATTTTTTATTTATTGATGTACAATAGTATTCCATATATAAGGATTTGGGGATACATATTATAGATAGGTTAGTTTAATTGTATGAAATAAAATAAAAAAGTAAACGTTAGATGAAAAGCTTTTTATTATGAGAGGTATCAAATTTTTATAATGCAAATTAAGCTATTTAAAAATAAGTAACTTTTCGTCCAAATTTTCAACCAAATGCGGTGGCGGAGTTTTCTCGATTCCTCCAAATGGCATTTGCGCTATCAACTCCCATGTATCTGGAATACCAAAAGCAGATTTAACATCATTATCAATAATCGGATTATAATGTTGTAAACTTGCTCCAATTTTAACGTTTGCTAAAGCACTCCAAACCATAAACTGTAATATGGCATTACATTGATACCCCCAGTTCCTAAAATGCGAAGCATACAAAGGAAAATCTTGTTCTTGTTGTTGTATAATAGCAGTATCTACATAAAATAAAATTGTTCCAGCACCATGAGCAAATGATGAAATTTTATTTTGAATGGCAGACGCTTTTTCTGTTGGCGCATTTTTAAGGAGTATTTGCTCTACAATTTTCCAAAAATCAAAATGATAATCATTAAACAATAAAACAACTCTAGCACTTTGAGAATTAAATGGGCTAGGGTAGAGTTCTAAAGCAGTACGAGCAATTTTATGAATATCATCAACACTAATCGGAAGTGATGAGTTGATGTCATAAAAACTATGTCTTTTAGCAAAAAGTTCAAATATATCACAAGTCATTGATTCCTCCGATAAAAAAAGCCGACAACCAAAGTGCCGGCTTTTATTAAAATGTAAATTGAAATAATTATCTTCTGTCGCCCATTAATCTTAATAGATATAAAAACATATTGATAAAATCAAGATAAAGCGACAAAGCTCCTGAAATGGCGATTCTATCAGTTGTGTCGCTATCTAAACCGCCATGATAGTAAAGGTTTTTCAAATTTTGTGTGTCATAAGCTGTTAAACCTGCAAAAATGAACACACCAATATAAGACAACGCATAATAAAGTCCTGGGCTTTGCATGAAGAAATTAACAACGCTAGCAATAATCAAACCAATTAGGCCAATCATTAAAAAGCTTCTAAAACCGCTCAAATCTTTTTTTGTTGTGTAGCCATATAAACTCAAAGCACCAAAAGTTGCAGCAGTAATTAGAAAAACACGAGTAATACTAGCCCCTGTATAAACCAAGAAAATAGGTGCGAGCGAAATACTCATCAAAACCGAAAAGCCCCAAAAGGTAGCTTGAACTTGAGCTAATGTTCCTTTCGTGATAACCCAGCCAAATGCAAAAATCATAATTAACGGTGCAAGTAATGCGAGCCAACCAAATGCAGAATATCCTGTTGGAGTGAAAAAGAGTCTTAATATAGATGGATTACTAGCAATAAGAAATGAAATAATACCAGTAACACTTAACCCACCAGCCATATAATTATAAATTTTTAACATATAATTTCGCAATCCTTCGTCAACAACTTGCGCGTTGCTATAAGATGCAATTTCTCTATCTTCTAACATAATTGAGTTTCCCCTTCTTTAAAAATTTTTACTAAATATAATATAGGGAGCAATACTTAAAAAATCAATAAGAAGTTTGCACCCCAGATAAAACAAAAAAACAGACACGGTTAAGTGTCTGTTTTCTGGGTTTAGCAAACTTAAAATTACGCAGCTTTACTAGATTTCTTTGCGGCAAATTCGTTCATCTTGCTAATAACATAATTTTGAGCATCTTCTTCTAGATATGGGTGCATCGGAATACTCAAAACTGTTTTTGACAATTTCTCGCAAACAGGCAAGCTTCTCTTGTTCCATTTAGCATATGCTGTTTGTGTATGCACAGGACGAGGATAGTAAGCACCGCAAGGAATGTTATTTTCCTTCAAATAAGCCATCAACTCATCTCTATCAGCGCAGTCAATGGTGTACAAGCCATATGCAGAAGTAGCATTATCCAAGACTCTTTGTTTGCCAAAATAAGAACTCAACTCAGTGTTATATTTCTTCGCAACTTTAGCTCTTTTAACCAATTCTTCATCGAAAATCTTTAATTTTTCAAGCACAACAGCCCCTTGGAATGAGTCTAAACGTCCAGTAACGCCCAAACGAACATTGTCATAATGATCTTCAGGACTCATACCATGAACACGGCAAGACTTCAATAATTCATTTTCTTCTGAAGAGTTTGTAAATGTTGCACCACCATCACCATAGCAAGCTAAAGGTTTGGTAGGATAGAAAGATGTTGCAACCATATCAGCCGAAGCTCCAGCTTTTTTGCCATTATAAGTAGAGCCATATGCCTGAGCCGCATCTTCCAAAACTTTCATACCATTTTCATGGGCAATTTTCATAATTTTATCAAGATCACAAGGAGAACCAAAAATATCAACAGCAACAACAGCTTTTAGATTTAATTTTCCTTCTTTTTTAACTTCATCAATCGCTCTCTGCAAATCAGCAGGATCCATATTATAAGTATGAGGATCAGAATCAACAAAAACAGGTGTAGCCCCCAAAATTGCTGCGCATTCTGCTGAAGCAACAAATGTGAAAGAAGAAACAAACACAGCATCACCAGGCTGAACACCCCATGCCATCAAGGCCAAAACTAACGCATCTGTTCCAGAAGCGCAAGTTGCACAATGTTTAACACCAGAGTAATTAGCTAATTTTTCTTCTAATTCTCTTGTTTCAGGACCTTGACAATAAGCACCGTGGTCTAAAACAGTTTTAAACGCATCTAAAAATTTATCTTGTCCAATAACTTTTTGAGCAGTTGCGCAGTCAAATAGGTTAATTTTACCATTATAAGTATTAGTCATCAATTCTTACCTCTAAAAAAATTATCACATAACGGCATAGTAGCGAGAAAATTTTGATTTGCAACACACAAAACATTTCCAAATTGTAATATTTTAACAACTAAAGTGTCTGAATCTACAAAAAAATACACCATAACATTCTGTGTTTGCGAAATTAGTTGTTGATTTATTTGCTGAAGTCGCTATATTAGGAGAAATTTTTGAAGAGGAAAAAGTGGTTAAAGGTTTTTCTAAATACATGGTGGCTGTAATGTTGCTTGGAATGAGCGGATGTGCCACACCAACAGGAAATAGTCCTGCAAAGTCAACAGCTCTAGAAAGTTATAATAGAGCGATGTTCGGGTTTAACAATAAGGTGGATAAATATGTTATTCGCCCAATAGCTAAAGGGTATCGTGCTGTAACAAACGAGTTTGTACGTCAACGCGTGTCTAACTTCTTTAATAACATAGAAGAACCCGTTTCTGCTGTAAATCACATTTTGCAAGGTGAATTTGAAAATTCAGGAAATAATCTCGGGCGTTTCGTTTTAAACACAACGCTTGGAGGTATTGGGTTGTTTGATGTTGCGACAAAGGTTGGGCTAGAACCTAAAAAAACAGGATTTGATGAAACATTAGCAACATGGTGTGTCCCAGATGGGCCATTTATTATTTTGCCAATAATGGGACCAAGTACTCCACGCGCAGCCACAGGCTTTGTTGTTGACGGATATAGCTCGCCAATGTTTTGGATAGCAGAAGAGAGTAATGGCGAGGATGCATGGTTAGTATATTATGGTGCAAGTGGGTTAAAATATGTAAACCTTATGGCCGAAAATCTTAAAATGCTTGAAAGTTTAGAAGAGGGAGCAGTTGATTATTATGAAACAATAAAATCTGCATATCTACAAAATCGTGGCAAAATGAGACGTTGTGGAAAACGTGTTGTAAATGAAACTCCAGAGTATGATTTTGATATGGACGATATGGAAGATGATGAATAAAGGTTAAGGAAAGGACGTGCTATGAAGAAAATTGGTATGCTTTTGGTGATACTTCTAGGGTGGGCGCAGGTTTCTATGGCAGATATTAGAGGGGCGGACGCTGTGGATATGGTTGAAAGATTAACCAAAGAGGGAATTGAACAACTGGTAGATACGTCTGCATCAAAAGAAGAGAAAAATCAACGATTTGAGCGGTTGTTTACAGAAAATTTAGATTTGGATTTTATTGGAAAATATGTCTTAGGCCGTTATTGGAGAACGGCGAATGCTCAGCAACGTCGGGAATTTATACGCCTGTATAAAGATTTTAATGTAAAAATTTGGTCTAAGCGTTTTGATGAGTTTACGGGAAAAAAATTTGTTTTCGAGGGAACATCGGCGGCAAATAATCCTAATCAAATCTTTGTTAATACAAAAGTTCCAATGCCAGAAGGACAGCCAGTTAGTGTAAAATGGCGAGTGTATAGTCATAATGGAAAATTAAAGATTATTGATATAATTATTGAAAATGTGAGTTTGGCTCAAACTGCGCGTAATGAATATACATCATTTATCTCGAAATCACCAAAAGGAATAGATGGCCTTTTGGAAAATTTGCGTGCCAAAATAAAATAAAAAATAAGTGCTTTTCAAAAAAACGGTGCAAAAAATAAAATAAAAATATCTTTTTGTTAAATATTTTTTTACGATTCGCATATATAAAAAGGTTGACATTTTTTAAAAATAATGCTATCTTAACAAAGATATTATTTTATATTGTGGTAGGTATATGATGACTAAGAAATTGATATTAGTTGTAATTGCATCGTTTGGAATCTTGTTCTCTGGCGTGGCGGAGGCTAAGGTTTGTCGTACTGGTGATGATAGCTGTGCGTCAAGTGGCACTCTTAGTGATAGTAATGATAAATGCAGTAGTGAATATAAAGCATGTGATAATCCACGTGTGGATTCGTGGTATTGCCAGGATGGTACAGGAATCAAGTATAAGTCAGAAGATTGCTGTTCCACAATGGGGTATACTGTGTGCCCAGGCGAAAAGGCGATGGTTGGTTATGGTAGCAAATGTGTGGCAGTCAATGGAGAAACCTACTACGAGTCGTGTGGCTGTGGATTTGGATTTGTGAAATATAATCCGACTGAAGATGAAGAGGTTGAGTTACTTAAGCTAGTTGATGATAAAGGGAATCGTATTGTGTCAGGTGATTCCAGAGAGGCTGTTCCGTATAGTTTGCGATGTGATTGGGAGGATCCTACTAATCCTGATAAGTTTGGGGCTGGCGATTTAGAATGTCGTTTGGCTTTGTGTAATGCGGATAGAAGGTTTTTTTATGAGAGTGCGGGGGAGTGGTGTCTGTATAGAGAGATGACACGTTGCGGTGGTTTTGGTTGTAAGCAGGTTTATGATTGTAATAATGAAGATGATTATTATAGAAATGATGTTGTTTATCTGGATCACAAGAGTATTGTATCAACTAATGACTGGGAGGCGAAAGACCAAGGGCACAAAGGTAATTTTCTCAATTTTATAGCCTATGAAGCTGCGGACTTGCTAAGTAATGAGCGTAAAAGCGCAGGATATGCAGATAATAGTAATGCAGGATTGCTTGCACTCGGCACTTACTCTAACTACAGTAATTATGAGGTAACAAATAAAATTGTTTGCGCTTATGATAAAAGTGATGGTTCTGGTTGGGATACAGGAACAGGGTTGTCTTGTGGGTCAACAGCTCCAAACTATTGCTATAAATATACTAGGAATTGTAATAATGTTCGTCGTTGGTACAAGACAAATGAAAATGCTGGTATAATATATAACGCTGATACATATCCTACTTGGGAAGATAAAGTGGAGCATGATATTCACTATCCTTATAATGTGGGTGATACAGTGTTAAATACGCTGTATTATGAGCTTCACACAAGGTTTTTGGCGGTAGTCAATCCAGGGGTTTTGACATATACTCCAAAATCTGGAAGTGGTAAGAATAATGTTGAAGGTGATAATGGATCAGGGTGCGGGAATGGTAACCCGAACTGTCGGTATGATACTCGAAAGAATAGTAGCACTCGAGGTGTTGGTATAACTTACGATGCCACAGGTAAATTTTCTTCATATAATGATGAGGGGAAAGATGGTGGATGTACATATATTCAAAAATCTTGTCATGATGATGATCAGTGCTATAAAAAAATCTCTTGTACAGAAGAAAACCGTTTTTACCACTCGTCTATCAATGCTACGGATATGAGGCTGTATAATAATTCTCTTAACTATGATTATTTGTATAAAAGAAATGGCAAAAGACTAGAGGATAAAGAAATATATCCAGCGTGTAAATATCTCGTAAATAACTGTAACGATAGTCAAGGATGTTATCGTAAAATAGGTTGTGGTGAAAATTTTGAAGATATTCGAGATCATGAAGCACTTGAAGCTGATTGGTATTTATGGTTTAGTGATATTCGTGCATTATGTAATGATAATACGCGTTGTTATAAAGCGACAGCCTGTGAAGCGAGTGTTGGTGCATATGCTGCGGCTCCGAATACTTCGTACTTCCTTACTGTAAGCTCGACTGCAACAAAGTTAACCTGTTATCGTGCTGAAGGGTGCCATATTGCAGCAGGTGCATATAGCTCAACACCAAATACATCGTTCTTTATCACTATTCATTCACTTGGTACTGCGTCAACCTGTTATCGTGGTCAAGAATGCAATCTGAAAGCGGGTGCATATAGCTCAACACCAAATACATCGTTCTTTAAAACAGTAATGTCAAAGGCATCTGGTTCAATAGCATATCGAGCAACATCGCACAATGTTGAAGCAGGTGTGTATACTTCTACTCCAAACACATCATTCTTTGAAACAGTAATGTCAAAGGCATCTGGTTCAATAGCATATCGTGCAAGTTCGCATCATATTGCTGCAGGTGCATATAGCTCAACACCGAATACATCGTTCTTTAAAACAGTAATGTCAAAGGCATCTGGTTCAATAGCATATCGAGCAACATCGCACAATGTTGAAGCAGGTGTGTATACTTCTACTCCAAACACATCATTCTTTGAAACAGTAATGTCAAAGGCATCTGGTTCAATAGCATATCGTGCAAGTTCGCATCATGTTAAAGCAGGTGCATATACATCAACACCAAACACATCGTTCTTTAAAACAGTAATGTCAAAGGCATCTGGTTCAATAGCATATCGAGCAACATCGCACAATGTTGAAGCAGGTGTGTATACTTCTACTCCAAACACATCATTCTTTGAAACAGTAATGTCAAAGGCATCTGGTTCAATAGCATATCGTGCAAGTTCGCATCATGTTAAAGCAGGTGCATATACGTCAACACCAAACACATCGTTCTTCTATACCGTTGTATCATATGCGACAGGTTCAGTAGCATACCGTGCAACAGCACACAATGTTGCGGCAGGTGCATATACATCAGCTCCAAATGTAACTTTCTTCAGCGTTATAATGTCTCGCGCTTCTGGTTCAACTTGCTACCGTGGTGAAGAGTGTGCTGAAACAGCTGTTGCAACAGTAAATACGAGTTTCTTTGAGGCTGTTATGTCGCAAGCGTCTGGTTCAACTTGCTACCGTTCAACTGGCTGTAACGTTGAGACTGGTGCATATAGTTCAACACCAAACACATCGTTCTTCCTTATAGCCACGTCACAAAATGCAAAAAGCGATTCAATTTGCTATCGTGGTGAAGGATGTCATATTGCTGCAGGTGCATATAGCTCAACACCGAATACATCGTTCTTTAAAACAGTAATGTCAAAGGCATCTGGTTCAATAGCATATCGAGCAACATCGCACAATGTTGAAGCAGGTGTGTATACTTCTACTCCAAACACATCATTCTTTGAAACAGTAATGTCAAAGGCATCTGGTTCAATAGCATATCGTGCAACATCAGCAAGACCAGAAATAGGTTCGTATGGTAGCGAAGTGAACACATCGTTCTTTGAAACAATCGCATCATATGCGTCTGGTTCTGCTTCATATCGTGCAACATCGCATCATGTTAAAGCAGGTGCATATACATCAACTCCAAATATATTATTCTTTAAAACAGTTGTGTCGCATGCGACAGGTTCAATAGCATATCGTGCAACATCAGCAAGACCAGAAATAGGTTCGTATGGTAGCGAAGTGAACACATCGTTCTTTGAAACAATCGCATCATATGCGTCTGGTTCTGCTTCATATCGTGCAACATCGCATCATGTTAAAGCAGGTGCATATACATCAACACCAAACACATCGTTCTTTAAAACAGTAATGTCAAAGGCATCTGGTTCAATAGCATATCGAGCAACATCGCACAATGTTGAAGCAGGTGTGTATACTTCTACTCCAAACACATCATTCTTTGAAACAGTAATGTCAAAGGCATCTGGTTCAATAGCATATCGTGCAACATCGCATCATGTTAAAGCAGGTGCATATACATCAACTCCAAA
>CAZRHI010000044.1:0-10030 GCA_964599945.1 uncultured Acetobacter sp. | reverse complement strand
AGAAAAATAATACAAAGCTTGTATAAAAACAATATTGAATAAATTATATCCACATTAGGGGATTTGCTATGGGTGATAAAACAGAAAATCAAAACTTGGTCTTAAAGTACTATAAAAGAGAAGAAATAACCTCGATTAAAGAATTAGGAAATCGTCTGATAATAACTCTAAATGCTCCAAACGAGGAAAGTAAAGCTTTATCCTTAAAAGAGGAATTATCACAACTAAATCCAAATAAAAAAGTAAATGTGGTTTTCGTAAAAGAAAAAAAGGAAACACCAACCGCCCCAGAAAAATGGAATGTTAAAGGCGTAAAACATATCATCGCAGTTTCTTCAGGAAAAGGTGGTGTCGGTAAATCCACAACAGCAGTTAATCTAGCATTGGCTCTAGCAAATCAAAATTTGAAGGTGGCACTGTTTGATGCAGATATATATGGACCGTCGATTCCCACTATGTTAGGCTATGCCTCCGTCCCACCAACATCTTATGACGGCACAACTTTTGAGCCGTTTTACGAATGTGGTATAAAGTCAATGTCTATCGGTAGCATGGTCGCTGGGGATACGGCGTTAATCTGGCGTGGGGCTAAAGCTTGCGGTGCAATTCAGCAGTTACTAACCGAAACAAATTGGGGAGAGATTGATGTAATGGTTATTGATATGCCTCCAGGAACTGGAGATATCCAAATCACTATGTCGCAAAAAATAGATTTCTCTGGTGCGGTGATTGTTTCCACGCCTCAAGATATTGCCTTAATTGACGCTGTCAAAGGAATTAACTTATACCAAAAAATTGGTGTACCAGTGCTTGGGATTATCGAAAATATGAGCTATTACATTTGTGAAAAGTGTGGACATCGAGCTGATATATTCGGGCATGCTGGCGCAGAGAAAACTGCTGAAAAATATGGCATAGATTTTTTAGGCGGAATTCCGTTGCATTATGATATCCGCTTAAATGCCGATTTAGGGACGCCAATCGTACAAAGTGCGCCCGAAAGCGAACACGCAAAAGCCTATGAAGCTATTGCAACAAAAATAGTTCAAAAGCTGAAAATTTAAAAGAAATGGAAGCCGACCATATTACTCCATATTCAAAAGGAGGGCATACAACATTGGATAATTGCCAAATGCTCTGTCATGATTGCAGTAGACGGAAGAGTTCAAAATAAATAGATATTTCGATTCTATTTATTGACCCTATAAAACTCTTTTCGGTGTTTTCGCCCCATGCTCCATAAATTGCCGAGTCCGTTTATAGGTTGTACAATATATTGCGATTTGAAGTTAAAATCTCGACTTAAAAACAAAGACGTGGTTTTGGTGTAATTATTCATTGGGCAAAAACCATAAAAATCAATCTGAATTAAATCACCTTTTTTAAGGTTATTAACCGCGTCAATATATTCCTGACTTGTGTTAATTCGGTCGCTATCGTCTAAAATAATCATGCCACCATTGTTTAAACAGTCGAGAGCTGTCCGCGCACAATCAGCTCGTCTTTTACCGTCAACAATAATCACATCATACTTCTTGCCATCTTCATAAATAGCATTGAAATACCCTTCGCCTTCATCTCTCCAACGAACATCAAGGTTTTCCTCATGAAAGTCTTGTTTCCATTTGTCAAACCACTGAGGGTTATCTTCAATGCTGGTAACTTGCATTGCTCGATTCGCCCAAAACAAAGAAGAATTACCACAGCCAAATTCAAAGATTTCTTTCTCGCTAAAATCTAACTGAGATAAATATTCGATTGCAGGATAAGTATACCATGGAATAGGGTTGTTGTCTTTGTCCAAACAAACTTTTTCATCAATCGTTCGCTCAATCGCAAATTCTTTTTGCCACATTTCAATAAATTTTAAAAATTTCTCACTATACACAGCTTAACTCCGAGAATTAAAAAAAGATGCGACATCAAAAATATGCGCACCTTTTAAATCATGATAAATATTCAAACTAAAACTTCTTTCCAGCTTTAACATACGCAACAGCAGAATGTTCTTCACAATAAGTTTGTCCAGTTCTAACACGTTTACCACAGAAACAAAAATCTTCATCTCTAGGGTCGCCCATTGGCCAACGACAAGTATGATTGTCTAATTTAACCAAAGGAATATTTGTTTTTTCTAAAACAGGAGATTTATCTGCGGGTATCTGTTCCGAAACAACCTTGCTAGCAGGCTTTGCTTCTGCTTGAACGGCAGGTTTACTTTTTTCTTTTGTGGTTTTTGCAGAAGAAGTTGATTTTTTGGATGTTTTAGGAGTCTTTTTTTCTTCATCTGATGAAGCGGACTTTTTAATAGGAGAAGGTCTAGCAGTTAAACATAAACGATGAACTTTACCTATAATAGAATTTTTCGTAACATTAAGGGCCTTAGCGATTTGACCAGTAGTCATGCCTCTATCCCACATTCTTTTCAATTCTTCAACAGCTTCATCGGTCCAAATCATCTTTTTTGCTCCTCATGTTGGTTATATTATGTTATTAACAACACAATAAACGATTCTGTTTTAAAATGCAAGCATAACGTTTTTTTAAATTTTATAACATAAAATCAATGTAAATATTTAAAAGGAATAAAATTTTATGTATAGAATAGTCTTTGTCTTGTTTCTAATGCTAGCCTGTCCTCTTACGGCAACGGCCAATATTGCAGATTATAAACATTATTTTGATGTGAAAATGGATATGGATTTATCAGATTTGAAAACATATATCCTCAAAATGAAAGAACTCGCCAAGGTGTATGACAAAGGCTATGTATATCGGTCTAAAATAGATAAGAAATTTAAAACAGAATTTAGTCGAACAATAAAAAACTATGGTTTAAGTGAGAACAGAATAAAAAGCTATTATGAAGACGATTTGTTAGACATGATTAAAATGATGCCTAAAGAATATTATCAATATATAGGGCCAATGCTACACGAAGTCCCAGGGATGTCTGAAAAAATATTAAATCTTCCAGGAATTAAAGAAACAAAGAATAAATTTCCAGAAAAAATAGCAGATAAATATAAAGGCCTAGAAAATATAGAATTTTTATCTCCAGCTTTATATGTTGCCCTAATGCCAGATTTGTGGGAAAGAAAACCAGAAGATTTAGATACGCCAGAAGAAGTGAAAATAGAAAGACCCAAAAAACCAGTGCATCTACCAGACTATCTAAATGGGAAAATAGAAATGCCACAGCCTCAAGCGGAAAATCTAAAATCCTCAGCAAAGGTAAAGGTGGCTAAAAAGCCCGTGGATCATTCAATAAGAACACTTTATCCAACGCTGACATCTCCATTAACAACAAAAGATGCTGAGGCTTTCTTAGCAACATTAGATTCGATAAATGCTTGGGGCGAAGCAAATAACAATAGAAATTCTTTGGCGATAATCAGAGCTAATGTTTTGCTAGATTTCATGGAGAAAGAAAAACAAGCCCCCCTTACCCAAACAAACCTAAAGGATATGGTAAATCCTTGTCAAAATTTGGTTTTAAAAACAAGAATAGCAGGTAATTATTCAAGTTTTAGGACGATTGTAGCTAAAGAAGGGTTTAGCCCAGAAGAATGGGCATATACTTGTGATAAAACAATTAAAGCATTTCGTGTTGTTGAGGCAAACCATGCGCTAGCGCAAGCAATACAATTTCATCGTCGCGGATACTATCATAAATATATAGAAATGTTGCCCGAAAAATGGCAAGTGCCTATGTATGAAAGTGAGGCGGCATTAGTTGCAATGTATACTGTACTAAAAGAAGATGTGGAAGCGGTTCGCCCAATAAGAAATAAAATTTTTGAAAAGTTTAATCAAAATGATGCTCGTCTGATAACAACGCCGATAATCTATTAAAATAAAAAAATCGAAAAAAACAGTTGCATTTCAAAGATGTGTTGTGTATAAAATCAAAAAAAGCGTAAATTTTAATATAAAGGGTAGATAAAATGGCTCGTGTAACAGTTGAAGACTGTATAGAAAAAATTCCAAATCGTTATGAACTTCTCTTGGTTGCAGCTCAACGTGCAAAAGATATTTCGGCAGGCTCACCAATTAAAGTAGAACGTGATAATGATAAAAATTCAGTTGTTTCTTTAAGGGAAATTGCAGAAGGTGAAGCTAATATAGAAGAGTTGCAACGCTCACTAGTTATGGGCTTACAAAAATATGTAGAAGTTGAAGAGCCTGAAGAAGAAGAACTCGAAATTTTGGCTGCAGAAAAAGAATTATCAGGACTAGATGCACAATTTGATGGTGATACAATTTTAGATGCCACTTTAGCAGAAAGTATGCAAATTGAAGATAGCAACGGCGAAACAATAGACGTTGAATCTGTAGATGTTTCTCTAGATGATGTAGATTTAGATGATGATTTGCTAGATGTTAAAGAAGATTTTGCAGATGATATAGAAGATTTTGAATAATAAATATCATTTTTATAAAAATTTTAAGAATTGATGAAGCAAGATATGGTAAACATGTCTTGCTTTTTTTAATATTTTACGCTATAACTAAAAAATGGGGATGAAAAGAGGGTAAATGTTAAGACAATATGAATTAGTGGATATAGTAAAATCTTATGATCCAAACGCAGATGAAGATGCGTTAAATAGAGCTTACGTTTTTGCAATGAAAAAACATGGGGCGCAATTACGAACCTCAGGGGATCCGTATTATTCTCACCCTATAGAAGTTGCTGGTATCTTAACCAAGTTTAGATTAGACTGCAATTCCATTATTGCAGGGTTATTGCATGACACAGTAGAAGATACGGACACCACTGTTGAAGAAATTAAAAATTTATTTGGACCTCAGGTTGCTGCCATTGTTGATGGTGTAACCAAATTAGCCATTATCGAACAAAAATCAGGCTCTAGTAAACAAGCAGAAAACTTTCGCAAACTTTTGCTAGCAATGTCTGAAGATATAAGAGTTCTCCTTATAAAACTAGCGGATCGTCTGCATAACATTCGTACACTACATTTTTGTTCAGATGAAAAGCGTAAAAGAATAGCCAAAGAAACCTTAGATATATATGCGCCTCTTGCTGAACGTATTGGTATGCAAGAGATAAAAACAGAATTAGAAGAAATTGCATTTTCAGAATTACACAAAGAAGCGCATGATTCTATTGTTGCACGTCTTAATTTTTTAAGAGAGCAGGGGTGTAATCTGGTTCCAAAGATTATAAGCCAACTTGAACGAGATATGGCAGAAAACGACATTAAAGCATCCATAACTGGTCGTGAAAAAGCCCCATATTCCATCTGGCGGAAAATGCAATTAAAAAATGCGTCATTTGAGCAACTATCAGATATAATGGCTTTCCGAATTTGTGTAGATGATATAGCATCTTGTTATCAAGTTTTAGGGGTTATCCATAGCAAATATCATATGGTTCCTCGCCGATTTAAGGATTACATCTCAACACCAAAACCAAATGGTTATCAATCGTTACATACTGGAATTATTGGTCCTGAAAATACCAGAATTGAAATCCAGATTCGTACGCATGAAATGCACGAAATTAACGAAAAAGGGGTGGCTGCACACTGGGCATATAAACAAGGTCAAAAAGTAGCAGGACGTAGTTTTCGCTGGATTCGTGAATTGTTAGAAATTTTAGAGCAGGCTCAAAATCCAGATGAGTTTTTGGAAAATACAAAGCTTGAAATGTATAATGACCAAGTGTTTTGTTTTACTCCGAAAGGTGATTTAATTGGTCTACCGTATGGCTCAACACCAGTAGATTTTGCATATGCGGTACATTCAAGCGTGGGGGATAAATGCGTTGGTGCAAAAATTAACGGAGAAATTAAACCATTAAGAAGTGTGTTGCAAAATGGTGATCAAGTAGAGGTTTTAACATCTAAAGCACAACATCCTTCGACAGAATGGGAACGTTTTGTTGTAACAGGAAAAGCAAAAGCGGCGATTCGCAGATATGTACGCGCTTGCAAACGTGAACAATTCTTAGCCTTAGGAAAAGATATTTTAGAAAAATTATTCAAACAAGAAAATCTTGAATTTAATGAGAAAGCAATATATGGCACATTGCCCCATTTTGAATGTGAAACTCTAGAAGATTTGTATGCCAAAGTTGGCGAAGGGTTGATAACAGGGTGGGACGTGTTAAGAACTGTATACCCAGCATATAAACAATCAAAAATAACTCAAGTTGTTAATTCCATTAAATTAAGCAAACCTAAAAAGAAGAAAAATAATGCCCTAAAAATTGAAGGCTTGATAAGTGGAATGGCTGTACATTTTGCTGGCTGTTGCCACCCTGTTCCAGGGGACAGAATTGTTGGTATCGTAACCACAGGAAAAGGGGTGGCTGTCCATTCATTATCCTGTAAAGCATTAGAGAAATATGCAGATGAACCAGAGCGGTGGCTAGATATTTCATGGGGAGGCGATGCCGAAACAGATAATCATACAGCTCGTGTAAAGGTCATGATTAGTAATGAACCAGGAACACTTGGCGAATTGTCTAATCTAATTGCTCGCCAAAATGCCAACATCACAAACTTGAATATTGTGTATAGAACGATTAGTTATTTTGAGATACTCGTGGATATAGATGTAAAAAATACAGAACACCTAAACGACATCATAACCGCATTACGTTCATCAAAAGTTGTAAGTTTCGTTTCAAGAATATAGGAGGAGTAATGTCCCTAATAAAAAAAGTGGGACTAGGACTGCAACGAATATATCAAACAACAATAAGTAAATTAGATTCCCTAAAAGGAACACCGCAAAGCATAGCCAAGGGGTTTGCTACTGGTGTTGCTATGTCTTTTACACCCTTTGTTGGCTTTCATATCTTAATATCGTTAATTGTGGCCAAAATAACCAAGCAAAATGGGATTGCCGCCACCTTAGGAACAATAGCTGGAAATCCGTGGACATTTCCTCTAATTTGGTATATAACATTGCATACAGGGCATTTTTTATTAGGAAATACCGCACCTCACCTTCCAGTAAATTTTAAGTTGTTGTTTTCAGAGCTATTTTATTCTGTGATAACACTTGACTTTAGCGCATTTTTAAGTGATATTTGGCCTGTGTTTTATCCTATGCTTATTGGATGTATACCATTTTATATTGCAATTTGGTTTATATGCTCGCATCTAGTATATAGAGTTATCAGCCAACAAACAAATAAAGGAGATGAAAATAATGATTCTGGGACTCGGGTGTGATATTGTGCAAATTTCTCGCTTTATGGCTGATGAAACCTATTTATTACGATTTATGAATAAATATTTTACACCAAACGAAATCAAAGAAATCGAGCAAAAGAAAAACGTTAAAAATGTGGAAGAATTGCGAGTTGCGGTTGCAACCAGATTTGCAGCCAAAGAGGCAACTGTAAAAGCATTGGGAACAGGCTTTAGAAATGGTATAACGTTACATGATATAGAAATAAAACATGATGAATTAGGAAAGCCTGAAATTACATTATATAATAAAGCCCTAACATTTCTCTATCAAATATCAAATGGGCAGAAATACAATTTGCATATATCTTTATCAAATGAAAAGGAATATGCGAATGCTGTTGTTGTGCTAGAATTGGTATAAAAAAATCGGGTCAAAACCCGATTTTTATAAAATTATAAAGTCAAACTAACCCTGACGAGCTTTGTATTTAGGCTCTTTTTTGTTAATAACATAAAGACGCCCCCTGCGACGAACAAGTTTACAACCTCTAACGCGCGCTTTTTTAGACTTTAAAGAGCTATATATTTTCATTTTTCTTTTTCCTTACACAAAAGTTTGAGCGAACTATACGGCACTTGTTTTAATTTGTCAAATCATTTTTTCGCTTGAATTAGATTTATTTGTCGTTATAATCGCAAAAGTCAATAAATTTACCAATGAGAAAAGTATGAAACTAAAAATAGGCCTATTTATAGCAATGTGGGTGGTTGTTAGTCAGGCATATGCCACAGATAACTATCTAGAAGATATAAAAACACTAGGGTATATTTCTGGTGAAGGATTAGCCTGCGGAGCAGATAGATATCCGTCGTATGAACTTGTTGCTCGAGCATATATGGTTAGTTCAGCTCGTTCAGACCAAGAACAAGCCGAGGGGATGTATGCATATAATGAAGCAAAAGCTAGAGCATATATGAATAAAAGACGTGAAGGGTTAATGGGCTGTGAAGATGTAAAAATTAGATTTAGTAAACAAAAGATATTTAATTCTACACTATATAAAGATGGCAGGCTCAAAATGCCAGATGGTAAAATTATTAAGCCACGAAAAGCCTATGACCCTCGGTTATTATATAATCGTGATGAAGATGAGCGGAGTCGCCTGAATGCTTATTACGACAAAATACAAGAAAAAAAGAAGCAACAAGCGCAAAAAGAGGGAATTTTAAACAAGATTAGAGCTGAAGAATTAAAAGCACAATATCGTAATTAAAAAAATTAAAGCAAAGGAAATAAAATATGGCCTCATATCAATACATCTATGTAATGCAAAATTTAAGTAAAGTTTTTCCAGGAGGGAAAGAATTATTTAAAAATATTAGTTTGTCATTCTTTCCTGGAGCCAAAATAGGCGTTCTAGGTGTCAATGGTGCTGGTAAATCAACATTGTTAAAAATTATGGCAGGGGTGGATAAAGAGTTTAACGGTGAAGCTTGGGCGGCCGAAGGTGTTAAAGTTGGCTATTTAGAGCAAGAACCAAAGCTTGATGCTAATAAAACCGTAATGGAAAATGTTATGGACGGTTTAGGCGAAACAGTTTCGTTACTCAAGCGTTTTGAAGAAGTTTCAATGAAGTTTGCTGAACCAATGAGTGATGATGAAATGAATGCGTTAATTGAAGAACAAGCATCATTACAAGAAAAGATTGATGCGGCAAACGGGTGGGATATAGAGCGCACAGTGCAGATTGCAATGGATGCACTACGTTGTCCACCAGCAGATGCCGATGTAACAAAACTTTCAGGTGGGGAAAAAAGACGAGTCGCGTTATGCCGTTTATTGTTGTCCAAGCCAGATATGTTGTTGCTTGATGAGCCAACAAACCACCTAGATGCAGAGTCGGTTGCATGGCTAGAACATCATCTCAGGGAATATAAGGGAACAGTAGTAATGGTAACACACGACCGTTATTTCTTAGATAATGTAACTGGCTGGATTCTAGAACTAGACCGTGGACAAGGGATTCCTTATGAAGGAAATTATACCTCATGGCTAGAGCAAAAACAAAAACGTATCGAACAAGAAGCCAGAGAAGAAAATGCACGTCAAAAGACCTTGGCAAACGAATTGGAATGGATTCGCAAAAACCCTAAAGCACGCCAAGCAAAGTCTAAAGCGCGTATTAACGCTTATGAAGAGCTGTTAGCAGAAGCAACAAAAGAGCAAATAACACAAGCCTATATCAATATTCCAATGACCGAACGTTTAGGCGATATGGTTTTAGAGGCTAAAAATCTTTCAAAATCCTTTGGGGATAGAGTTTTGATTGACAATCTATCATTTAAGATTCCAAAGGGGGCGATCGTTGGGATTATTGGTCCAAATGGTGCAGGAAAAACAACTCTGTTTAAGATGATTACAGGGCAAGAGAAGCCCGATTCTGGTGAAATTGTGATCGGTGAAACAGTAGATTTAGGATATGTAGATCAAAGCCGAGATGAACTGCGCGCAGATAAAACAATATGGGAAGAAATTTCCGATGGTTTGGATATTATTGAGTTGGGCAAAAAGGAAATGCCGTCCAGAGCTTATGTCGGACAATTTAACTTTAAAGGAAGTGACCAGCAGAAGAAAGTCGGACAGCTTTCCGGTGGTGAAAGAAACCGTGTTCACTTGGCTAAAATGCTTCGTAAGGGAGCAAATGTTATTCTTCTGGATGAGCCGACCAATGACTTGGATGTGGACACACTGCGTTCTTTGGAAGAAGGAATTATGAACTATCCGGGATGTGTTTTGGTTACATCTCACGATCGTTGGTTTTTAGACCGTTTAGCAACTCATATTCTGGCTTATGAAGATG
>CAZRHI010000043.1:0-10134 GCA_964599945.1 uncultured Acetobacter sp. | reverse complement strand
TTCGTTGATATTTTTGTGTATATTATCCTTTTGTTAAGAACCAGTGCGTTAGAATCATCATAAAGCAATTGTTTTTATGGTCTTGAGATGAAATTTAGAGCTAAATTGATGTTTTCTGCGATATGTGGGGCTACAGTTTTTGTGGCTAGCAGTGCTTTGGCGCAGAGTGGAAGGCTTTCTCCTCAAGATTTTAATAAGATGTATTATTTGGCGCGGAATGGCAAAGTTGGGATTTTGAGAGAGGCTGTTAATCGTGGGCTTAATATTGATACGGTTAACCCTAATGGGGATACAGGGCTTTGTATTGCGGTTAAAAAACAAGACTATATTGCATATAATACATTTCGGATGAGTGGAGCTAACCCGAAACACCCTTGTACATATAAGATTTATGACGAATATCAGGAATTTTTAGAATCTGATGAGGCGGCGCATACGGATATGATTGTGGGGAATGAGGAATCATTACACTATGTGAGAGGTAAAGAAAGTAGTTGGTGGCCATGGATTTTTGGTGGACTTGCAGTTGGTGGTGGCGCATGGGCATTGTCTAGTGGGGGGAGTGATGATAAGGAAATTACTGTTGAGCTTCCTCCGTCTAAGGATATTGGTTTAGTTGGGTATTTGAATAATTGTTATCAATTAGTTAGCTCTGGTGTTATATCTAACGCTAGTCAAATGTGGGGACAAGCGTTGTTAGCGGATAATGTGGATATTCGCCTTTTACCAAATGCGTTATATAATGCTCCATATTTGAACGCTTATGTGAAGATTGTTGACGGAATGGTTTTTCAAAATAAGGCTTCTAAGAATTTGACTTTAGGTAATGCTTCAGTTGGCTTGGCGGCGTATGGTGAAGGTAGCCAAGGGGTTAATGAAGGGAGTATTTTACTTGACGCTCGTAATGGAACGATTGCCATGGCTGCAAGCAATGGCGCGGAGATTGTTAATAATTCAAGCGGTGGTATAGATGCGAGCGAGGGGAAAATTGATATTGTTTTTAGAGGCGCGAATGAAGGCGATGCTGTTATTGGGATGTATGTGGATACAGGTGGCAAAGCGGTTAACTATGGGGTGATTAACGGTACAACCTCTAAAATTTTGGATACGGGAAACACAGATACTAGTGATGATATATTATCTGGTTTGTTAGTGGATTTAGGAGATGAGGGGCAAACAGTTACTTCTGCTAATTCTGGTTCTGTGGTTGGAATGGGTGTGTTTGATTTTTATACGGGTGAGAACAATAATGAAATTGTTGTTCAGGCACAGAACCAAGGCAAAATCAACCTTTCTGCAGGATATAACGCGGCAACAGATGTGAGTGTTAATTTGGTGGGAATGGGTAGTTATATTGATGATAAATTTTTGAACGGAACAAGTAATCCTCTATATGCAGAGCAGATGCAACTTCTTAACTATGGTGATATTTCGCTTAAATATGATGGTGTGTATAAGGTATCGAATACGGCTTTGAAGCTAGGTGATGGTGGGTTGATTGGTATGCGCGCAGATGCATCTACGGGTGCGCTTAATCGTGGTAATATCAATATTGCGCTTACTGCTACGGAAACCAGCCAATCAGATGTTTCTGCGGGAATGCTTGCTTTGCATGGGGCTGATTTGGTTAATGGAATGGCGAGTAAGCCTTATCTGGGAAGTGGGCGAGTTGGTGGAACGATTACGATTCTTAATGAAGCGAAGTCTGGTGGTGTTTCCTATGGGATGTTAGCAGCAAAAGGTGCTGGTACACAAACGAAGTTATATAAATGGAAAAAGCCAAAGCTCTATAATTATGGATTGATTGATATGCAGACGAGTAATTCGTTTGCTATGGCATCGTTTGACGGTGGTGAAGTTGTTAATAATGGGGTGATTAACTTAGGGGTGGAGTTGGGTCATTCATATTATAAAAACAACTATGGGTTATATGCTGCTGGTGGTACAGTCTCTGAAGAAGTTATGCTTAGCAATGCGGGAATTATCAATGTGTATTCTGAGCAGTCGACAGCTATTTATAATGCGTTTAATGGTTCGGTTAGTTTAGAGAACAATGGGCTAATATATGTTTCTAATAAAGCGACGGGGTCTAAGGTTTTTGGTGGAAACTTTTCCAAAGCGGTTAATAATGGCACTATTTTTTATAAAGCTGGTAATAGTGAGAATTTTACGTTTCCTACTGGTTCTACAGGTGATGTTGGTTTTAATGAGAAAGTTAGTCCGATTGCTTCTGTTATACAATCATCAAGTAATGATGATACAACTAAACAGTATGTCGTTAATAATGGAGATATTGTGCTTGGGGCAGAGCGGTCGGAGGTTGATTATGGTGGAACATATGGCACGGCTAGTATTCAAATTTCTAAGCAAGGGTCTGCTGAAAACAATGGCAATATAGTTTTAGATAGATTTGATAAAGATATTGTTCAGATGAACGTCGGAATATGGCTTGATACTTCAACCACGGCTGAAAGTTATGCGAATAATAAGGGTAATATTGTTGTTTTATCGGCTAATTCAACAGCTATTCGTAATGATTCAAAAGTTGGAGCGCAAGCTACCAATGAGGGGAATATTTGGCTGGGTGGTTGGTATGGACATGGAATGGCGGTAACAGATATTAACGGTTCGATCTTTAATGGCAGATATAGAGATGACAAGAAACCAGAGATTCATGCAGTTGGGGGTGGGTCTGTTGGAATGTATGTTCAAAATGGCAAGGCTTGGAATTATGGAACTATCTTATTAGAAGGTGATGAAACGACGGGGATACAGCTTTCTGGTGCTGATGCGCAACTTCTTGAGGTAGGTGATATTGTTCATAAAGATGGCTTGGAAGATGTTACATATTTCTGGTTGCATAATAATGCAACTAGGGAATTTGACTATCCGTCTTTAAGGGTTGAAGGCTATACTTTGGCAAAAGCGACACAAAAAGGGAATGCATATTTTTCAGCAATATCGACAGGGTATGTTAGTGGTGCTAATTCTCATTTGTTAGTTGCGGAAGATAGTGGTAATGTTTATAATATGGGGAAAGTTTATGCTCTAGATAAGGCAAATGCTATTGTGGCAAGAAAAGGGGGGAAAGCATATAACTATGGATACATTACTGTTGAGCCTGATAGTGTTGGTATGTTGGGTGAAGATAAATCATCATACGTTGAAACGTTTGCTGGTTCTAAGATTTATGTTGAAGGTGGCACGGGGATTTCAGCAAATAATTTTGCAGAAGTGGAAAACGAGGGTGATATTATTGTAAACAAGGGGATAGGTATATATTTAACAGACGGTAGTGTTAATACATATACGCAAGGAACTAACGATGGAAGCATTACTGTTAGAGGTAAAGGCAATATTGGGGTTAAGGTTGTTAATGGGGCAAGGTTTATAAATGACCAAGGGAACATTAGTGTATCTTCTGGGGCGCAAGGTGTTTATTCTACTTCTAAGACCAAAAACTCTGGTGAGATTTCGGTAACCGAAGACGCAATAGGTATTTATGCTGTTGGGGGGAGTGTGGAAAACACGGGGACGATTGATGTTTCGGGAAGTAATGCAAAAGGGATAGATAATTTGGGGGCAAAGGTTGAGAACTCTGGGAAGATTAACGTTGCTGCTGGCACAGGGGTTTATGGCTCTGCCATAAACTATGGAACTATTGAGGTGAGTAGTGATGCTGTTGGGGTTGAGGGATATTTGGAGAATAAAAATGGTACTGTTCAAACGCATAGCACAGGAATTGGCTTAAAAGGAAGTGGTATCAATACGGGAAAAATTATTGCTAATGGATCTGGTGCTGCGGTTTTGGCAACGGGGAGTTTCTCAAATTCGGGAACTATTTCAGCTTCTAGTTTGGGGGTTCATGTGGACGGTGGAAGCTTTGAAAACACAGGAAGTGTTACTGTTACTAGTGGTAATGCGGTTTATGTAACGAGAGGTAATGCGGTAAACTATGACAGCATTAGTGTTGGCAATGGTGTAGGGATGTATGTTGACGGGATATTATCTTCGGCAGTAAACGAGGGGAATATTTCTGTAACGGGGGCTGGATATGGGGCGTATGTTGAAAACTCTGGCTCGTTTATAAATGTTGGAAGTATTTCTTTTGATAGTGAGAAAGGTGGGCATTGTGCTAATATTGGTGTTGGTGGTGAATGTCTTGATGCGTCAGAAAAAGATAATAATAGTATAACAACGACCTCGTTAGGGGAAAATGCCACACAAGCAAGTTTAATGTCTATGGATGTGAAAGTGCCTGTGTATGTTGGAAAAGATGCAACATTTATTAACAAAGCAGAGGTTGATTTTGGAGAAAATGAAGTTGATTTTGATGCTATGCGAGATGAAAGCGGTTCTTTTGTGCTTGCTGACGGAGGAATGTTTAAGGCTGAAACATTAAGGGGGCATGTGGTTGCTAGTACTGATATTGTATTGAACGGATTTCAAGATACATATGTAGCTGAAAAAGCTTTTAGAGGTAAAAATACGGGGTTAGATGTTGCTTCACAATCTTATCTTTTTGAGGCTGGGGTTAAAGACAATGGCGATGATGTAGATGTTGAGTTAAATCGTAAAAAGTTTGAAGAAGTTTTAGATGAAAAAGATTTGGCATCTTTTTGGGAAACTAATTATCAACTGCAAAAGAATGAGAAAATATACAATGCATTGAAAACAGCAGAAACAAAAGAAGAGTTTAAAAATATTTCAGATGTGGAAGTGGGGAAAAACTTTTATGCAAATCTTTCAAGAGAAAATATGGCGGTGTTGCGTGGGCTAAACACGTTAGAGCAAAATCGGCTTTTGGAAAATGGCGTTAATGGGGCTTATGCAGGGGCTGATTATTACCGAACTGGGAAAGAAGGACAAGGGCTTTTGAGTGGGTATGCTGATGATATTTATAGCTTGTATGCTGGGTATGGTGAAAAAGTAAACAAAAATTGGAGCGTTGGCGGAACATTACGTTTGGCGTATGCTGATGCAACATATGATGATGCACATTCTTCTCGTCATAATAATATTTTGTTGGCAACGTTACCAGTGTTGTATCAAAATGGAGATTTCAAATTTTTGACAACGCCTGCTGTTGGGCTTGGCTTTGGTGAATATGAACGGCGTGCTATTTCGGGAGGATATGAGGCGGATACGTTTGATGTATATTATGGAATGTATAATCATGCGGAATATAGCGTTGATATGAAAGTGGCAGAGCTTGTTATGGAGGCAGAGCTAAATTTGCAAGGAAGTTCTATGGCTAAAGCTAAAGAAGATAATGAGGGGTTAAACTTGGCATCTCAACGTTCGCTTTCTTTAGAGAGTGGGATTGGGTTTAAATTGCGTAAACGTATAGAGCTTGCTAAACAACGTTCATTGATGCTAGCTGTTGGGGTGAAATATTATCATGAATTTTTAGATCCATATGATGATTTGAAAGTAGGTATGAGTGGTTCGCCTGTTTCATATCGGCTTAATGGGTATAATGAAAACAAAGACCGTTTAAGAACGAGTGCGGAAGCGGTTTATAAAGATGGTGATTTTTCTGTGGCGGCAGAGATTGCGCATAACCTTGAAAAAGAGAACAACGTTGAGGGGGGCGTTGGGGTTAGATATAATTTTTAGTGTTTTGTTTAAAAAATATGTGTTTTTGTTGGGTGATTGTGTATGATTGCCCAATTTTTGTAACGAAATGTTCATTTTTTGCGAGAACGAAAATAGTTGCGTTATGCGCAAATGTGTGGTATGATAAGCTATATTGTTATTATAGGAGGGACACTAAAAAGTGTTTTAAGGATTATGAGTGAGAGTAATATTAAAGACGATACAGAATATATGGCAGATTTGAGAAGTTATAATGTTTTTCTCAAATATCCAGAGTTGCAAAATCCAAGTCCTTTTAGTTCTTATTTTGAGCCAGAGAGATCTTTTAGTGAAGCAACATATTCAAGGAACGATCTAAAAGAAGCAATGAAACCTTTTAATGTTAAGGTAGATGATTATTACCATGATTTGCTTATACAATATGAAGGGTTGCGTCGACTGGAATATCAGCAAATTTGCCAAATCAATGCACTTGAAACATATAATGTGTCAAGGTGTGCCTATGAAAATGGGATAAAGCCTAATAATGGTGTTTGGGATAGTTATTCTGGATTAGCTAAGATAGCTCCAGAATATTATGAAGCTCATTCTCAATGTGCGATTTTAAATAGCGAATCAGGTTATCATTGTAGCGAAACTTCAGGTAGTGAGGGTATTGCATCATGTGCTGTAACGGCGTGTCGTGTAGGTGAGGCTAATTGTGCAGATTTTTTAGCAGGTCAATTAGTGTCCACAGGTGAACATAATTTATATGAATATACTGCTCCAGTATGGGATGGACCAAATCCTCATTATTTTGCTAGTGCAAAAACTATGTATAATATGCCAGGTTTATATAAAACAGGAGAAGGAAATTTTGCTGAGTTGTTGAATAGTGGCGAGATTGGAGTTGGGGCTTCGGTGTCTGTGCGTGGTGGTGGGGCTACGGGGAGACATGCAACAACTATTGCAGATGTGGAATGGAATGATGATCATACAGAAGTTATTGGTGTTACAATTCAAGAAAATAATTATGCTAATGATGCACGATTAACTGTTTATAAGAAAGGTACACCAGAATGGATGCTTCGTATGAATCAAAATGTTTTGTATAATTCTACTAACCAATGGGCGGATAGTGTAATTGCAAAAGAATTAGAGCCATATATGCAAAATGGCAAGGAAGCAAATTTGGATGTATATGCACGAATTCCAGAATTAGAGGCAATGGTTAATGCAACACGTGATCGTGTTTATAATAATATCGAACGTCTGAGAGTGGCTGAAGCAGAAACTCTATCCAATAATCCGTCGTACCAAGCTAATTATTCTCATCAGAAGGATTTGCTGGCTCAAGATAATGCGCTATATTTTGAAGGAGAGGCAGATTGGATGGGTAGAAAACCAGGATTGTATGGTTGGCTTTATGCAGAAGATACTTTAGCACCTTCTCGAGATGTGGCAAAACAGATGAGGGAAGATGCTGCACGAAGTAAAAAAGCAATGGAGCAGGTGGAAGGGAAAGAACAACCAGATGAGTCGCATGGTATAAAACCTAAAGAAGAAAATAAAACTAAGCCTACAGAATATCGGAGTAAGACAAAGCAAAATCAAACGCTAAGAAGAGGTCAGAAAAAGCAAACGCAAACGCTAACAAGAGTAAAGTCAGGTGATGGTATGAAAATAATCTTTTCAGAATATGGGCGTTAATGCGATAATATTTATTAAAAAAGCTGTTCTAAAAGAGTCGCTTTTTTGTGGTGGAGGGTTTTGTAAAAAAATGAAAACTTGTTGACTAATGCGGTAAAAAAAGTATAATTTTTTTAAACGGTTAGGTTTAATTGTTTGGGAGATTGGCGATGACTGAAGAAGAACAGATTGAGCTAGATGAAATGTTGTTTTTGGCTATACATTTTGATAGACCTGTAGAAGAGCTAAAAATGTTCCTTGAAGAAGGGGCTAATCCTAATGCAAAAGATGGGATTGGTATGACAGCTTTGATGTATGCTAAAACGGCAGAGCAAACTGAAGTGTTTATTAGAGCGGGAGCTAATCCTAATGCTAATGCAACGGATCAATATGATAGAACGGCTTTGATGTATGCTAAAACGGCAGAGCAAACTGAAGTGCTTATTAGAGCGGGGGCTAATCCTAATGCAACGGATCAATATGGTATGACAGCTTTGATGTATGCTAAAACAGCAGAGCAAACTGAAGCGCTTATTAAAGCAGGGGCGGATGTTAATGCTAAGGATGATTTTGGTAAGACAGTTTTGATGTTTGCTAACACTTCGGAACAAGTTGATATTTTGGTTAAAGCTGGTCTTGATGTTAATGCAACGGATCAATATGGTAGAACGGCTTTGATGTTTGCAGGGACGGTTGAGCAAGCTAAAGCGTTTATTAGGGCAGGAGCGGATGTTAACGCAAAGGATGAAGATGGGCGGACAGCCTTAGATAGAGCATTGCTGAATGAGGATCATGAGCTAGCGCAAGTGTTGCGTAAGGCTATGAATAAGGATGTGCATAATAATATGAAATTTGAGGAAATTCAGCACAAAATTCAAGAGAAAAAAGGTCTTGATTTGTCAGCGCAAGGGAATGATATATCTTTTGAACGTAAACGTCCGAAAAAAGATGTACAGCGTGATGTGAATATGGCGTTTCTTCAAAAAAAATCAGAAAAAGAGTTTTCTTAGTGCGATAATATTTATTAAAAAAGCGGTTCTAAAAGAGCCGCTTTTTTAGCTAGAAGTTATTTGCTTAGTTCGTATAATGCAATCGCTGCGGCGGTGGAGACGTTTAGGCTCTCGACATTTGGTGAAATTGGGAGTTTAACTGAAGAATCGCAGTTTTCTTGCACTAAACGACGCATTCCTTTACCCTCTGAGCCCATTACAATCGCAATTTTGCCAGATTTGTTAATTTTATCTATGGTAATGTTCGCATAGCCGTCCATGCCCATTACCCAAAAGCCATTGTCTTTTAGGGTTTCTATCGCACGGCTCAGGTTGGTAACGCGAGCAACAGGAACAAACTCTATTGTTCCTGCGGAGGCTTTATCCATTGCGCCTGATTCTAAAGGTGAGTTTTTATCTTGCACGACTAAGCCCAAAGTTTCAAATGCTGCACAGGAGCGGATAATCGCACCGATATTTTGAGGGTCGGTTACTTGGTCTAAGATTAAGATATGGCATTTTTCCTTATTTTCGGCAAGGGTAATCAAATCAGCGATGTCGTAGCTTTCTAGACGCTCGCAATAAAGGGCGAATCCTTGATGAACAGCATCTTCTGGGAGGATTTTTGTAAAGTCTTTTTTATCTATTACCGAATAAGGGGCTTTTATTCCTAGTTTTTCAATTTCAGCGCGGTTTTCGGCGGTTATTAGCAACTTTTGAATTTTGCGTTTTGGGTTTTTTAGTGCGCTTATAACAGCATGACGGCCATAAATTATTAACTGGTCTTTGGGTTTGTTTGAGTTTGTTTCTCGTGTTTTATGAAAGTTTTTCATCGTTTATATAACCTTTCGCAAAATGCCGTTGTGGGCGGCGAGTAGTTTTTCCGCCTCTTCTTTGCTGCATTGTTTTTTATACATCACGCAGGCGGTTTTGACATTGTTATCTGCTTTTATACGATAATTTTCGGCTTTTGCAAGCTCAATTTCGCAAATCGAGGCGATGATACGGTTAGCTCGGTCGATGAGTTTGTTATTTGTTGGGTGAACATCAATCATATAATTACCGTAGGTTTTGCCAATTCTTATCATTGAGGCGGTGGAGAGCATATTTAATACCATTTTTTGTGCTGTACCAGATTTCATACGGCTTGAACCTGTGATGATCTCAGGACCAACAGGCGTGATGATGCTCACATCACATAAAGGGATTAGTTTTGCTTCGGGGTTTGAGGTTATGCCGATAGTTTTAGCACCTTTTTTTTGAGCTTCTTTTAGTATGGTTAATATATATTGTGGGTTGCCTGAGGCAGAAATGCCAACCACCACATCATTTGGTTGAGGATTGAAAGTTGTTATATCTTTTAAGGCTTCTTCTACCGAATCCTCTGCTCCTTCTAGGGCGTAGCGTAGCGCGTCATCTCCGCCAGCAATAAAACTTTGTACCATTTCTGTTGGCGTCGAGAAAGTTGGGGGACATTCGGAAGCATCTAAAACGCCAAGCCTACCACTTGTTCCTGCACCAAAATAAGAGAGTCTGCCATTGTTTAGAAATGCTTTGGTGATTAGTTCAACCGCTTTGGCGATTTCTGGTAGAGCGGTGGCTACGGCATTGGCAACTTTTTTATCTTCATTGTTGATTGTATGGATAATTTCTTCGGTTGTCATTAAGTCAATTTCCGCACTTTGGGGATTACTTTGCTCTGTTAAGATTTTGTTCATGTTGTTATCTCTTTCTTTTTTCGCAATAAATGTAAAATATCAAAAAAACTTTAATAATTGATAAAAAACTTGTTGACATTATTGTAAAAATAAGTTTTTATTCCTCTTGTCAGGTTGAAAGACATTTTGTTCTTTTTCCCTCGCACGATTTTAGCGGAGGG
>CAZRHI010000042.1:9652-10295 GCA_964599945.1 uncultured Acetobacter sp. | reverse complement strand
CTCAAGTTTTCGGCTTAAATCTTCGGCATCCCCGGAGATGAAATGACGACCTGTCACACCGTCTTTTAAATTATCTAACGAGCCACCAATGTTTGATGCTAGAACGATTTTTCCCATCGCCTCCCCTTCGGCGGCGATGCGTCCAAAGGCTTCTGGCTCAATAGAGGCGGAAACAACAATATCACAGGCTTTCATTAACGCAGGTACATCGTCGGTATGTTTTATAAAGGTAAACATTCCCTGCATATCGTTTTCTTTTATTTTATTTATCAAACCTTCGGTGTATTTTGTGCGCCCTTGGTCATCGCCTGTAAAAACACAATGAAAATCGCCTCGGTCTTTAATTTGGGCGAGTGCGTCAATCAGCAATTCTTGCCCTTTCCAACGTGTTAGTCTACCAATTAACAAAATAATTTTTTTGTCTGTTGGTCAGAACGGTTACCAATACATTCACGCCCAATGTCAAAGCCGTGATACATATTGTAATAACTTGCAAAACGTACACTGTATTCATATATTTTCCTCCAAGTAAAAATTACCTAAACTTTACTGCCATAAAAGAGCTCGTTTCGGGTTTTATTTGGTGGGGCAGTAGTAACGTAAAACGAATAGATCTACCATTCTTTCCTTTGTAAGTTAACGC
>CAZRHI010000042.1:0-9642 GCA_964599945.1 uncultured Acetobacter sp. | reverse complement strand
TGTTGGGAGTTCGTATTGCTCAATCATGGTTTTCAAACGTTCGGGCGTTACAGAGATTTGGTTAAACTTTTCAACATCTACGCAACGATGAATAAACACGAGTTTGTTTTCTGGCGTGTGGTAATTTTCCATTACATGACGTTTGATATGTGAGGAAATGACAATGACTTTTTCTCCAAAAGTCATCACTTGATTGTATATTTTTTTTATGCCTTTAGGACCAAGACCATACGTTCCGTGGAAGGTGGTCATGAAGTGAACCTTTGCTTTTTTGGCTGCGAAATACGCACTCCACGCTGGGGCGCGCGAGCGAGCATGCACAATGTTTATGCCTTCTTTTTTGATGATTTCGGCGAGTTTTCTCGCATTTTGCATAATCTTAAACGGATTTTTGGTTTTTAGATTAAGCTTAAAATGTTTGACCCCCATTCTTTCGAGCTGAAATTCCATTCTGCCACCTTGGCTTGCCACAAAGTTTTTAACGCCTTGTTCGGTTAGGTGTTCGGCGATTTGTATTGTTCCTAATTCAACGCCTCCCTGCCCTAATTCGGGTAAAACCTGTAAAACAACTGGTTCTTTTACTTTATCTTTACTCATTTGGTTATATATACCTCTATATCAATGTTAATTTTATGAGGTGGCCCAATGCAAAAAACAACATTTAAAAACGGACATACCACATTTCTTGAGTATATTAAGCCAGACGCCGATAAAACTCAAAGTTTTACTGTGGTTTATACACACGGATTTTGTTCTGACCCGATGGGGAGAAAGCCTGAAGCGGTTAAAGAATGGTGTGTTCAGCATGGTGTGGGATTTTTACGCCATGAGTTGGCTGGACATGGAAGCGATGTAGATAGATTTGAAGAAACAACCCTAAATACTTATAAACAACAGATTTTTGAAATTGTTGGCGAGATTGTTAAAGGCGATGTGGTTGTGGTTGGAGCTTCGCTTGGGGGCTGGCTTTCGTTAATGGCGGCGTGTCAATTCCCTAACAAGGTTAAAGGTACGATTGGATTGGCGGCGGCTCCTGATTTTTTAAAGAAATATTTTGACGCAAATTTGACACCAGAATTACGCAATTTATTACATAAAAACGGAAAGATAGAGTTTGAAGTTAATAAATTTGTTTATACGATTACAGAAGCAATGATTACCTCTGCTGATGAAAATTTGATGCTTAACAAAGAGGTTATTCCTTATGGTGGGAAAGTTCGGCTATTGCAGGGTATGAAAGATATGGCACTTGACTGGCAGACAGCTTTGATGATTGCCAATAAATTGACTGGTGATGATGTCAAAGTGGTTTTATGCAAAGAGGCTGACCACAGACTCGGACGAGATGAAGATATTGTTGAGCTTAAACGTATGCTTGATGATTTTCTTGATTAAGGTGTTGATATGTCGTATGATTTAATGTTTCAAAAAGCGATTGATTTACAAAACGCAGGCGCGCTTAACGAAGCGGAGAGCATTTATTTAAGGTTGTTACAAACTATGCCTGAAAACAGTGATGTTTGGAACTTGCTGGGTTTGGTCGCACAAAGCAAAGGAGATATGCAACGCGCGATTGATTGTTTTTTAGCGGCAATAAAATACGCCCCTCGTCCGTTTTTTGCACACTATTTTAATTTAGGCTTATCTTATAAGGCGTTAAACAAGAAATCTGAGGCACTTCACGCCCTCAAAAAAGCGGTTGATCTAGCCCCTGACACAAAAGAACTTTGGAATTATTTGGGCGTATTGCAAGCTGAAAATGGGGAGATGAACGACGCAGTAAATTGTTTTTGCAGGGCATTGGAAATTGACGAACATTATGAAGAGGCAAGAGCAAATTTATGTTTTTTTACCAATGATGTAGAAGAGCTTATTAAACTTGCTGATGAAGAAAAAAACGACTTTTATGTTAATTTTCGGGCTGGTTTGCTCGTTGATGATATTAAGAAAAAAGAACGTTATTTGCAACGCGCGGTAGAGATTGCTCCAGAACGGACAGATGGTCTGTTGGCATTGGCTAATTTTTATCGTCAAAAAGAAAATCTTAACAAAGCTTTAATTTTTTATCATAAAGTTTTGAATTTAGATGAAAATGATGTGTCTGCTCTTTTGGGGGTGGCAGATATTTATTTGGCAGAAAAAGATTATCCCAAGGCTGAGAAGTTTTATTTAAAGAGTTTTGAACAAACAAGAGAAATTGCTGGAGCGTATTTAAACTATGGTATCTTATTATATCAGACTGGACGAATCGCCGAAGCTTTGGACGCTTATCGGAAAGCTGTCGTTTTAGCTCCTGAAACTCCTGAAATTAGCTATAATCTAGCCCTTATCTTAAAAGAAACTGGAGATTTGGAAGAGGCTTTGGGGTTGATGTTTAACGCGCATCTTAAAGCACCAGAGAATCAAGTCTTTATTATCAATATTGCAGAAACGCTTACTCTTTTATTTAAGCAAAATGCGGAGATGGCACTCAAAATTGCGGAAAATTGGCTAAAACTTGAACCTGATAATGTTTTTTCTAAACGTTTATTTGCAGGTATGAGCGGTGGAGATGTGGGTGATGAGGACGCGATATATAGCAAGCAGTTGTTTGATGCGTTTGCTGAAAATTATGACTTTACGATGGATAAACTAGAATCCAATATCATTTCTACGTTTAAAGAGCTTAATGGTGAAGTTAGAGGTCGAATACTTGATTTGGGGTGTGGAACAGGTTTGGCTGGAGCAAGATTAAAAAGCGATGATAGCGTTTGGATTGGGGTTGATATTTCCCAGAAGATGTTAGAACAAGCGCGGTTGCGTGGTATTTATCAGCAACTTATATCGCAAGATATTATTAGCTTTTTAGAAGAGAATCCCCCTGCTCGTGAATATGATATGACTGTGGCGTTTGATGTGTTTTGTTATTTTGGAGATTTGTCAAAAGTTATCTCAAGGCTTTGTGGATGTGAGGTGTGGTTTTCTATTGAAAAAGCAGATGAAGAGCTTTCTAAAAACTATTATTTGACGGCAAATGGACGGTATAAACACCAGCAAACTTATGTTTACAACTTATTGAAAAATAGTGGTTTTAAGGAAATTGAAGCTCATTTATTAACATTACGCAAAGAAAATGGCGAAGATGTGTGTGGGGTGATGTTTCATGCGAAATAGAAACGTGAAAAATTACTAAAAAAACAAATATTAAGAAACCTTTGGTTCGAATATTTTAGCCGAAGGTTTTTTTGTTATATTAAAAAAAAGCTCTTTACATTTTAAAATAATTGTTTATATTGCAGGCGTTTGCTTTATTATATTGTCGTACTTTAATTATATTGTTTCACTAATTTTTATGAAAAAGAAAGATGTCGTTATTGTAACATCAGTTACTGGTGTTGCCGTTCTTCTGATAACGTATCTCAATCGCAGAGTCGTTGTGGAGAACCTTAAAAAGATGAAGAGTTTCTTCTTGAAAAAAATCGAACACTCTTCAACATCTAATGCTTCTGCAGAAGACGAAGGTGAACGCTAATCACCGTTTAAACTCTTTGGCCTGAATAAATTTCCGCCAAAGAGTTTTTTTTATTTCTTTTTAAAGATTAAAGCGATTTTTTGATGATGAAATTTTTGTTGTGAACAACGTGAAAAAAAATATTGTGAGAATCAGATTAACATTCTAGTTTTTAAACGGTTTGTTAAGTTTATTATATATATATGTCGCTTAGATTATTGCATTTTACAAAAAATTTATTTCGCGGATATTTGCGCTTTGTGTCTTTCTGTTAGCGTGAATAAGGTGAAAACATTAAAGATATAAGTGGTGAGCTTTCGGCCAAAAGTTTTAACCCTGACTTAAATGACATTCACGAATTGCCGGATGTTTTATAGAAATTATTATAAAAAACTTTCTCTAGAGAAAATGCGCATTTGTTTTTAAGTAACGAGCGTTCTTAATTGTTTTAAGTGTTTCCCTGCTGCGAACGAAAGAGAACGCTTTGTTATTTTCTTTCAAAGTATTATTGTTTTAAGTTTATGTATTAGTTTATATTTTATTTAAGAGGATTTATAGCGCGTTTATGCGCTTTTTTTGTTGCTATAAAGACTTTTTTAAGGTATACTTTATAATATGTTCTATAAGGAGCCTCTTATGGTTAAGGAAGCAGATATAAATAAAGATATACAAACTATCGCAGAAAAAGTGGGAATAGCTGTCTTTTCCTATGATGAACTTCATAATTCAAAAATCCAAAACAAGTTTCATTATGATTACCAGAAAGTTATTGATAAAGTTTCACGTATTCATGGACAGGATATGACCGAATACTTGTTAAAACGTGGGATTTTAGAGCCCCTTCCCTATGGAGAATATCGCGTTGCTGTTGGAAAATCTACAGAAGGTGGTGGTGGAATAAATTATAGTCAAGCTGCTTTTTTCTCGTTTTCATCTAAAGATTATCAAGTTCAATATCATGAATTAGCCCACTCGTTGCAAAAACATTACCATTTATTTAATAGTGAAACTATTGATAAACTTTATAAAGATGCTGAAAACAGGCTGGGAAGAGCTGAAAAAGCAAAAGGGAAACTTGTTGATAGAGATGAATATCGGCTTTATCTTAATGAAATGCATTCGGAGAGTTTTTCTTATGCAGCGTTGATGTTACGGGCAAAAAATCCGCTTGATTTTGCTTATCATGCAGGATCGGCATATCTTTCTGGCGTTTCAAGTAATCTTTCTTCTTTAACTGATTTTCGTAAGCCTAAATATGGGAGTGAAAATGCTAATACGAAATATTACACTTCTTATTCGGTAATTAAAGAAACGATTAAACAAATTTGGAAGGTTCGCAAAGAAAAAAAGCAAAATGAATTTTTTAATGCAGACGGCGTTTTGAATGATGAAAAGTTAGCAAGGTTGTGTGAGGGAACGGTAGTTAAAGGTGCCTATACACCGCGAACACTGAACACACTTTTTAAGAACAAATTTTTTAGTAAATCCTTTTTGCATGAAAATGGTTGGCGTCGTGATATGGTCAAATCTGTATTGAACGCCCCTTTAGCAAGTATTTGGTTTATCAAAACAACCCCTTCCTCAAAGAATTTTTTGGAGCATCGTAAATTAAAGAAAGAAGAGGAAAAAAATATTCAAGAGTATACAAATAAAGATAAAGATACTCATGATCAAGAATTTTCTGCTTTACGGTCATATATTAAACTTCAAGAGTTTGTGGAAAAAGAATTTTCGGGAAAAACAGGCTGGGAAATGAGGCGTGGAAATTTCATACGTTGTCTTGCGGCTAATAATGGTGAGTGTAGCGAACAAGGTATTAAATATATTTCGCGTGTCATTTCAGAAGATACAGATATAGCTTCTGAAGAGCTACAAAAACATTTAAGTTCAATCAATGAGGCTATAAGAAAAAACAAAGATAAGAATAATCCTTATTTTCAAATTTTATGTCAGAAAGGTTTGGAAAAATCTTTTTCATCTGATGTGTTATCAAGAAAAGAAAAATATCCTTATTTGACAGTGGTTGATTTTAACCTTAGTTCTGGTTTGGGATATTTCCCTATTTCAGCTTGTCTTGATAAGGTAGACCAGTTTGCTTATAAATGTGAAGAAGGGAAACAATTTAAGACAGAGTTGACGGAAGTGATTATAAAAGAACCTCATCGGTTGGGAGATGAGGCGTTAAGAGAGAGTTTAATTAAAAAGTATGCGCCGTTAAAAAATAAAGAACAGTTTGTTGAAGGGTTAGATGATATCTTGATGGAGGCGTGTTATAACTATTTAAATAACAAACGAAATCCTAAATATATTAAAGCATTGGAATATATCTCAACATTAGAGATAGATAAAATGTCTAAGGTTGCTCGGTCTCAGTCATCGAAAGAGATTTCGGCAGTTTGTGGTGGTGAAGAGACTCAAGAAGTGGGTGAAAATGCGCAAAGCGCAAGATGTGGTACAAATAATGCAACGCAAAATAATGAGGATACGGTTTATCGTGCACAAAAAGAAAGGGTTGCAGAAAAGTTGCAATCGTTTAAGCGTAAACGGGATGACGCGTTAGATAGGCAAATCTCTAATAATATGAAACAGCAGAAAACACAGTCAAAAATTAAGCACAAACAGATGGGTGTTTCAGAAAATGTTTGTATATCTATCCAAAATATTACAGAGTTTGCTGATAAGTACGATGAGAGTGGAAAACTCAAAAAAGAACTATTACGCGATTATATGTGTGATGATAAAAAAATGTTATCTTTGAAATATTGGGGAAAGCTTTGTTTGAGATATTCGCAAAATAATTCTGATGAACAGAAGGAATTTATTAAAGATGTGCGAAAATTAACACTTCAAGTCTGCAAAGATATTAAACTTAATCAACATGATGCGCTATATCTTTCGACTAAAAAGCATTGCGCGAGGGCAAAAAGCTCGGATGAGTTGGTTAAAATTTCTGAAAATCTTGCAAAACATTCAAGAATGAACAATAATACTTCTAACGTTTTACAGACGGCGCGTGATGCGCGTTAAGCGTATTTTAAGAAATGATGTATTAGTGTTGTCGTAATATTTATTTTAGGAGAAAGAAAGATGATTATTGCTTTAGTGATTATTGGCTTTGTGCTTGCAGGGCTTTATATGATTTATGCTTCACTTATTGTTAAGAAAAACAATGTGAAAGAAGCAGCTTCTGGAATTGATGTTCAGCTCAAAAAACGCTATGACCTTATTCCTAATATGCTAAAAGTGGCTGCAAAATATATGGAACATGAAAAAGAAGTTTTTATTAGGGTTACTGAGTTACGTCAGGCAGCGATAAACGCAGCTAGCTATGCGGATAAATTTAAGGCTGACGCTGATTTATCGCAGGCGTTACGGACATTTCAAATTCAGGCAGAGGCTTATCCTGAATTAAAATCTGACGCGACAATGGTTAATGCGCAACAAGCTATGGGAGAAACAGAAGAACATATTGCTGCGGCTAGACGCTTTTATAACTCTGCGGTTAAAGAATATAAAAACGCACTTGAAATTTTCCCCTCATCGTTAGTTGCCTCTATGTTGGGGTTAAAAGACGAGTATCCTTTCTTTGAAGCTGATGAAACTGAGAAAAAATCGATTGATGTGAACGAGTATTTTAAATAAGGGACAAACTGATGCTTGAGACATTAGAAAAAAGTTTGGATAATCTGATTGAACACAATTTAGCGGTTAATATTGACGATAAACAATGGCAAGAGAAAAGAAAAAAGTTGAATCTTTTTGTTATTGCAGGTTCTCTGTTTCCGCTATTTGATTGGGGGTTATTGAAAATTTTGGGTATTCCTCTTCCTGAAGGGAATCCTTCGCCTGAGTTTCTTTTGTTAGTTATCGGAATTTGTTTACTTATTCAATGTATTATTTTTGTTGGAAATGGTATTTTTTACCCAAAAGGTAATTATGAACACGCCCAAAATGTGGTTAAGATGACGATGGGTGTTGTCGGAATGGCTATGCTGGTTGGTGTGTTCTTTACAAACGATATAAATAGAATCGTTGTTATCCTATTAGGGATTGCTAATATGGCTATTTATGTGGGGTTGCTTTCATTAAATAAATTTGTTTTTGAAAGAATGATTGCCCAAAAATAAAGGATTATTTCGACAAGCTTTGTGGCGGAGTGTTGGCTCCGCTTTTTTTGTGCTGTTGTTAGGGAGATGTTAAGAAAACGCGCTTATGATGTGTGATATAGAGTATAAGGAGAAAAGCGATGTCGCGCGCGGAAGATATTTTTGAAAAGTTGATTTATTTTGGCGAAGATGCTATTGATGAATTTATTATGAACAGACAAACCGAAGAGCTTTTTATGGACTTTAAACAAGCGGCGTCTGACGGAAAGTCTATGCGCGCCCTTCACCAAAACGATAGACGCAATCTTGGTAAAGCCATTTCCGCATTTGGAAACTCTGAAGGGGGAGTGCTTGTTTGGGGAGTAGAATGTGCGAAAGATGTGGAACTTGGTGATGTTGCTAAGGCTAAAGTTAAGGTGCAGAATGTGCATCGCTTTTTAAGCTGGCTTGAAAATGCTATTTCGGGCTGTACTATTCCTTCGCATAACAAAGTGCGCAATCATATCATTAGCTGTGATAGCGAGGGAAATGGATATTTGGCGACTTATATACCAAAATCTGACATTGCGCCATTGATGACAACGCAAGGTAGCCAGATTTACATTCGCTCTGGGTCTAACAATGTCCCTGCCCCGTATGCTGTGATTGCTGGAATGTTTGGTAAACGCCCACAACCTAATGTGGAACTTGTGATTAACAACAAAGCTATTTCGGCAACTAAAGATGGTGATGAGGATATTTTTGCACCTGCTAAAAAACGGAGTAAAAAAGAAACGTTTGTTACGGTTAGTTTTTCTCTATTTGCGCAAAATAACTCTAATGCTGTGGCAAAAGAAGTGTATCTTTCTTGCAATACGCTTTGCGCAGGAGGCGAGAAGACGAAGGTCAACTTTTCATACGATAGTCAGTTAGAAAACCTTTCGTCCGCGCATAACTCAATTAACTTGATTACCCCGCTTGGAATGCGTGTGCCTCCGAGAGCGTTGTTTTCTTGTGCGAAGGCAGAGATACGCTTTTCAGGAGAGATTACGGAAGACTTTTTGTTAGACGGTGTTATTGGGGCGGACGGTGCAACGCCGAAGAGTTTTCGGATTTATGTTTCTAAAAACGATTTACGTTCGTTTGTGGCGCAAGCGGTACGTAAAAATGCGGATTTGGCAGTTCTCACCAATGAGTTTTTCTCAGCTTATTTTAAGACAGAATTGTAATTTGTAGGATTGATGATGAAACGGATTGAGATTTTTACAGACGGTGCGTGTTTGGGAAACCCTGGAGCTGGGGGCTGGGCTGCGATTTTGCGCTATAAAGATGTGGAAAAAGAAATTTCTGGTGGAGAGGCGCAGACGACAAACAATCGTATGGAATTAACCGCGGTGATTAGAGCTTTAGAAACATTAAAAGAGCCATGTAACGTTACACTTTATACGGATAGTCGGTATGTTATGGATGGTATTGAAAAGTGGATTTATGCGTGGAAAAAAAGTGGGTGGAAAACTGCAAACAAAAAGCAACCTGTTAAAAATGTGGAGCTGTGGCAAACTCTTGATGAAGCAAGGCAACGTCATGAAATTCGTTTTGTTTGGGTGAAGGGACACGCTGGACACGCTGAAAACGAACGTTGCGACGAGTTGGCGCGGAGTGAGGCGTATAAGGTGCGTGGTTAGTCTTGGTGAGAGGTGTGCTAAGGCCCTGTTTTATGGATTGCTTCGCACATGTGGGCTAACGCGTGCTTGCAATGACACAGGGCATATACAGGGGTATTATACTCGCAATGATAATAAGGTTTCAATGTTTGACTAGATTGGTGGTAGCGACACCTGCAACAGGTTGTTTGCAATGACGGGCTACTTGAGTAAAGCTATTGATTAGAAACAAAAAAGCACTCCGAAGTGGGGTGCTTTTTTTTGTTTAGCGCAGTAGCTCATTGATAAATTTGGGTAACGTATCAACGGCGTTGCCAATCCTTTGTTCATCAAAGAACGGATTTGATGTTTTTTCCATATCAAACAGTATTGTTCTTGCGCCATTGAGCTTAGCGGTTTTAGC
>CAZRHI010000041.1:0-10307 GCA_964599945.1 uncultured Acetobacter sp. | reverse complement strand
TTATGGGAAGATTTGTTCCAATGTATAGTAATGATGTGATAAAAAATATGACGGAGCTGTCTGCAGGTTTCCGCTATATGTTCTAGCCCGATTCCCTTAAAACAAAACGCCCTGATGATACAGGGCGTTTTACTTTAGCACTTTTCCAAAAAACTTCCCATAATCTTTTTTTTGCCAAACTTATCAAAAAACACCTCGCACTTATCGCCCTCAACGTTGATAATCTTGCCATAGCCGAAACTTGGATGATAAACACGGATTCCAACGAGCGGAGAAGTCTTTTTACTTTGGTAAAAATAGTCCGAAGATTGCTTTTTGTTATATGAATAACCAGTATCATCAGCATATTCATCATATGCCACGCTCTCATAGCTGTCAAAATAACCATTTCTCTTTTTCGGTGCATACGAATTTCCGTATCCGCCACCTGAATAAGAGTTGCTATTGCGATAGCCGTCATAATCCTTTTTATAATACTCTTTGCTCCCACCATAATTTCCGCCGTAAGCGTTTGTTTTTGGTGCGCCATATCCTGTGTGGTTGCAAAGCTCAATGCACGAAGGCGGAAGCTCATTCAAAAAGCGAGAGGGCATATTGTTTTGCCATTGCCCATAAAGCTTGCGACTAAACGCCATGGTGATATATAAAAGCCGTTTGGCGCGCGTAATTGCAACGTATGCCAAGCGTCGTTCTTCCTCGATTCCCTCTTCTCCGCCACAGTCCAAACATTTCTGATGAGGGAAAATCCCCTCTTCCCACCCTGGCAAAAAGACCGCGTCAAATTCCAAACCTTTCGCCGCGTGCAAGGTGGAAACAATCACCTTGTTGCTGTTATCCGTATGTTCGTTGTCAATAACAAGGCTAACGTGTTCTAAAAAGTCCGAAAGGGAAGGGTATGTTTCCGCATCGCTCATCACGCTGATAAGCTCTTTAATGTTTTCGATTCTCCCAGGGGCTTCCACAGATTTGTCGGCCTCTAACATTGCTTGGTAGCCAGATTCTTCAAAAACTTGTTCAGCCAAATCTCCGAGAGGCACTGCCTGCAAAGTTCTACGCCATTCGGAAATGTTGGCAATAAATCCCTCAAGTGCAGATTTTGTTTTGCCCTTAAACTCATCTTCTTCAATAAGATTTGTCATTGCTTGGTATAAAGGAATACGGTCAGCCCTTGCTCGTTCGCGGAATTTATCAACTGTTTTCTCGCCGATTCCTCTGGCCGGCTTGTTAATGATTCGCTCAAAAGCCAAATCATCACTCGGTTGTAAAATAAGCCGAAAATAAGCAAGCATATCTCTAATTTCCGCACGTTCATAGAACTTTAATCCTCCCACAACTTTATACGGGATAGATTCTTTGATAAACACCTCTTCAAACGCGCGCGTTTGCGACGCTGTGCGCACCAAAACCGACATCTGCTCGTATGCAAAATTATCATAATGCAAATCTTCAATTTTCCGCGCAATAAATTTTGCCTCATCATCTCCGCTATATGTGCTGACAACTTGAATTTTCTCGTTTTTGCAATCAGAAACAGGGCTGTGCTCGGCAACTTTTAAGGTCTTGCCAAGACGCTTAGAATTATGAGCAATCACTGCAGACGCCGCATTTAGAATATTTGCGGTGGAACGATAATTGCGCTCAAGCCGAATAGTCGTTGCTTCAGGAAAATCATCATTAAACTTCAAGATGTTCTCAATCTCTGCTCCACGCCAAGAGTAAATAGATTGGTCATCATCACCCACGCAACAAAGATTGCGATATTTCTGCGAAAGTAAACGCAACAAAAGATATTGTGTAACGTTCGTATCTTGATACTCGTCCACCATAATATATTTAAAGCGTTCTTGATATTCCTCCAAAACAGCTTTGTTTTCAGGGTTCATCAACATATCAAGAACATATAGCAAAATATCGCCAAAATCGACACAGTTTAACTCAACTAACCTTGCTTGATATTCTTTATATAAAAAAGCGGTGATATTGCTCTTATAATCGTTGATAACTTTTTTAATCGTTAGCCCTTTATCTTTATATCGAGAAATCCGCTCAATAATATCTTGTGGTGTATATTGCTTTTCATCAATATTGTTGTCTTGCAAAATCTTTTTAATAACTCTCTTTTGGTCATCTTCTCCTAAAATCGTAAAATTAGGTTTTAAGCCTGCAAGCTCTGGATATTTACGCAAGATTTTAACACAAATACTATGGAATGTGCCAAGCCAAACCGAGTTTACTGTGTCGCCAATATATTGGCGCACACGTTCTTTCATTTCGTTTGCGGCTCGATTCGTAAATGTTACAACCAAACAATTCCACGGACGCACGTTGTTGCTGTTAAGAATATAAGCAAGCCTTGTTGTTAAAACTTTAGTCTTTCCTGTTCCTGCACCAGCCAAAACGAGCAACGGTCCTTCTGTTTTCATAACAGCTTCTTTTTGTTCGGGGTTTAAGCTATTTAAAAAATCTGGCACAGGTTTAAGTGCGCTGATGTTATCATAAACAGGAGCGTTATTTGGTTCATTTTCATCATCAAAATCAAATATGTTATTCATCATGTAAAATTTCTTGTATTTTTTCTTCTTCAAACTTATATATTGCCATATACAATATATTTTCAGCAATGAAAAGTATTTTATTTGCTTTTAGAACAGAAATAAAACATTTGGAGGGATAATGAGTGAAGTTAAAGAGAAAATCATAGCTTTACAGAAATATCTAGATAGCCGAATTATCGGACAAAGAGAATTAGTAAAGAAACTGATTATTACACTTTTAGCAGATGGACACGCTTTGTTAGAGGGGGCTCCTGGGCTTGCAAAAACCAAAGCGATTAAAACCCTTTCCGAATGTATTAAAGCCTCGTATAATCGTATTCAATTTACACCAGATTTGCTCCCGTCAGATATTACAGGAAGCGATATTTATGTGGCAGAACGGTGTGATTTTGAATTTCGTAAAGGCCCAATATTTGCTAATATGGTTTTAGCCGATGAGATTAACCGTGCGCCAGCAAAAGTGCAATCCGCATTATTAGAAGCAATGGCGGAGCGTCAAGTAAGTGTGGGTGGAAAGCAATATCGCTTGCCCGAGTTGTTTATGGTTTTAGCCACACAAAATCCAATAGAGCAAGAGGGAACATATAACCTTCCAGAAGCTCAGTTAGACCGCTTTTTAATGTATATCAAAATTGACCAACCAGGGGCAGATGTTGAACGCAAAATCTTAAGGTTAGTGCGTGGTGAACAGCTAGGAACAAAAGAACAAGATCCCGCGTGGAAAGAATTTGCCGAAACTGTTGGTAAGCTAGAAATAGGAGATATTCTTCGTGCGCGTAAAGATGTTTTATCTATGCACATGAGCGAACCTTTAGAGGAATACCTTGTTCAACTGATTGTAGCAACTCGCCACCCAGAAAAATATGACGCATCATTGAAAGATAGCATACTTTTTGGAGCTAGTCCGCGTGCAACAATCGCGCTTGATAAGTGTGCTAAAATTAACGCATGGTTGGAGGAAAGAAATTTTGTTACACCAGAAGATATTCATGCGGTAATTTATGATGTGTTGCGCCATCGTATCATCTTAAGCTTTGAAGCTCAAGCTGAAGGTATAACCGCAGATGATGTAATTACATCATTGTTAAAAACAGTTCCATTACCTTAAATCTTAATTGAGGGTGATATTTAATGTTCTTTAAAAAGAAAATAGCAGAAACATCAAAATCTAACGGACTATCCGTTGGAATAGATGAGTTAATAGAACAAAAAAAATATCTCCCATATATAAAACGTCGTCAAAATACCATAACTTCAGAAAAAGCAGGGGATATTCGCTCGGCATTCAAAGGGCGAGGAATGGAATTGGAAGAAGTGCGAGCTTATGGATTCGGTGATGATGTTCGTGATATAGATTGGCGTGTAACCGCGCGTAAAGGAGATACATACACCAAGGTCTTTAGCGAAGAAAAAGATAGAGAGGTTTATGTTATATTAGATTTATCACCCTATATGGTTTTTGGTACTAAAAAAGAACTAAAATCCGTATCTGCCTCAAAATTGGCCGCATTGTTTGGTTGGCAAAGTATGGTAAACAAAGATAGGTTTGGGCTTTTACTATATGACGGAAAAGATACAAAGGTATTTAAACCACAAAATAATCAAAAAAGCTTAATGGCAATATTTAAGGCTATATCCGAAACAAGTTCTAAAATTTTAACATCATCAGAAAATAAAAAAGCCGATATTTTAGATCCTTTGCAAATTTTGCAATTTAGCATCAAAAGCCGTGCAATGGTTTTCATTATTAGCGATTTTAAGGATATTAGCGAACAGGCAAGAAAGGCTATGGTGGCTCTTTCCAGACGTTGCCGAATTTATTGTGTAAATGTGTTTGATTATATTGAGGAAATTCCGCCAGAGAACGGAGAATATATGGCAGAATATAATGGAGAAAAAATAGTCTTTAATACCACCTCAGAAGCTTTTAAGGAAACATATTATCAATATTTTGCAGGGCGTCGCAAGGCTATGGAAAATTTTTGCAAACGCTTTAATTGTCAATATCTTAATATCCGAACAGATCAGCCATTATATCGACAGATAAAAATTTTATGATTGAGATGCTTGCAAATTTTTTCTTTAGATATACAATTTCCTCAAATCAATGGAGATGCAGATGAGAAAAAAAGTTGCGATTATTAGTGCCTTAATTATGGTTTGTTTGACCTCAATATATTATGTAAACCAACAAATATCTTTTAGTGTGGTTATTCCAGTATATAATGCTGAAAAATATCTGCATCGTTGTTTAGATAGTATTTTTGCTCAAAAGGGAAATTTTGAAGTAATCGCGGTTAATGACGGCTCAACAGACAATTCTTTGCAAATCTTACAGGAATATGCTAAAAAATATTCTAATCTCCGCGTGATTGACCAAAAAAATCAAGGAATATCAGCTGCCCGTAATGCAGGTTTAAATGCAGCTAAAAATAAATATATAACTTTTGTAGACAATGACGATTGGCTGGAGCCTAATGCTTTTTCTTTGGTAAAAGATGTTATTAAAAAAGATAATCCAGATATACTTTTAGGTAGTTTTTATGATGTATATGATAGAGAATGGGTAAGGCAAACAAGAGGAGAAGAGGACGCACAACATATTCCAGAAGAAAGAAAGTTCCCTAAAAGGGATATGGATAAGCTAGTTTTATTTTCTCCATTTAATGCAAAAGATGCTTATAGCGACTTATATTATAGTGGTACATGGGTTGTCCATAGTTTCTTTTCAAAAGAATTTTTAAATAAAAACAATATCCATTTTCCGACAGGAATAGATGTTATGGAGGATATAATTTTTATGTATAGCGCGTACGCTTATAATCCGCGTATTTCTGTTTTATCTAATCCTATTTATAATTATTATAATCGCATAGATAGTGCATCAAAAAGTATGAAAACACTTAATGTATTAGAAGATCGTATGGTATATATGCGACAAACGCCAGAATATAAAAAAGCAATTCGTCAAACACAGATGTTTATTGATGATAACCTCTTAGGAACATTGTTTTTAAGTATTGCAAATTTGCAACGCCACAGATTGCCACTCTCTGTTGGAATTGAACAAATTTATAAAGGCTATCAAGCAATGCAAAAGTACAATTCTGAAGAACTGAAATCATGTCGGAATTTTACAAAGCTAAAAGAATTTTTACAAAAAAACAGGGTTAATCTGCCTCTTTAATGCGTTCAATATTAGCTCCAACGGCTTTAAGTTTTTCTTCCAATTTTTCATAACCTCTGTCAAGGTGATAAACACGATTGACAATCGTTTCGCCTTCAGCCACAAGTCCTGCTAAAATAAGAGCAAATGAGGCGCGCAAATCTGTTGCCATAACAGGTGCGCCAGAAAGTTTTTTTACGCCACGAACAATAGCCGAGGCATGACCATGAATGTTAATGTTTGCCCCCATACGACAAAGTTCAGGAACGTGCATAAAACGATTTTCCCAAATGCTCTCAGTAACAAGAGAAGCTCCTTCGGCAACCGTCATCAAAGCCATAAATTGCGCTTGTAAATCTGTTGGAAACCCAGGGTAGTAATCTGTGTAAACATCTTCACCGATAATGGTTTTGTTTCTGCCGTCAACAATAATTGAATTATCTGTTACCTCAATCCCAACTCCCATTTTTTCTAAAGTGCGTAGAGGTTGTTGCAGATGTTCAGCTTGTGCGTTAATGAGCTCAATACGTCCTTTGGTAATTGCTGCGGCGATTGCATAAGAGCCAGCCTCGATTCTATCTGGAACAACAGATATTGTTGTTGAGTGAAGGTTGTCAACCCCCTCTATTGTTAAAATAGACGTTCCTCTTCCTTCAATTTTTGCCCCCATTGCATTAAGTAAATCAATGAGATTTGCAATTTCAGGTTCTTTCGCTGCGTTTTCGATTCGGGTAGTTCCTTTTGCCAAGGTTGCAGCCATTAAGATATTACAGGTTGCTCCCACAGAAGCTTTATGGAAAATAACATGAGCACCTTTCAAACCTTCAGGCGCATCAGCAATAACATAACCGTTTTTAATTTCAATTTTAGCTCCCATTTGTTCTAAAGACGTAAGGTGAATATCAATAGGACGCGCACCAATAGCACATCCCCCAGGAAGAGACAATTCAGCGTGCTTGAAACGAGTGAGTAATGGACCTAATACATAATAAGAAGCGCGCATTTTACGCACAAAATCATATGGTGCAGTCAATTCTCTAATATTATTGGCCTGATATGTGTATGTTTTAGATGAATACGAATCATATTGTTCAATAACTTCGCTGATATTCATTCCCATATAGTTTAAAAGGCTATTTAAAAAAGTAATATCAGATAAAGCGGGAATATTTCGAAGTGTAATAGGCTCATCAGATAATAAAGCCGCACAAACCAAAGGAAGTGCAGCATTTTTTGCGCCACTGATATAAATTTTGCCGTTAAGTGTGTTGCCACCAATAATCTTAATTTTATCCATAGACGTTTCCTTTAGTTGTGGGTTAAGGGTAAATCAGGCTTTTTTCTGTTCTTTCGCCAGTTTTAATTCTTGAGTTTGCTTTTTGCGTTTTTCCAAATTTTTTTTTAGGGCTTTTGCCTCTTTTTCAAAACGAATGTCTTTAGCTTTCTTTGTATTTTTTTCCATTTGATACTCCTAAAAAATAGTAATACTTAATATATAGGGCAAAATTCTATATAATTTATTAAAGAAAACCATGGATTCTAAAATAGTAAGAAATAATTTTATTGCTGAAAATACAAAAAGTTATAAAAACAATCCCAAAATTTGTAATTTTTTTCTTGCAATAATAAAATTATATGCTATAAAACATCTTCGTTAAATGATGCGGGTATAGCTCAGGGGTAGAGCGCAACCTTGCCAAGGTTGATGTCGTGGGTCCGAATCCCATTGCCCGCTCCAATTCAAAAAGCCGTCCTTTAGGGCGGTTTTTTTTTAATTGGCAAGCGGCGTGAGGATTTGGCCCCACGAAGAAAACCATTCAAAACAATATCCCTTAATTTATTAACATACCGCCTAAATATGGCGTATGCGCTAATATCCAAATAAAAAAGGTAGATAATCTCTTATATCTACCTTTTTGCGCTTAAGCTTTGTAGCTTTTTTCTTATTGGGAATAACCTTATGTCGGTATAGTCCATTATTAAATAATTCATACGCACCAATATCAAATGGTTTGTCTGTTTGGTGCTTTTTACGTTTTATCTTTATTTTCATTTTCTTCCTTTCTGTTGTTTTTTAGACTGTTAGCATATTGCAGAACTTCATTTTTTACTATTTTAATGTGTTTTTCCGTTAATTCCAATATTTTTTTGAAGGAATTTTCCAACAATCTTTAATTGCTCGTTTATTTTAATCTGTTTTTTCATGCAGGGTAATATTATACAACAAGGAGATACCCTAATCACGTCAAAATATGGCGTATGTACATGCTAACAATGAAAAAATTAACATAACTTAAATAATATTTACAATAAAATCACCCCAAACAGCAGTATATTTGGCACAACAAGGTTCATCACTAGTAAAATAGGTTAGGTGCTGTTGCTTTTCTTTTAAATAAGACTATATCTTAGGTGTTCACGATGGGAAGTTTTGAAAATAGAATTTAGTTTCTGATTTGCTGTGGTGAACAAGAAAATGTCCTTGTCTGCTACAGTGCAAAAGATCTAAATTCGTTTGTTGGTGTAGAGATGGAGGTTAGGGAGAGAGGAAGATATTCCTCTCTTTTTTTGATTTCAAGATGTTACAATAAATTGAGATGACGTAAAAATAAAATCTAAATAGAATTAACTAAATCTCAATATTATGTCAGCTAATATCAAATTAAATAATTTTATATCTAGGAGACGAAATGGGAATATTTAATAAAGATAAAGCAGACGCCAAAACATCTGAGACAAAAGCTCCGCAACAAAAACAAACAAATGAAAACGGAAAAAAGCGCGTAGCTTTAAGTAGCGCACAGCTACTAAAGAACGAAGCTGTTATTGCCCCAAAAAAAGAAGAACATATAGAAGGAATTACAACAGTTAATGATGCTAATTTTTCAGACTTATACATTACACCAGATAGAAAATGTTATGTTTGGAGTGGTAAAAGTAATAGTGGTCTAATGGTTGCAGAGTATGAAGATTTAGAAGAATTTATTACAGAGGTTATTAGTAAATATGACGGAAGATTGAGCAGTTATTCGTTACGATATAAAGGCGGAAATTACCGAATCGAGCGAACAATCGCCTTAGAAGGGGAACAGTATTGTGTACGTAAAATGCCTAAAGGGATTCCAAGTTTAGAGAAATTGGGTTTACCTGTCGGAGCATATAAACAGTTAATATCACTTGCAAATAAAACAGGCTTAATTCTCTTTACAGGTGCAACAGGAAGCGGAAAAAGTACAAGTATTGCTTCATTGTTGAAAAAATATTTGGAAACAGAAGGTGGATACGCATTTACCATAGAAGATCCAATAGAAATGCCCTTAGATGGTGTATATCAAACACAAAGAGGTGATTTTGGGTTGTGCAAACAAACAGTTCCACCCGAGGGGTTATGGGCTGAAGGAATTAAATCTGCGTTAAGATCTAAGCCAAAATACATATACGTTGGTGAAATACGTTCGCCAGAGGCAGCGGTGGAATTATTACGAGCTGCAACATCAGGACACTTAGTATTTTCAACAATCCATGGTAATAACGTAACCGATGCTGTTAATGCCCTCAGTAAATATGCGGCATCAAGTGGAATTACAGAAGATATGGCCTATGAGTTAATTGCGAATGGTTTTCTAGCTTGTATACACCAAAAGCTAGAGGGGGCTCCACGAAGACTGCGAGTGGAGTCTATATTTGCGAATCCAAATTTAAATACTGGTTGTGCTGTTCGAGGTATGATACGTTCAGGAAAGCTTAATTTAAATACGCTTATTGAACAACAAAAGAGCAAAATGAGTTTGGGACATCCCTTATTTGATTAGAGCGCGATTCCACTCAGATTCTTTGAAACCCATACATACGAAGTTCTTCCCAATAATAAGTGGCCGTTTAACAAGCATACCATTGCTTGAGAGTAAATCGATTCGCTCATTTTCAGACATGGTCGGAATCTTATCTTTCAATCCCATAGATTTGTAAAGTAATCCGCTAGTATTAAAAAAGTTTTTAAGAGGTGCGTCAGTAAGAGTAAGCCAATGTCTTAATTCGTTCGCGGTCGGATTCTCTTCAACAATGTTTCTGGAGTCGAAGTCAATATTGTGTTCAATGAGCCATTTTCTTGCTTTTTGACAAGTCGAGCATTTAGGGTATTCAATAAATAAAATAGTCATTTTGTTTCTCCTTTAATAATAAACGGATTCTATATACACGATTCTATTTTTCCAACAAAAAAGATAAGTTATCATATAGACAAGATGAAATAAGGGTATAAAAGTAATCGAATCTAAAAGGTAGAGGCTTATTTCATGAAAACAACAAACAAACCCACTAATACTATATATAATTAGGTGTTCCTCAAATCCAAAATAAAAAAACACCGCCAAGTGGGAGATTGACGGTGTAAGGTTTGTTAAGGCAGAATATATATAGGGAGTTTTCTTTTTATTCTTAATTTAAACTTAATATATCACATTTTTGAGTGGTATGCAAGATAAAAAATACAAAATTTAAATAGAATCAATGAAATAATATATCTATTGTCTATCCCAAATAGCCGAAAGGGTGAGTAGACAGGGGAGGGAAGATGTGATAGAGTT
>CAZRHI010000040.1:0-10397 GCA_964599945.1 uncultured Acetobacter sp. | reverse complement strand
GATTAAAGTCAGGGAGCTTATGGTTATATATTGAAGACCATAAGAGTCATTACTGGTGATTGTTGAACTCCCTGGCGCTGGATTACTCCGCGCCAGTTTTGTTTTTAATTTTTTTAAAAGGAGTTTAAATCATGTTTGAAACATTAGAAGAAGAAAAAGCGTATATTATGAATGGCGATAGGCTGTGTAATGATGTGAAACGGCAAATCGGGGCATTATTGATGAACGAGCGAGTAAATAAGCGGATTTCTTTGCAAGAATTGAGTCATAAAATTGATGTTCCACCCTATAAAATTGAGATGGTGGAGATGGCTCGGCGCAAATTTAATTGGTATGCTGTGGCGCATTTGCTAAGATATTTTGGTAAAAAAATTGAGATTTCTTTGGTGGAGGTGAAAGAAGAAAAAACACCGCAAGCATAAAGTTTAGAAAGCACCCCTTATGGGGTGCTTGTTTTATTCTCCTAATTTTTCTTTTAACTCATAAAGCTTAGCTAATGCTTCACGAGGGGAGAGGTTATCAATATCTAAAGTGTGTAGTTCTTCTTCTATTTTGCTTTTGTGTTGTTCTTTAGGTTCTTCTTTCAAACTCTGCTTTAATGTGCTGAATAAAGGTAATTCCTCTTCCACATTAGTTAAAATCTTGTTTTGCTTTTCCTCTTCTAATAGGTGTAAAACCTGTTCGGCTCGTTTGATACATAGCTTTGGTAGACCAGCGAGCTTTGCCACATGGATACCATAAGAACGATCTGCCGCGCCGTTGATTACCTCGTGCATGAAAATTATATCTTCATTAAATTCTTGGATTTTCATACTGTGTAGGGTAAGCCCCTTGAGATTGTTGTTTAGTTTGGTTAGTTCGTGATAGTGGGTGGCAAAAATGGTGCGACATTTGTTTACCTCTGCCAGTTGTTCCACAACTGCCCATGCGATTGATAAACCGTCAAATGTGGCGGTGCCTCGACCAATCTCATCTAAGATGACAAAAGAACGTTCATCAGCTCGGTTTAAGATGGAGGCGGTTTCTATCATCTCTACCATAAAAGTTGATTGCCCTCGGGCAAGGTCGTCATTTGCACCCACGCGTGAGAATATTTTGTTGGCTATGCCTATTTTGGCACTTTGGGCTGGAACATAAGACCCCATTTGCGCTAAAATGGTGATGAGTGCGTTTTGACGCAAAAATGTCGATTTACCAGCCATGTTTGGACCAGTTAGCAACCATATTTTGTTATCTTCGGCATTTAAGGTGCAGTTATTGCCAACAAATGACCCTGAGCCATTTTTTTTCATGACATATTCCACAACAGGGTGGCGTCCGTCTTTAACCTCAAAATCTAGGCTATCATCTACCACGGGGCGAACGTAGTTGTATTCACAAGCTAGTTCGGCAAGTGCTGCGGCAATGTCTATTGTTCCAATTCGCTCTGCTGTACGGCATATCGCATTGGCTTGTGCTATGGCGTGTTCGGTTAGCTCGGTGAATAATTCTTGCTCCATTTCTATGGCGCGCTCTTCGGCAGAGTTTACTTCTGTTTCAAGCTCAGTTAGCTCTATGGTGGTGAAACGTATGGCGTTTAGCACAGATTGACGGTGAATGAATTTTTTGTTTTCTAGCAATACATCGGCAGATTTTGAAGGAACTTCGACATAATAGCCGATGATTGAGTTGTTTTTTACCCGAAGAGTGGAAACGCCCGTTTCATCAATATATTTTTGCTGGAGTTCTTGACAGCGGAGTTTGTGTTCTTCTTTTATGCCACGCAAATAATCTAGTGGAGCGTGAGCTCCTGAGCGGATAAAATTTCCGTTTCTTGCTAAAGCTGGGAGGTCTTTTCTTTCGGTTAGCAAAAGATTAGAGATGTTTTCAGCTAAGAGTGAGTGATCAAAAAAACCTTCGGCTAATTCTTGCAAAGATTTTGGGGGGAGGGCGTAGAAACTATCGTGTTGATGTGTGGCAAAGAGGGTGATTGCGGTTTGAATGCGTGGAATGATTTTTAGGGTTTCTGCTAGATCATATAACTCTCGAGGGCCACCTTGTCCGAGGCTTAATCTTTGGACGGCGCGTTCCATATCCAAACATTGCCGTAAGGCTTCGCGAATTTCATAACGAACATCTGGGTTATCAATAAAAAAAGATACGGCATCTAGGCGGTCGTTGATTTTGCGTGGGTCAATTAAAGGTGCGCTTAAACGTTCGGCTAACATTCGTCCGCCAACGTTGGTTAGGGTTTTATCAATCACTTTAAGCAGGCTTATGCCGTCTGGATTGTTTGGAGAGATTAGCTCTAGGCTTCGGCGTGTGGTTTGGTCTATTTCCATATAATCTTTGCCGACAATGTGAACCAGAGGGGCTAAACGAGGGAAATGTCCGCGTTGGGTGGTTTCGACATATTCAAGCAACACTCCTGCAGCGATTAACTCGTGTTTGGAGAAATCGCCAAATACTTCCATGGAATTTACTTTATAAGCTTTTTTTAGGGTGTTGGTTGCACTTTCAATGTTAAACAAAGCTTGGGGGCGTATGGTTAATTGGTTGCGGTATTCGCTAAAAAGTTCATAAAATTTGGGTTGCTCTAAAAGCGCGTTATCAAACAACACTTCCACAGGGTTTAGGCGAGCAAGAGCGTTTGAAAGTATGGTGTGGGCTGGAATGTTGGTAATGTGGAGGAGTTGTGTGTAAAAATTTCCAGTTGATATATCTAGCCATGCTAGGCCAATTTCTTTGGCGCGGATATGGGCTGAGGCGATGTAGTTATTGCGCTTGGCTTCAAGTAAGGAATCTTCTGTTAATGTTCCTGGGGTAACAAGACGTACGACTTCTCTTCTAACAATGGCTTTATAGCCTCGTTTTTTAGCTTCTGCGGGGTCTTCCATTTGTTCGCAGATTGCGACTTTGTAGCCCAGTTTGATTAGCTTTGCCATGTGGATTTCGTAGGCATGAAACGGAACACCACACATGGGAATTGCTGGGCCATTTTCAGCGTTTTTGTTGCGGCTGGTTAAGGCTAGTCCTAAAGCACCAGATACGGTTATCGCGTCTTCAAAAAACAGCTCGTAAAAATCTCCCATACGGTAAAATATCAAAAAATCTGAATGTTGGCGTTTGATTTCTAGATATTGGCTCATGGCTGGGGTGAGCTTCATATTTTCGGTATCTTTGAATGAGGCCATGCCAGAGGTGTTGATTGGGGCTTCTGGTGTTAAAGAGGCGGTGTCATCGTTCATCGGCGTTCCTTAAAAATTAACTAATTCTAAACTTCAGTTTACTATACTCTTTTATATTTGTTAGTCCATGATAATTTTAGAGATATACTAATGCTAAATCAAGATAAAGAGTTTTTGGGAATTGATAAAGATTCGGGTTTTTCGTTGCGTGTGTTAATTTTATCAATTCCTGCGGGGTTGATTTTTCTTATTTTTGGATTGTTTGATATTTTACCTCCGTTGCTAGCGACAATGTCTTATGTGTGTGTGTTGTTTTTTAACACGGTTTTTTTGATGCCGATCTCGGTGGAGTTGCAAAAAGTAAAAAAATATATTCAGACACTTGCTTCAGACATTTCGGAAGAAAAAATGTTAGAAAATATGACTGAAAAAGAAACCCGAGATTTAACCGAAGCGATAAACTCGATGCACAAGTTTTGGATTGATAAAGCCGAAACACTTGAGAATCGCACGCTTTCTGACGCGGCAGTGTTAGACACGTTGCCAGACCCTCTGGTGATGATTAACCAAAAAGGGATTGTCATCGGGGCAAACTTGGCAGCGCGAACGTTATTTTCGTCAGATTTGAATAACAAAGAAGTTACGAATTTTGTTGATGATGTGAAGTTTGATGAAGCGTTGACCTTGGTTTTGGGGCAGAAAACCAGACGGGCAGATTTGAATGTGTGTTTAGCAAAGCTTAAAAACAAGCCAAAATTTTATGTGCGAATTTCTACGCTTCCGTGGTTTGCGAAAGGTGAGATTGTGGCGGTTAGCTCGTTTTATGACTTAGATAAAGCCTTAAAGTTTGAACAGATGCAACAAGATTTTGTGGCAAACGCGAGCCATGAGTTGCGGACGCCTTTGTCTATTATTTCGGGGTTTGTGGAAACGTTGCAAACCACAGCCAAAGACGATGAAAAAGCGCGAGAAAAGTTTTTAAAAGTGATGGGAGAGCAGACGGCGTATATGTCTGCGTTGATTGAAAATTTGCTCTCGCTTTCTAAGATTGAGCTAACGGTTAATACGTTGCCACAAGATAAAGTTAATATTAATGAGATTATTCGAGAGATTAGCAATGCGCTAGAACTTAAAATAAAAGAGCAGGGGCTTGAGCTTAAAACAAAATTTGTGCGCCTACCGCAGATTACGGCAGATGAAAGCCAGATTAGACAAGTGTTACAAAACTTGTTAGACAATGCGGTTAAATATGCGACGGCTGGCACAGTTGTTCGAGTGATGACACGTAAGGTTGAAAGTATTCCTTTGCATCAATATTATGATGTTGCTTCTGGTGGGGCGATTGAAATTAGCATTACAAACGAGGGGGTAACGATTGCTCCTGCGGAGCTTGAACGATTGACAGAGCGTTTTTATCGCCTGCAACAGCACAAAAATAAAAATATTAAAGGAACAGGTTTGGGGTTGGCGATTGCTTCACAGATTATTAAACGACATCGGGGAAATATTGTCATTACCTCTGAGGAGGGGGTTACAACATTTAAGGTTTATTTGCCTTTGGAGCTTGGGGCATAAAAAAACACCCTCTGAATAATGAGGGTGTTTTGTTTTAGCATTGGGGGGGAGTTCTTTTTTCTCGGTGTTTCTCCAGATAATACAATGGTATTTGCGCAAGGAGTGTGAGAGTCCAGAACAATACTAACGTCATTAGCAAGTTTTCTGGGTAAATCTGAGATTTTTTTAGCACATTATCATCTAGCTTGTGTGTGCTAAAAAAGATTTGCTCGGTTTTTACGTTGCTCATTGTATAGCTATAAAGCCATACTTTGTTACCAAGTTCTACGGGGGTTTTATTGGCGATGTCGTCTAATGTTGCGTATGGCACAGACAAGGCATTATCTAGTATGACATAGGTATCCGTAATTCGTATGATATTGCCATTGCCAACTGGTGATAAAGTGCTACCAGTGTTCGTGATGAAGAGCATTGAGCAACAGCCGACAGCAATGACCATTAGGACTGTAAATACATCTTCACAATAACAGACTACACAAGCGACGATACCTAGAATAATGATAAGCTCAAGCCAATGGTTTTTTAGGTTTTTCCAGTAATAGTCGCATAACGCGCTATTTACGGCTTTGGCGTCATCAATGTTGTATTTGGTAACGATAAACTCTGTTCCATGACGATAGATGTTTACAACGTCGTCATAGGTAAGAGCTTCTGAGTAGTGAAGCCCATAGAGGGAGAGGTTATCTACATTTGGTCTGGAAACAAACCATGTTGAGGAACCTGTTTCTTCTGAATGGATAGCAAGACACTGGTTTCTGGTGTCTATGGTGATTATTTTACCAGTTGCCATTAGTTCATAATCTGGATGAACTATTCGCGAGCATGAAGCTGAAAACAGCACCAACAATGCTAATAAGCATAATTGTTTTAGTTTTTTCATAATGATTTATTTTTTGTTTATAATAATTTTTTAGTGAGGTATATTATACTCTAATTCTTTTAAATTGCAACAAAAAAAGAGCTCCGATTGGAACTCTTTTTTTAGAAATACACAGCGAACTAGTTGCTTAATGGTTAATCATGCTCAAAAACATCTCGCTTCAGCGGTATCGTAGAATTTACAAATTCTTTCTGTTTAACAGGCTCATTTGATTGTTGCATTGATTTATTTTCTTCACGCAAGTTAGTTTCTTTTCTTTCTTGTTCAAAGGTAGAAACTTTTTTCTGATTTTTCATTTGCTGTTTTAGAGCTTCTTTATCTTTTTTTAGTGCGTTTTTTAGAATCGCTTGAATTTCTTTATCTTTTGCCACTTTTAAAATTTCAGGTGTAACTTTTGCTCCATGCTCTATTAACTGTTGAACAAATTCGGGAGAAGGGGCGGGAGGATTTGGAAATGAATATTTCTGTTTCAAATCTTTGATTGATTGTACAGAATAAAACAATGGAGGATGCCCTTCATTATCACAAGCATTGATATTAGCACCTTTGCTTTGTAAAAAAGCAACGGTTTCAATGTTTTGCTCATAACTTGCAGCGTGTATTGGCAACATTTCTTTGTTGCCAATAATTGTAGGTTTGTTAATATTCCACCCAGCATCGATGAGCAAAGACATTGTTTCAACTGGCGCAATTATAAATAAACGTCTTCCAGGAGAGTTGTCAACTTCTGCACCTTCCTCTATCAATCGCCGAACTAGATTGGGATAATTACGCGCCAAACCTAATGCACAGTTACCACTTTTTTTTCCGATATTAACATCTACCTTAGCATCCAAACATAGATTTGCAAATTCTTCATTTTTTCCTCGCATTAGTATGGGGTTGAGAGCATAAGTTAATGCAGTTAACCCCTCCGCCTGTCCGTCTTTGAGTGGTACATTCAAATCAATTCCGCTATTTATTAACTCTTTAAAAATTTCAACATTTTTCGCATCAAGTGCGTATTTCCAGACGGGATTTCCTCTAGTATCCATGTCATTAACTCCTGCGCCTTCAGCAATTAAATGTTTAGCTTCTTCACTATTCCCAAATTTAATAGCCTGCATCAAAGGGGTCATTTTAGGGTAGAAGTAATTAGTTTTTTCTGCTCCTGCATCATATAATTTTTGCGCTAATAATTCTCCCAAATGATTTGTAGAAGGGGTGAGCCTTTCTATGGCTGTTTCTCCTTTTATGTTTACTGCATGAACATCGACGCCTTTGTCAATTAACATTAGGGCAATTTCGTCGCTTCCTCTATCAATCGCTCGCATTAAAAAATTATCTGAAAGGGAGTTCTCATTACTCTCACTCAATTCGGTCGCATCATATTTATCAATAATCTCTTTAGCTAATTCATTGTCCTGATGCTGTATTGCGTTATTTAATTTTTCCTTGTCTTGTGTGTCCATAATGTACCTCTATAAGTCTTTGTATTTAAATATAATTCTAAGGTATATAACGATGCTTAATTTAGAGTTAATAGCCTCTAGCATACACACAAAAAAAGAGCTCCGATTGGAACTCTTTTTTTCTTGGAAACGTTACTTGGCGTTTAAGTTAAGGAGTGGCACAGAATTGCCCATCATGTATTGGGGCAGTTTGCCATCCCATTTCTGAACTGCCTCGTATTCGGTCAGACCTTTGTTGCGGGCGAGGGCTTGAGATTTAATCTCCATTGCTTCGGCGTCTGCTTTGGCGGAAATTACTTTCTGGTCGGCCTCTTCTTTGATCCGCTTTGTGTTGTTCACAGCTTCTTGAGCGCGTTGCTCGGCGATGACTTTATTTTCGATTGCTTTCTCAAACTGATCGGAATAGTCCAAGTCAACAATTTGGAAAGTTAAGTTCTGAAAATAAGTGTTGTCAATACGTGTTTTCAAGGCTTCGAGAATCTCAACACGGGCTTTGTCGCGGTTTGCCACCAATTCTTGGGCTTGCCAGCGACCGATGACATCTTTGAGGACATCATTCAGGACTGGCGTGATCTTTTTGCTCTCATATGCCATGCCGATGTTTTCATACAGCATATGCACATTTCGAGGGTTTAGGTCGTAGGTGAACGTGTACTTTAGAGCTGCTGGCTGAACATCTGACGTGTACGAAGTGGTACTGTCGGTGAACGCCTGCGTCTGAACGTTCATCTGGATGACCTTTGACACGAAGGGCCATTTGATGCCGACGCCGTTGGGCAGAGAGACCTCTTCAACCTCTCCGAGGGTTACCTTGATTCCGCGATACCCTGGGTCTACCTGATAGAATGCGGAGAAGAGGAGTGCGATGGCGAAGATGCCGATGATTGAACCGATAACGACTTTCACTACGGGAAAATTTTTTGTTTCCATTTTTTGGGATTTTTTGGTTTAAAAAATATGATCATAACTCTTGAACAATTTATATATACTACAAAAATAGACAAAAGCCAATACAAATCGACATATTTTTTTAAATAATCTCTCGCATAACGCCTCTTGACAATTATACGATTTAAAGTATAGGCTTTAAGCGTTTTAATTAAGAGCAAAGGAAACACGATGCAAAAGATAACATTTCAGGGCGTTGCTGGCGCGTATTCACACATTGCTTGCCAAGAGTTATTTCCTCAATGTGAGTATATCGCTTCGGATACTTTTGAGCAGGCGATGGAACTTGTTGCTAATGGTGTGGCGGATTTTGCGGTTATTCCAGTTGAAAATTCTAACGCAGGGAGGGTAACCGATGTGCATTTTCTTTTGCCTCAAACTAATTTAACTATTGTTGGTGAACACTTTTTGAGGGTTGAACATCAACTTCTTGGACTTGTTGATGCAGAGCTTGAACATATTGAAACGGCAGCCTCTCATCCTCAAGCTCTGGCGCAGTGTTCAGAATTTTTGAAAGCGCATCACATTAAGGCATTAACAAGGATTGATACGGCTAAGTCTTGCGAACATATTATTGAAAAACAAGATAAGACGCGTGCAGCGATTGCCTCCAAACTTGCAGGAGAAATTTATGGCTTAAAAGTGTTGGCTTCAAATATTGAAAACGATAGTAACAACACCACACGCTTTCTAATTATGAGCAAACAGCAAGCTTTGCCTAAAGACGATGGCGCAAAGTTTGTTACCTCGTTGGTGTTTAAGGTTAAAAATATTCCTGCTTCGTTATATAAAGCATTGGGAGGGTTTGCAACCAATGGTGTAAACATCACCAAAATTGAAAGTTATGTTGTGGGGGGGAATTTTATTTCTGCGCAATTTTATGTGGAGATTGAGGCTCATCCTGAATCTGAGGCATTTAAGCTTGCTTATGAAGAACTGAAGTTTTATTCTGAAAGTATCCACTTTCTTGGGACGTATAAAGCACACCCCAAACGCTATCTATAATATACCAAAGTGGGGGGAAAGCCATAGCTTACATATAAAAGCGTTTATAAAACGTTGGCAATCAATTTTTCGGTCGTTATATCTTCGGTGTTTCTTAAACAAAATAAAAGGAGAAAGACTATGTCTGATTGTATTGATAATTTGCAAAGTCAAATTGACGAATTAAAGAGCATGAGTGCAAGCCATAGCAAAAAATCTTCTTCTATGTCTAGCCGTGGTCGTTCATCGTCTTCTTCTGCTGGCTCTCAACGCAAAGCAAGCAGAAAATCTAAAAGCTCAAGCTCATCTTCTGCAAACTAAGTATTAAGGAGGAGGAAGTCCCTCTCGTTTGTGCGAGGGGGATTTTTTGTATGCTATTTGGTTTTGCTGTTTACTGAGTGTTTAATTACTATGGTATGTGTCAAGGTCAAAAGTTTTGAGTTTGGTTAAATATTTGTATATGGTGTAGTCTTTGTAGATGCCTTGTTGGTCTATTTCATAAAATTTGCTAAAGTCATATTTATCGTTGCATTTATGAACACTGCCACCTGGGATTTTTTTATTTTTGTAGTATTCGTAGCTTTTGCAATAATAGTGATTAAATTGAAACTCTGGGGTTTTAATCGTTTTGCTTAGACCACAGAAAAAAGCGGCGTTTTCGGGACAAATTTTGTTAAAAAACTTGTAGCGAGCGTAATGTGCGATGTTAAACGAAGTGATGTTTTTTGTGTAATGTGTGTTAATAAAAGATTTGGGGCTGGCGTATCCCATACATGATGTAAATTGTTCGATTATTGGTATGTTTGGATTTTCGGCGATGATGCCTCCAGAGCTGAAATTACGCCAGAAGCCCATTACACAGGGGAATTTTTCATATTTTTTGAGCCAGTTTTTGAGATTATTGTGCTTTATAGGGAGGGCGAATTCATCTGTATCTATAAACGCTATCCAATCACTTTGAGAACTGTATGTTTTTAGGCAATGTTTATATGCACTCATTTGCCCAGGTTTTTCTGGCCAGTCAATGAGGGTTACGAGGTCTTTGTCTATATATGGTTTTAGGACTTCTTTATAGTTGTCTTCAGAGAAGTTATTATACAAGTAAAAATGGTCAAACCCAACAATGAGATGATATTCTATCCATTCTTTTAGATATTTGGCTTCATTTTTGAAAATCAAACAAGCGGAAACATAATATTGTTTATTCATTTGTGGCTTTTTGAAGAAAAGCCGAATAATAAGGTTATTAAATTCTAAACGGAGATATTTGACAAAAGTTATGACAAAATGCGGGGGGGGTAAACATTAGGTTTCCTTGCAAAAAAAGATGGTACGCCCGAGGCGATTCGAACGCCTGACCCACAGCTTAGAAGGCTGTTGCTCTATCCTGCT
>CAZRHI010000039.1:0-10562 GCA_964599945.1 uncultured Acetobacter sp. | reverse complement strand
GCATCCAAAGGATTTACTGGAACCACTGTTGATGGCAATCGCTTCTTGTTCATTACATGCAGAGGTGGCGAAAGTGATGGATATTAGGCTTTATAGCCTATATGATCGCGATGATAATTCTTTTTTGGGGAGTTTTTATGCTCTGGAGCGCGATAATGGTTTTTATGGTAACATTGTTGGCAGACAGGAGATTTATTTTCTTCGGAAAGAGGCGTTTTGTTACAAGGAGACAGAAGAGCTGTTTGTGCCACTCAGCACAGGTGAGGGTAAGGTGGTAGCTTTGATGTGTAAATATAATCGCAAAAAAGCTTTACTGACGGCTATGTACTTGAAGAAAACTGATCTTTCTATGCAAAATGAAGAAATTTTGCATAAGTTTGAAAAAGGAACATCTTTTGATGAAGCGTTAGCGTTTTATCGGAAAAAGGCTTAAAGTCTAAGATTAAAAGACATTTGGTGAAAACCAATGTCTTTTTTTATGCTAAATAAAATGTTGACAAATTTTGTGTGAGATGTATTATGTTCAAGTTAAGTTTGAAAAAAGGAAGAATATGTTTGTACAAAGTCAAAATTTATTTTTTGTAAGAAGTGCTAAAAGTAGCACTCTTTTGGCTTTGCGTATTTCCGTTATTTTGATTTTATTCCAGATTATCAGCCTCTGAGTATTTTGGTCTAGTGATTAAAGTGTGGGTACTCAGAGGGAGCGAGTACCCACACACTTTAGTAATGTTGTTAATTGTATAAAACTTTAGAAATCAGGAATAAAAAAATGACAAATAATATGGAAACTGTGGTTGAAGATGTTAAACAAGAGTTTAGTCGTTATTTTGAAAAAGTAGGTGGTACTAATTTTAAGCAATTTTATTATGATTGGCATGTTGATAATATGCTTGCACCGTTTGCTGGCTTATTGACTCATTTTCATAAGACATACGGAGATAAAGGACAGGCAAAATTTGCAGAGTTTGTTGATGAAGTTATAGAAAATGTTGAGGGGTATAATAATGATAAACCTCAACTTAGTTTGCTTAAAACATCTCGTTTTTTAGATGGAAATGAACATAGATTGACGGCATTGTTAAATGGGGTTGAGGCTTTTGGTTTTGATTTTAGGCAATTTATGTATAGTTTTGCTAAACCAGAAGACCATGAACGAGAATTTGGACATTGGTTTATTAAGCCGAATATGCCTTATTCAAATCAGCATGGATTGATGATTGGTTGTGATATTTTGCAGAATTTGAAACAAAACTATTCTGAGATTGTGCAAGGAGATGATGTTTATCGGAAAGCGTTATATGTTGCTGATGTGTATTTGCGTGCAAATGTAACACAAGGGTATTTATATGAGGGTGAGTATAATTTTGAAAACCGTCAAAAAAGTATGCGCCAGCTACGAGATTTGAAAAATCGGATATTTGGTGAATATCAAAATGGTGTAGAAAACGATAGTTTGAAAGATATGTTTCAGGTGGAAGAGAAAGGTGTGCCTCTGCAAAGAGGGTATTTGCCGTGTGGGTTTGAACTAGAATTTTATGTTCCTGAGGAATATGGGGATTATGGTAAACTAATTGACTATCTTAAAGCCAAAAATGATTGGAAAAAGCTGTACTCATCTAATAAAGATAGCTCGGTGTATATGGATAGAGAATCTGCTGGTGTTATTATGCGCGATGAAAGTTTGACACGTTATAATAATTTGGCTGCAGTGGAATATGCTAGTGCGGTGATGAGAAGCAAGGAAGATGAACAGCGTTGTTTGAAAATTATGGATTCATTTGAAGATGGACATGTTAATGTTCACTGTTCGTTGCATCAACATTTATCCGCAGAAGGGTTTACATTAGACACATATAAAAGGTTAGTTAAAAGAATGATGCGTCATGAGGCTGAGATTGTGGGGGCTTTTGCTGCTCCTGAGCGTCGTGATAATAAGCTTTTATATGCGACTTATATTAGTCGAAATTTGAGTGAGAATGGTCAAAGAGATTATCCTTTCCTTTGTGTGATGGTTGATTTGTGTGAAGATAAAAAACAATTAGAGGAGATGTCTGCCTTTGGGCATAAATATAAAACATTGAATATTTTGCCAGATAAAACGGTCGAAATGCGATTTATGAATGCGAATTTTAATAAACGATTTGTGGAGGCTTTTTTACAGTTTAATAGAGAGTTTGTTAATTCGGCGGTGGAAAATGCTCCACAACATGTAAATCGTTTGTTGCTTAATAAATATAATTGGTATAATAATTGCCAGTCAGATGATAAGACTGTTCAGCATAGTTTGCCGTATTATTATCAAGTGGCATATGATACATATAGTCCAATGCGTAGAAATGTTTCAAAAGAAGTTGTTGAAGGTGAACAAACATATTCACGTTTGGTTATGCATGCATTAACGGAAACAAAAAAACTGCCGTATGTCAATCCGAGTTATGTTAAAAAATTAAGGGAGGTTATGGGTTATGTTAGATAAAATGTTTGAGTTTATTCCAGCAGTTAGTAATAGTCGTTTTATTTTGACTTGTGAACACGCGTCAGCAAAGATTCCAGAAGAGTATCAAAATCTTGGGCTTTCTGAGGTTGACCTGAATCGGCATATAGCAAGAGATAAAGGAGCGGCAGAGGTATGTCGGTTTATTGCTAAAGAATTGGGATGCGCAGCTTTTTTGGGTAAATATTCTCGTTTATTGATTGATTTGAACAGAAGCGCAGATGATGAGGAGCTTATTTTAGAGGAAAGCGATAAAACTCTCATTCCGCATAATCTTAATTTATCTGAGGCTGAGAAAAAGAAAAGAATTGAAACTTTTTTTAACCCTTATTATGAAGCACTTCATTCATATATTGATGAGCAGATAAAAAAAGGGGTTAAACCAGTTATTTTTTCTATTCATAGCTTTACTCCACAGCTTAGAGGGGGGAGTTATCGTCCATGGCAGGCAGGGATTTTGTATCATAAACCAGTGAAGTTTGCGGAATATCTTTATCAAAATCTTTCCAATGGGGCTAAAAATGTGGGAGAGAATGTTCCATATGATTTGCGCCAATATAATACTGGTGCGGTGGTTGTTTGTGGTGAAAGAAAAGGGCTTGATTACGGATTGATAGAAATTCGCGATGATGAATTTGAGGATTTGAACGCGGGTGCTAAAGAATGGGGAGTGATGCTTGCTGAGATTATGCGGAAGTATTGATAAGTTTTTTAGCCTTTAATTGTAGTGAACTTTTGAAATAGCAAGGGATTGTTTAATTTGATTTTAAGGAATGCGTCGTATACGTTGGTCAATGTATTTTATTTAGGGAACGACTATGGATGAAACCAAACCAGAAACAACTGTGACTGAAGAAAACGCTACTTCCGAGGTGAGTGATCATGAAGTTAAAGATACTTTTTTAGGGCTTAAATCGAAAAACATTTTTTTTGCTTTTATAGGGTTGGTATTTGTCAATTATTTAGCCGATGTTGATATGAAAAGTTTATCTTTGTTTCTTTTATTACTTTCATATACTTTTCCTCTTTGGTTTATTAGGAATAACTTTTCCTTTAAAAACATAACTCTTAAATCTGTGCTTTTTACTATACGGGATTGGTTTGTTTGGACTGTTATTTTTGTGTTAATAGGTGTTTTTCTGATTTTTGCTTCTCTTGAACTCAATTTGGTTTATGATGCATTTCATCATGTTTGTGTTCGAGTTCCTGATATTATGATAATGCAGTATGGAAGATATTCAAATCGGACAGAAAGTTCTGCAGCAGTAACAATTTTATTTTTATCTACTTTATGGCTTTTTACACGTTTTCACAGAAAAGTTAAAGCATATAAACATAAAGATGAAAAGGATTTTTATCTACTATTTTCAGCAAAACGCCAGAATTTATAAAAATTGCATTGTGCTTTATTTTGTCTGGCATTATCTGTTTTGCTGTTTTTCTGCCAGTGCAATATGTTATGAAGCAATCATTGGGAATTACTTTTTGTAAATATCGCACTCTTTGTTCAAGTGGAGGTCTGATGAAACCTATCATCTATCTTTATCCGACAGATACAACTGATGTGTCAGTTAAACTCGGGGCACCAGAAAAGCTATCGCATACGTATCCAAAGTATGTTGATGGGTGGACGGTTCGAGCAGAGCCAAATGGTGATTTATTTGATGTTACGACGGGACGGTATTATTACTCTCTATATTGGGAGGGGAAAGATGCTGACCTTCCGCAATATGAAGACGGGTTTGTAGTGGCAAAAGATGATGTTGTTCCATTTTTGGAAGATAAACTTGCAAAGCTTGGCTTAAATGAACGCGAAGCTAACGAGTTTATTATTTATTGGTTGCCGAAGCTTGAGAGTGCACCGTATACCTTTATTCATTTTGTTTCGATTGACGAGCAAAATGAGATTATGCCGCTTGAGATTACACCAAAGGCGGATACAGTTATTCGTGTATTGATGGCGTTTAAGAGCTTGGAGAAGCCGATTGATGTGCCAGAACAAGTTTTGCACGCAACGCTGAAGCGAAATGGATTTACCGTTATTGAATGGGGGGGGACGGAAATTGGGACGCAACTTATACAATAAAATACTTTTCTTGTTCTGCATTGTCCATTGAAGTTGGACAATGCAGAATGGATAGCTTTGTTTACTCAAGCCAATATTCAATAGTTGAAACGACGCGAATTGTTTTTTCGATTTGTTGAGCTTCGAAGCTATTTGCTGTTTGCTCACGCGGAAGAATAGAGAAAACACCTTGATTTGCTCGGTGTATCTTTCCAACTTTACTGCCAGAGTTTTTAGCAAACTCGGTTGCGGCTTTTTTGGCATTTAAGGTGGCTTGTTCAAGCATTTGTGGTTTGACTTCGTTTAGTTTTGTGAAAATGTATGAAACGGGATCATTATATGATGTGTCAAAAATGATGCCTTTGGCGATGAGTGAATCTGTCTTGCGGAGAGATTGTTCTACTAATGCGACATTATTGCTTTTAACAGTAATTGTTTGAGAAAGGATAAACCGAGAAGAACTTGCGTCATTTCCGCGATATGGAGTGGCCATGAGGTCATTTGTTTCTATGCGTTCAACGGTGATTTCTGAAGGGGTAAAACCTTGTTCTTGTAAAAAAGAGTTGATTTCGACGGATTGTTCAGAGATCTGTTGTTGGGCAGGAATTAGTTCGTTGCCTGTGTTTACGATTTTTAATTTCCATATAGCGAGGTCTGCGGTAACGTTCATTTCTGCTAAACCTTTAACGCTTACGGTATTGTTGTTTGTTTTGGCTTTGTAGTAATAATACCCAGGGAAAAAGCCAGTGGCAAATAAACCTATGGCGAGAAAGATTGAGGCTAATATTTTATTGTTTTCATTGTGCATTGTTTTTATCCTTTCTGTTATGGTGATGTTTAGTATATAATTCTTTTTTTTAGGTTTGGAAGATTAAATGTAAAAAAAGCTCTATCTACTGATAGAGCTTTAAGTTATGGTTTGTTTTATTTTTTAAATCCTGCATCTTTAAGCCAACCACTTATGCCAAAAGTTCGGCTACTATAACCAACCCAACCATCAGCATAGACATCGCAATCTATGCATTGAGCGGTTAAGTCTTTGATTGTGTTTTGAACACCGCCACCACCATGGGTGATGAATGGAATAACTTTTTTGCCTTTGAGATTATAAGAACTCAAAAATGTGCTAACGGCTGGAGCGATTGTTCCCCACCAGTTTGGCGAGCCGATGAAAATGACATCGTATTGAGCAATGTCTGCAACTTTGTCTTTTAATTCTGGTCGGAAATCTGCGTTAATCTCTTTTTTTGCTTGTTCGGTTGTTGCACGATATTCTTCGGGGTAGGATTGCACTGTTTCTATACGGAAAAGAGTTCCACCAGTTTTTTCTGCGATAGCTTCTGCGACTTCTTTGGTGTTACCAGACCATGAATAATATGCGATTAAGATTTTAGGATTTTCGGGCATTGTATTTTCCTTTTTTTCTTCAGCATATGCTGGATTGAGTAAAACTGTTAGAGCTGTCAGAATTGCAGCAAAGTTCAATAATTTTTTCATATAATTTCTCCTTTATATGTTTAATACAAGGGTAATATAAGTTTTAGAGGTTACTCTAAGTCAAGTTCTTTTTTGGGGTGGGGATTATTTTTTGAAAAATATAATCCTAATTCAAAAAGAATGTAAGTGGGAAAAGTTAGTAAAAGTTGGCTAACAATATCTGGAGGGGTTAAGAGGGCCGATATTATTAGTATAAATGTGAATATATAAGGGCGTTTGGTTTTTGCGGTATTGTATGAGATTATATTTGCGCGAATAAGAGAATAGGTTATTAGTGGGAATTGAAACATTATTCCAAAAACAATGGATAAGTGTAAGCTGAGGCTTATGATGTTTGATATGCCTAAAACAGCATTTATTTGAGTTGTGGCAAAATTTGTTCCGAATCGAATTAGAGGGGGGAGAATAAAAAATAGGCAGAATATTACTCCAATGATGAATAAGGAGCTTGAGGTTAGGACGATAGTTTTTATGAACCGCCGTTCATTATCATAAAGTGCAGGGAGTATGAAATTCCATAACTGTTTGGCGATGTATGGAAAACAGATAAGAATGTCTAGTACAAGGGAAATTTTGAGTTGTAAAACAAATACTTCCATAGGGGAGAAAAAGTTTAGTGTTATTGGTAGATTGCTGATAAGATGCTTGGTTAGTATATCTAATACATCAGGGGCAAAAAATAAGGTTAGGGGAAGAATTAAGCATATGGCAATAAGACACCGAATAATTGTGTGGCGTAGCTCTTCTAGGTGTGTGATAAGGCTTTGAGCTTGTTGGGGTGTTTCTTCCATTATTTTTCTTGCTTGTTTTCTTCAAGTTTTGCAGCATCTTCAATGGCGTTTTTTAATTCTGTTGCTTCGTTTTGTAGGGTTTCTTTGGCTTTTTTATATTCATAGGAGGCTTTCCCTAAAGCTCTGGCTAGCTCGGGTATGCGTTTACCACCGAAAAGAACGAGAACAACAATTAAAATTAAAATAATTTCGCTTATTCCTAATGACATAATATTTCTCCTTATTTTGATAATATCTTTTGTGTTTTGACAGGGATTACTTTGATTGCTGATACGGGGCAAACCGCTTGGCACGCTCCGCATCCGATACAAATGTCTGTGTCGACAATGGGGAAATCTCCTTGTTCTTTTGTTATGGCTGAGCGAGGACACTCTCTAACGCACAAACCACATTGTATGCACGAATCGTAGTTAAAAGTGCTGATACCAATTTGGGTTTTTCTTTTTTCTTCTAATGATTGTCTACGAATTGCACCAGAAGGACAGATTTCAGAGCATTTGTTGCAATTATAAGAACAATAATTTTTGCCAAAGTCGATATGAATTGTTGGGAAGGTACTGTCTTTTTTTGTGAGAATCTTCATAGGGCAATTTTCAACACATAAGTTACAGTTTAGACATTTGTTTGCGAAACGTTCGGCTGAGCCTGCTCCTGCGGGAAGTAAAATGTTTTTGACTTTTGAGGCAATGTCTGAACTTAGCTTTATTCCTGCTTTATATGCACCAACAAGGGTAATTGCTAATGCGGTGCTTTTAATGATAAATTGGCGACGAGAAGCTGAAAAACTTGGCGATGTATGAACTGTTTTGTTAATATTGTGTCCGTAGTTTAAACCATGATTATGGCATAGGGTTAGGCATTTAAAACATTTGATACAGGTTTCGTTGTTTACTGTTTTGTTTTTAAAATCAATACATCCAGAGGGGCATTTTTGCGCACATAAACCGCAAGCGACACATGCTTCGGTATTGATGTATATTTTATTGTATGCGTGGCGTGAGATAACTCCTAATAATGTTCCAACAGGGCAGATATTTGTGCAGAATAAGCGTCCGTTTATTCCTGTGAGGATAATAATGAGGATACCAGCACTTATACCGAAGGTGGTTACACTTAGCATTGAGCTAAAAATTGTGTATGGGTCTATTAAGCACATTAGAGAGGCAGTTCCTGCGAAAAGCGTTCCAAAGGTAAGAATTGCGATGAAATATTTAAAACCTCTGTTTTTTTGTTGGGGAAGCTTTTTACGATGAAAAATAATTAAGCTTAATTCTTGGAACAATCCTAAGGGGCAGAGGGTGGAACAATATATTCTGCCCAAAAGAGCGGTAGCAAGAAAAACTAAAAAGAGGAGGAGACCGCTAAATATCGTGATGTCAACAAAGACACGTTGGATTAAAGGGGCAATGTTAATGTCAAAAAGCTTTAGGGGGTAAAAAAAGCCCAAAAAACCTGCAACATATATGATTGTTGCAAAGAGAGCAACAAAGAAACGTAGGCGTTGTATGTTTTTATTACTCATTATGTTTTCCTCATATTATATTTAGAATCGTAGAATAGAAGAATCTACTTATCAAGCTTTTTTGTGTGGTTATGAAAAAACTATTTGAGGTGGGAGGTTTGTTAATTGAGGGAAAATTTGATAAATGTAAATTTTTTTTATTGAAATGAGCTTTATCGAAAAACTTTTGTTGACTTTTGTTTGGGGGAGCTTAAACTCTTAATGTATAGGGAGATTAAAATGCGATATTCTATTGGTCAAGTTGCTAAAAAGTTAGGATTAACAGCTCATACATTGCGCTATTATGATAAAGAAGGGCTGTTGCCTTTTGTAAAGAAAGGTGCGTCAGGGGTGCGTGTGTTTGGCGAAGATGATATTGACTGGTTGCTTGTTTTAGAATGTTTGAAAGCAACAGGAATGCCTCTTAAAGATATTAAAAAGTATATGGAATTATGTTTGGCAGGGGATTCAACGCTTGCAGAGCGGTTAGCCATGTTTCAAAAGCAGAAAGTTAAAGTTGAAGAACAAATGAAACAACTTCATCTGTTTATGGAGAAAATTGATTTTAAAATAGCTTATTATACAGACGCGGTTAAAAATGGCAGTGTTGATATTTATAAACGAAACAAGTGTTTGGCAGAAAAGAAAGAACAGTTGTTTGGACATAAATAAAGATTATAAAATACCGTTAATCGCTTCAAAAATTGGTTCACAAGATTGTTCGGACGCTGATGTGTAGTTTTTTTGTTTGAGAAGTAAGAGCTGGTGAAAGTAAACAACAGTAAAGAGTCTGACAGAACAAGTTAACCCAATTTGAGGGTTTTTCCTTTCGTTTATAAGTTCGATTAGTCTGTTTCTTTTGACATTTTCACGATGACATATCATATCAATCGCGTCCCATTCAGCAGTAGCTAGTCGCATACTTGTTTTTTTATCTGCAATGAAAATTACTTTATTAAAGAGTTCTGTCATTTTTTTCCTTTTTTTTAAATAATCCCGAGCATGGCTTCAAGAACTGGGCTATGCGATTTGGTTTTGCTAAAGTGGTTTTGTTTGCTTAAAATGGTGTTTCGATAATAGATGATTGAAAATAAACGTACTGAAGTGGTTAACCCGAGGTTTTTATCTCGGTTTGTGTCAATCATTTCAAATAGTTTTTTACGTTTTAAATTTTCTATGGTGCATATTGTATCAATCGCGTTCCATTCAGCAGGAGCTAAACGGATACTTGTTTTGCGGTTATAAATAGAAACGACACGATTTGAAAGCGAAGCCATTTTGTTCTCCTTTTGTTGTTATTTAACTTTAGTATATATTGCGTTTTTAAAAATGCAACTATTATTTTAATTTTATTTTTGATATATGTTTTTGTGTGTTTGTTTGTGTTTTTATTGTATTTTTGAAGCATTTTGTTATTTTTTATGGTTGACATTCTTGTTTGTGTTTAAAAAATAATTGATTTTTATTTTTTGTGTGATTTAATGAGGGGGCAACTATTGATGAGGTGAAATATGTATTACGAATATTTACGGGTTAAAAATATCTATAAAGAGATACACCAGATTTGTATTGAACAATTTATGAAAAATCCCAAAGGGAAAGATGTGTTTGTATATGATGAGATTATTTGTAAAGGAAAGGCTCTTTTAGAGCAATATGAGCAAGAATTGCAGGATAGAACTGCTGATAAATTTTATGAAGAAATTATAGAAGAAACATTAGATGACAAAGAGCAATTATCACGGGAGATACAACGTGCATATCATTCTGTTTGGATGCCTGATTCACTTAATGAGGAAGATGCTTTTTTTTCATCAGTTGAGCAAGTAGGATTGCGCGAGTGGAAAAATGGTGAGAATCCATATCGTGATTTGCAATATATTTGTTCTCGATTTCAACATAAAAGAGATGTTCGTCATAGGGATTTTGTGTTTCTTTTTGAGAAACTGTTGTCTTGTTTAAAGCAAAACTTATCAGCTGAGAAGTTAGCTGAGGAAGTTGATGTGATTTTACATCGATGCGGTGAAGAGCTTTCTATTCAGAGAGATAGGTAATATAGTCGGCTAACTCTTTTGCAATGTTTAGTGGTGTGTTGGTGTGGGTGTTGTTTAGTTTTGTTGTGCTGTTTAAGCTTGTGGCGTATTTTTTATCATATAAAGATTGAACAAAACGCTGGTGTTTGGTGGTTAGCCAATTAGTTCCCGTAAAGATTGC
>CAZRHI010000038.1:0-11529 GCA_964599945.1 uncultured Acetobacter sp. | reverse complement strand
AAGGCATGTCAAAATCCCAGATTGCCAGAATTCTTGGTGTCCAACGTAGCACACTCAGGCGTTTTATTGAGAGAATGTCATAATTTAAAAATCTTTTTCCAATGCGCAAAATCTGCTTCCAAATAATCGTACTCAAATTTAGACATTGCTTCTTTAATCTGTGCCAATGTATGGTTGGAATAAGACTGCTCCATTGTTCCCTCACCTTCCCACCCGATAATATCGTTAATATAAGATGGTGTGATACCTGCGTCTTGCATAATGATACTGGCATTTTTACGAAATGAGTGAAAATCCAACCCATCATTACTACCAATTTTAACACCGATATCCTTAAAATAATTAAACAAAACTCGTTCGGTATATTTGTTATTATACTTTCCTCCTCTTGTCTGGCATTTTGGAAAGATAAAATCGCTTCCTTTTGCCTTTAATTTCTTTTGATTAGAGCGGATATAATCCACAAAACCAGCTCTTAATAATTGCGGATGAACTGGTACAATGCGTTCAGAGGCTTCATTTTTCAACTGTTTAATTGGATGATTTTCTCTAAAATATATACAATCTACACCATCCTTTACAAAAACATCATCATATTGAAGCGTCAAGGCACCATTCGCCCTCGCTCCAGTAAACAACGCAACCAGACAAACATAAAACGCATCCTGATGTTTTGCAAAATAAGTATGTTTGACGTTAAAAATCTCCATTAATTGCTCTTCTGTATATGGAAGATGCGGTCTTTTCTCGGATTTTTTAGTTTTTTCAATTTTAGGCAAATTCAGAATAACATTCGTTTTATACACATCAGGCTCAATAGTTGTACCACAAACGGCCAACTCTTTAATATATCTGATATATTTACGTTTCAAATCTCCCTTAATATCAGACAACCCGACAATATGTTGAGAAATAGCATTAACAACATCCATACTGTGAAACTTGGAATAATCATCCTCAAGCTTTAACTCTACCGCATTAAGCAATTTTGTAATTGTATTCTTTTTGCGCGTTTGCTCTGCCTTACAGTTATTACCTTTAAGGAGCATAGTGTTTAAAACTTCCAAAATCGTATGAGATGGGGCAAATACAGTTAACGTCGACTTTTCTTGCCTTTGCAAAAATTCCAACATCTGTGGTATAAGCTCTGCAACGTTGTCAAGCAATTTTCTGTCTTCTGGCGTTAATGACACCTCAACCCGATTATTGGCAAACGATGACAACAGTAACAATTCTTCAATATCCTTTTTCTTGTTAAATTTTGACAAACGTCGCCGCTCGCCAAACCTTGAAACAAGATTCACATTCTCTCCCTGCTCACTATAATCCTCAAAGATTAAACCATTTACAAGCTTGCGTATATCGTCAAAGGGCCAGTTATTTCCATTGCTCATTATCCGTACTTTTTCCCTCGCTTCAAAAAAATTACCCGTATGCAAAGATACCCTTTTATATCTCCGCTTGCCGTTTACTCTCGGCAATTCAACTCTATAATAAAAAATATTGTTTCGCAACCATAAATAAGAAGCTTTTGAATCACGCCTTGCATCACATTTTAAATACATATACCATTCCTCGCTGTTTTCTTAAAACAACGGTCAAAGGCGTGCTTTCGAATACATAAATTAAGCTAACTCGCTAAAAATAAAAAACTTTCCCCCTAATAAAAAAGCCCCGTCAAAAAACAGGGCTTTCTCAAATGGGGCGGACGATCGGGCTCGAACCGACGACAACCGGTACCACAAACCGGGGCTCTACCAACTGAGCTACGTCCGCCACAAAACATAGCCACTTTTACAGATAAAAACTTTGAAAGTCAAGCGAAAAAACACTATTTTTTAAAAAATTATCTTTCTCCTCATAATTCTAACAATTTAATATAAACTTCCGATAAGAGTTGCGCATCTAAAAGCGCACCATGTAAAACTCTTTCAGAATCATCAACCCCAAACTTTTCGCAAAGACAAGAAAGGTTAACCCGTTGTTCTGGAAATTTAGCCTTAGCAATTTCTAGTGTATCAACCACCCTACTCTCACAAAAACATTTATATCCAGCTTCTTTGAGTTCATAATTAATAAATCTCATATCAAACTTCGCATTATAAGCCACAATTTTGGCGTCATCACCAATAAATTTTAAAAAGTCCTGTGCAATATCCTTAAAAATAGGATACGCTTTCAAAAAATCATAGGTTAATCCATGCACTTGCATAACTCGTTCAGATATTTCTTTTTCAGGATTTATATATTGGTGATATCGCACCCCGGTTGGAACATGATTTATCAGCTCAATCGCCCCAATCTCCACAAGACGCTCTCCTTTTTCTGGTAAAAATCCCGTTGTTTCAGTATCTAAAACAATTTCACGAATTACTTTTTTGGATGTAGTCATAGTCATTACTCCCCTATTTACGTCTTATACCAATTCTACTTTTTCAATTTCTTTAACCTTACATCCTATCTCGTCAAAGACCTCCACTTTTCCAGAGTTATCCGACTGAACATAAACATATTTATCATCACAATTCAAAATTGTTTTATCCCTACCCCATGGAGGAAGACGCAAAAACCTCTTGTTATGATGTAAAATACCAAGCAAACCCTGCAATGTATGAGGAAATTTTGTAATAGCACCTGAGCCAAGATTCGTATCTATTATATAATCAATCATTGTGTTCCCCCTCTTTATCTGTGATATTTTTCAAGGTAGTTAAAAGAACCACCGCCTTAGATAAATTTTCATTGATACGATTGATAACAACTGCATTTTCTTTCGCAAGCTTTAGTTCAGAAACATCTTTCTGAACATCTCTAAGAAATGGCATAAAATCCACATAAAAAGCTTCTGTCATTTCCGCCATTACCGCAATTTTGATTTTAGACATATCCTTATCAGTCATCATAGTCCTCTCATTAAACCAAAATCACTTAAACAACCAAACACGTCAAATTATGACGCAGTATTTATAAAGTTGTTCAAATCCTCCAAATTTGTAGCAAATTTAAACGCATATGTTGTGGTTTTGCCTAACCTATTAGAAGCAGTATACTCCATATTGACAGCTTTGCGTTGTAATTCTTTTATCAAAGGTTTACTTTCATCGGTAATGCGTTTACCCAATCCGCTGAATTTAAAACACATCTTAACTGCAACAGTTTTACTATCTTCAAAAAAAATCTCTATTTGTTTATAAACCTCTCCGTTACCTTTATTATACCAATCAAACCAGCACGCATAAAACCCACCACGAGGATTAGAAACCCACCCCATGTTAAAGTTACGCCCTTGCAAAACAGAACTTAAATAAGCAAACCATTTTTCTCTGTTCCATTCAAACATATCTTTTCCATCGCAAGCCTTTGCCCGTTCATCAACTGCATTAAGTCGATTATAAAAACTCTCAAAAATTATATTACACGACCGATTCTCTTTCAAAATATCTAACATATCCGCGCGTTTTAACGAACAACAGTCCTCTTTAGGTAATATAGTTTCATCAGAGGTTTTATATTCACGAACATAATCCATCGTCTTCAAATAACAAACTTTGACAGGAAACTGTGCAGAATTTTTTAACGATTTAACATATCGAATAATTTGGTCATCATGTTCACTCGTTCCTGTTTTATCTTCAATAATCAAAAAATGTTGAGCAGTTTTAACCAAAACATCAATATTTAAGTATTGTTTCTTAATTTCTAAAATTTCCTCCTCTTTAGCAATACCACATTTTTCCAAAAAACAATGCGCCATCTCATATTCTCGAAAAAAATTATTTCTATACTCTTCTTTTCCAAACTCTAAAAGATAGCAAATAAACGCATCTTGCGATAATTCACTTGTTGCATAATCAAAAATACTCGGTTGTCCCATATAACTTCTCCAATAAACCACCACATATCAAGCAACAGCTCTCCCCCAAAACATTAACGCAATTCACTAAAAACACAAGCAAAAAGAGCTACCATTCACCTCCCTATTTTACACAAACTAAAGAAAAACATAACACATAAAACTTTTTTCATATTCACATAATGAAATTAACTCTTTATTTTCTTTTTCATGCTTATTATAAAACAGTTTATGACAAATTAAGGATTCGCGTTCAATGTGTTTAGTAAAGAAGTTATGTCTAATCATTCTCGGTCTTAGTTTTTCCGCTGTTTCTGCAAACGCTGCAGGAACATCATCAATCGTCATTGATGCCCAAAGCGGTAACGTCTTATATGCAGATAATGCAGAAACCCTCCGTTATCCAGCTTCTTTAACTAAATTGATGACCCTTTACATCACCTTTAACGCATTAGAAACAGGCAAACTAAAATTTTCAGATAAATTAAAAGTTTCTTCAACAGCAGCCTCGCGTTCTCCTTCAAAACTCGGAATGCCTGTTGGTTCTTATATAGATGTCAAAACACTAGTTCAAGCTCTTATCGTTAAATCTGCCAATGACTGCGCCACTGTTTTAGCCGAAGCCCTAAGCCCATCAGAAGCCGAATTTGCACAGCTAATGACCAAAACCGCACACAAACTTGGTATGTATCGCACCACTTTCAAAAATGCTTCAGGTCTCCCAAACTCTGCTCAAAAAACAACCGCCAAAGATTTGGCTATCTTAGCTGCTGCCATATATCACCATTTTCCACAATATTATCATCTCTTCTCTTTAACAGAATTTCAATACAATGGCATGACCTATAAAACACACAATTATCTCTTAAACGATTCGCTTGGAACAGACGGTATGAAAACAGGATACACCGCTGCCTCTGGCTTTAATATCGTAACCTCTGCCCAACAAGGCGACCACCGCGTTATTGCCGTAACTCTAGGTCATAAAAAGGTTAAAGACAGAGATGACAGCATCTCTAAGATGATGGAGTTGTCGCTTAACCACATTCAAAACAACTCTCAAATTAACACCAATAGCCTAAAAAGTGCTATAAATAATTCTATCAAAACCCCAAAAACAAAAACAGCTTACAATCAAACAAGACGTCGCTAAGCTATGCCTGAAATAAACGCTCACATTATCGTCATTGACGGCGCATCTAAAACTGGCAAAAAAATGTTTGGTTTTGAGCTAGCACTTGCTTTAGCATATAATCAGCAAAAAACCGCACTAGTTTTACCCGCCGATTCTCCTTTACGCCAAACTCTAAACACTCGGCAAACGCAATTCCCCTTACTCCCTCAATTAGGAATTATCTCACGGGAAGATTTTTACAACAAAGTCAATAACTTTAATGCCGTCATCTTATCTGCCTCCCCCTCTGATAGTTTGGCCACAACAGCTAATACATTCATCACCCTCCTACACAAAAACAAAAAAGACATCTCCTCTTTTATGCAAAACACTACCTACAAAGCAGATTTATGGGAATTAAAAAAGAAAATAGCTTGCCAACAAAAGCACGCCTTAGATTGGATTATCTGTGAAAATAACCTAAATGGTAAAAATAGCAGCATACCTTCTGAAGAACTAGCCAAAATAGCCAAGATGAGCGGATTTCGCTTAGCTCCTCCCATCAACTGTCGCAAAGCGTATGCAACAAATATAGCGGGTCTCTCTGCCCAAGATAAAACCATATCAGAACTAAAAAAAGACCTAACTTATGATGATATATGTGCAAAAAGAGAGATTATAAAACTTGCAGAATTCATCTTTAGCTAATAAATAATCTTTACAAGCCACACTTTTTGTTTTAACTTTAACACCAAATATATGAATATTTTTAACTTGAGGAACATAAATGATTGAAACCATTAAAACAACGCCTTTTACTAATCAAAAAATGGGAACAGCAGGTTTACGAGTAAAAACAAACATCGCCACACAAGAAAACTATTTAGAAAATTTCTTACAAAGCATTTTCAACACCATTCCCAATTTACAAGAAAAATCATTCCTCATTGGTGGCGATGGCAGATATTACAACAAAATTGCCATTCAAAAAATCATAAAAATTGCGATTGCCAATAACGTTAAGAAATTATACATAGGGCAAAATGGTCTTGTTTCCACCCCTGCTGGTTCGCACATCATATTAAAAAATAAACTAGACGGCGGATTCGTTTTATCAGCATCGCACAACCCAGGAGGGCTTGACGGTGATTTTGGCGTAAAATACGCAACCTCTTCAGGTGGACAATGCCAACCCGCTGAAAGTGAAGCCATTTATAATGAAACCATACATATTACAGAATATAAAATAGCCAACTGTCCAGATATTGACTTATCCAAACTGGCAACTTTCCAATATGAAAACACCACAATCGAAATAATAGACCCTTACGTTGATTATATCAATATGATGAAAAAAATCTTTGATTTTAACAAACTCAGAGAACTAACCACCTCTGATTTTCGTTTTATATTTGATGCCATGAATGGTGTAACAGGACCTTATGGCAAAAAGATTTTTGAAGAAGAACTTGGCGCACCCAAAGGCACAGTCATTAACGGTTCTCCTCTTGAAGATTTTGGCGGTCTACACCCTGACCCAAACTTAATATATGCCAAACATCTGGTTGATTTGATGTATTCCGAAGTAGCCCCAGACTTTGCCGCAGCAAATGACGGTGATGGCGATAGAAATATGATTTTAGGCCGTAGCTTCTTTGTAAGCCCTAGTGATTGTTTAGCAATTTTAACTGATAATTATAAACTTATCCCAGCATATAAAAATGGCATCAGCGGTGTTGCAAAATCCGCTGCAACCTCAATGGCTGTAAAACGCGTGGCAGACGCACTAAACATCGGTTTTTATGAAGTTCCAACAGGGTGGAAATATTTTATACACTTAATGGATTCTAACCGTATCACCTTCTGCGGAGAAGAAAGTTTTGGAGCAGGAGCTTCTCATATCCGCGAGAAAGACGGAATATGGGCTGTTCTATTCTGGTTAAGCATTATTGCAAACACACACAAATCTATCAAAGATATAGCCCTTGAACATTGGAAAAAATATGGTCGAAGCTATTATCTGCGTAATGACTTTGAAAATATCCCCCAAGAAACCGCAGACAAACTAATGTCTGACCTTGAAAACAAACTATCCTCTCTTGTCGGACAAACTTTTAACGGTTTTACCGTTTCAGAAGCCACTCCATTCATTTATAATGATCCAGTAGATCACTCATCTAATAAAAATGGATTAGTTGTTCATTTTACAGATGGCTCGCGTATTGTTTACCGTTTGTCTGGAACAGGAACAAATGGAGCGACCTTACGTACATATATCGAACGATATGTAACAGACCGCCTAGAAGAAGACCCAGAACTAATGCTCAAAGAACTTTCTGAAGTAGCACATACAATCTCAGAAGTTACCTCTCGCACAGGGAAAACAAAACCCGACATAATCACTTAAAACCACTAAACGAAGTCTATCCATGTTTAATAATGAAACAAATACACGCCCAGATAAGATATTAGAAAAACGATTACTACTTCTCGTTTTAATGCTAACCGCAACAATCGTAAGTATTGGCGTATTGTTTGCATATCCTATATATCTAAGACCAATCATCTTATCTGTATTTATCTTTATTATATTAAGCATCTATTTAACCATAACCATTTTACAATCTGGTGAAACTGCGATATTATACGGTGGCCTCGCTAACGAAATTCTTAAAAATCGCAAAATATGCTACACGATTGTCAATACAGAAGGAAAAATTGTCTTACAAAACGAACTAGCTAAAGAATTTTTAAAAAACCAATCAATCATAGACTTTCTAAAGAAAAACCTAGTTAGCGGAGAAAGCAACTCCCAAAAATTAAAACAACTCGAACAAAAAGCTTCGCATTTTAAAGAAACTTCTCTAGACATCGCCCTCAAATTTGATACAACCACCGTGTTTACTGGCGCAGAATGGTATCGTGTAACAATCCGCCCAATTAGTCTGGCAAATACAGATGAAGACAGAATAGACACTGCTTCAAAATTTGATAAAAAATATAACATATACTTATTATGGAGCTTAGAAAACATCACCTCTGAAAAAACAATGGATACAATTTTCCAAGAGGAACGCCGTTCTTTTTATAACTTTTTGAACTTCATGCCCATAGGAATTTACCTACAAAATGCCAAAGGCAAAATTGAATATGTCAATAAAACATTAAGCCTAATGCTAGATACCCCAAAAGAAGAACTATTAGGAAAAGACATATCCTCCTATCTCCCCAGCAAAACAACTGAAAAAGAACGCCTTGGCGCAACATATTGGCAATATACCGCTTATGTTAAAAACAAATCAGATGAAATAAACGAGTACCTCGTTAAAGTGGACCAATTTAAAGAAGGAACAGAAATTCAAACCAGAGGTGCGGTTATCGGAAATATCCCCACAGACGCTCTGCTAAAACAATCTTGGGAAGAAGCCATCTCTGAATCAAACAGTATTTTTAATCTTTCACCATTTGGAATGATGTTACTAGATTTAGATTTAGTCATAAAACGCACCAACCAACGTTTCTTGGATATATTAGATGTTCCCTCTTCCTCCCAATTACTAGATAACTACCTCGCTAATTATCTAGATGAAGAAAGCATTGCCAAAATAAAAATGCAACTAGCCACATTTACATCAGAAACTGGCAAACTACAACCTGCATATTTTGACATAAATCTCAAACACAGAAACAAAAGTAAAATACTTCGCCTTTATATTTGCCCACTTTTCTCTTCCACCATACAAATTAAAGAAAACGTAAAAGGCATAATCTTGTTTTGTTTAGATACTACTGAACAAAAAAATCTCGAAACACAATTTGCCCAAGCCCAAAAAATGCAAGCCATGGGACAACTAGCTGGTGGAATCGCACACGATTTCAACAATTTACTAACCGCCATGATTGGCTATTGTGATTTACTCTTACAAAAACATCACCCAGGAGATTCTTCACACGCCGACATCTCCCAAATTCGTCAAAATGCAATATGTGCCGCCGAGCTTGTTCGCCAATTATTACAATTTTCTCGAAAACAACCTCTAAAACCAGAACTAAACAACATTACAGACCTACTAATAAACTATATCCCGCTCTTAAAACGAACTGTCGGTGAACAGGTTGAACTCAAATTCAAACATGGCGATAATCTAGATTATATAAAAGTTGACCGCGTCCAATTTTTACAGGTAATCCTCAATCTATGTGCTAATGCAAAAGACGCCATGAATAAAAAAGGCGCATTAACCGTTTCAACCCAAATGGAAACATTGCTAGAACCATATCAATTTGGTGCGGAAATAATCGAAAGCGGAAGTTTTGTAAGAATGGATGTTACAGACACAGGGTGTGGTATCCCACTTGAAAATCTTTCCCGAATTTTCGAGCCATTTTTCTCCACCAAACAAAACACTGTTGGCTCAGGCACAGGGCTTGGCTTAGCCACGGTTTATGGCATTGTTCGCCAAATGGAAGGTTTCATCAAAGTAAAAAGTACTATAAACGTTGGGACAACTTTTTCAATATATTTCCCAGCGCATATTGCAAACATTCAAAAAGACAGCGCAACAACACTTTCGTATCGAACCTTAAATGATAAGCGTGGACACGCCGTACTCACACCAACTGTTCTCCCCACTCCAGAGCCAAACAAAGACAAAGTTATCTTAGGGTTAAGCTTATCTGCCACAGACGCCCTCAACCAGACCCCAGAAGATATTGAAAACACACGCATTTTATTGGTTGATGATGAAAACTCTGTACGCACATTCGCTAGTCGCGCCTTACGTAAAAAAGGCTATGATGTCGTCAGTTGTAATTCTGCAGAAAACGCTCTAGAAACCCTAAAAACAGATAAAAACTTCCAACTTTTAATAACCGATATGGTTATGCCTGGGCAAAACGGAATAGAACTCGCCAAACAAGTCTTAGAAACTTTGCCAGACATAAAAATTATTTTAGCTTCTGGCTATTCGGAAGACATCTTAAAAGGAGAATACGCTGATATTGATAATATGTCCTTTATCCCCAAACCATTTAGTTTAGGAGATTTAACCCAAAAAGTTTGTGAGGTAATAAACGCATAATGGAAAAGCAACTCACAAATAAATCAGGACAATATCTGCTAAAATTCCCCTCCACAACCTATATGGGAGAAGAGGATTTTTTAGTAGCCTCTTGCAATGAAACTGCTTACAAAGCTATAAAAATATGGCCATATTGGCAACACTTCGCGCTAAATATTTTTGGTCCCAAATGTTCTGGAAAATCGCACCTCGCCCATATCTGGATTAACCGCATACAAAAAAGCCTCCCCCGACCAATCCAAATTCCAATTATTCCTGCACAAAATATCAACCTTAAAAACATCAATAAACTATCTAATGAACACCCCTTTTTAGTTATTGAAAATTTAGACGGAAACATCAATGAAGAAGCTTTTTTTCATCTTTATAACCATTATAATGTTCCCGAAAAATTTATTCTTTTCACTTCAGAACTTCCTCCCTCAAAACTCCACATAAAGCTCCCAGATTTACGTTCACGGCTAAATATAATACCAGCCATAGAGATTCTCCAACCAGATGATGCGATGTTAACCGCGCTAATTGTCAAACTATTTAATGACAGACAAACCATTATCTCGCCAGAAATTTTAGATTATATTCTTAATCATACCGAACGTTCGTTTGATTTTGTTACAAGACTGGTCGAAGAAATTGATGATATATCGTGGACAATCGGTCGCACTGTCTCAATCCCCATTATCCGCAACGCCTTGCAAAACCTAAACAAAAATCAACAGTTGGAACTTTTCTCATGAGCCACTACAATCAAAACATCAACGGCTGGATAATCCTTGATAAACCTCAAGGCATAAGCTCTAATCAAGCCTTGCGTAAAATCCAATATTTATTATGCGCCAAAAAAGCTGGCCACATCGGAACACTAGACCCTTTCGCAACGGGTGTCCTCCCTTTAGCCTTTGGAGAAGCAACCAAACTTATTCCGTATCTTGAGGGAACAGAAAAAACGTATGAATTTACCCTTCGCTTTGGCTCCGCCACCACCACCGCAGATATAGAAGGAGAAATATGTGAAACATCCTCCAAAATTCCAAGCCTAGAAGAACTACATAACATTCTCACACAATTTACTGGAGAAATAACCCAAATCCCTCCCAAATATTCTGCCATACACATAAACGGCGAACGAGCCTACGATTTAGCGCGCAAAGGAACAGATTTCGAAATTCCAGCCCGAAAAATAACAATCAAAAACCTAACACTTGTCAATCCGCGTTTAGAACAAAAAGAAGCAGATTTTTGCGTAACCTGCTCCAAAGGCACTTATATCCGAACCCTAGGAACAGATATAGCCAAAGCACTAAACACTTGTGGTCATCTAACAGCCCTCAGACGTACAAAAAATGGTTTTTTTGACCTTTCTGATACGATTTTACTGGATAATTTAAAAAATATGTTATATAAAGACGACGGAGAATTTCCACTTAAATCGGTTGAAACATTTCTGTGCGACATCACGGTTATCGCTTTAACCAAAGCGG
>CAZRHI010000037.1:0-11619 GCA_964599945.1 uncultured Acetobacter sp. | reverse complement strand
ACCAAAACTGTGGTTACTATACTCAATAGATTTTTTTTTGCAATAGTTTTTTTTATGTTTTCGTGTTTTTTTTAGCTTCTGTTGTTTACACTTTCCTTATAAGTTATATAACTCATTGATTTATCGCAACATATTTTTTTATTTACTTATTCCATCGCGCTGTCTTAGCATCAACGCCGTATTTACTGTTTGGGACTCTTGTGAAGAAGACTTAGTTTCTGTTTGTGTTTGCTCTGGAGAATTTTTCATCTGATTGAGTTTTTCTTTCATTTTTTTCAACTCTTCCAAACGTCTTTGAACTTCTTGTTTCCGTTCTGTGTCAAGTTTTTTTAACTCTTCTTCTATTTTTTTCCTTTTTTCTTGGGCTTCTTTATACTTCTTTTCATGCTTTTTACGCTTTTCAGGATTTTTTTCCTTCTTCATTTTTTCTTTTAATTTTTCTTCTTCACGTTTGAGTTTCTCTTCTTGTTTACGGAGCTTTTCTGCTTGCTTATCATATCTTTTTAACCGCTCTTCAAACCGCTTTTGGCTTTCGATTGCTTTTAGTTCCGCTTCTTTTTGGGCTTCTGCCAATGCCCTTTCTTTTTCAGCTTTTTCCGCTTCATCTTTAGATATTTGTTCAGCCTTTTCGCTTTTTTCAATGCGTTCTTCTAATCGTTCAATCTGCTGAGTAACTTTAATTAAATCCTCACTAACCTTTTCAATCGGAACACCATTTGATATAACTTTTTTTAAAAGCTCTGCAGCAACTGGCCCTAATGATTGCGCTATTAGCTCATAGGCTTTATCTGTTTCCCCTTGGCGTATAAGCTCACCAGCTCTTTTTAAGACTAATCCGTCTTCTTTTATTGTTCCTATTGATACCATGTTTTTTCTCCTTTATCGTCTTTCATGGCTATTATTCAGGAATTTTCTATTATGTTTACCTTAAACCCAAATAATTTGTTTTAATAAAACATTATCTTTTAGGTTATGGTAACACATTTTTTGTTAGGTTGCAAGTGTTTTAAAGATGACAATATTGTAATAAAAAACTCCGATTAGAAAATCGGAGTTTTTTTTATGTTGTAGATGTTATTTTATTCAAAAGCCAAGCCGTTTTCCGTTGCCTTGACTTTGACTTTTGCATTATCACACACCTCACCCGAAAGTAACGCATACGCCAATTTATTTTCAAGCTCACGCTTTAAGAGTCTTTTTAATGGACGTGCGCCATAAACCTCATCATATCCATTATCTACTATCCAATCAGTCGCTTCGGGAGTTAGCTCCAATGTGATACCTCTGTCTTTTAATCGTTTTTCGATATTTTCCAAAGCAAGCGCAGTGATTAAACGAATATTTTCTTTGGTTAGGCGATTAAAAACGATTATATCATCAATTCGGTTAATAAACTCTGGTCGGAAGGATTGACGCAAGGTTTCCATAACCTTTTCGGTTTGTTCCACTGGCGTTAATGACGAATCTATCAAATATCCTGCTCCAAGATTTGAGGTCATGATGATAATAGTATTTTTAAAATCTACTGTTCGCCCTTTGCTGTCTGTTAGGCGTCCGTCATCTAATATCTGCAATAAGATATTAAAAACGTCTGGGTGTGCTTTTTCTATCTCATCAAACAATATTACTTGATATGGTCGGCGGCGGACACTTTCGGTCAATATTCCACCCTCCTCATAGCCGACATACCCTGGAGGAGAACCTATGAGCCGAGAGACAGAATGCTTTTCCATATATTCGGACATATCAACACGCAACATTGCATTTTCATCATTAAACAAAAACTCTGCCAAACTTTTGCTTAGTTCGGTTTTGCCAACACCTGTTGGACCTAAGAACAAGAATGACCCAATAGGTTGGTTTGGATTAGAAATGCCTGAACGAGAACGACGAACAGCATTTGCCACCGCTTCAACCGCTTCATCTTGCCCTATGAGACGTTTTTTCAAGTGTTCCTCTAGGTGTAAAAGCTTTTCTCGTTCGGAAGACAACATTTTATCTGTTGGGATACCTGTCCACTTAGAAACAACTTTGGCTATATCCTCTGGTTCTACGGTTTGTTCTCTTGCTTTTTGTGTGTTTTTTTCAAGCTCTGACAACTCTGCTGTCAACTTTGGAATTATACCGTATTGGAGTTCCCCAGCTCGTTCATATTGCCCATTACGTTCCGCAATTTGAACTTCACTTTTAGCTTTGTCTAGTTTGTCTTTGATTTCATTCATTTTTTGCAAATCGGCTTTTTCTTGATGCCACTTTGCATCTAAACTGCGAGCTTTTTCTTCTAGATCTGCTAATTCCTTTTCCACTTCTGATAAACGTTTTTGAGATTGCTCATCTGTTTCTTTTTTCAAGGCTTCTTTTTCTATTTTTAACTGCAAGACCTTTCTATCTAAGATGTCTAGTTCTTCTGGTTTGCTATCTATACTCATTCGTAAAGAGGAAGCTGATTCGTCCATTAAGTCTATGGCTTTATCTGGCATATATCTATCTGCTATGTAGCGGTTTGCCAAGGTGGCGGCGGCGATTAGTGCGCTATCCGCAATACGTACGCCATGATGTAATTCAAATTTATCTTTTATGCCTCGGAGTATGGTTATGGTTTCTTCCACATCTGGTTCATCCACATACACTGGTTGGAAGCGGCGCGCAAGGGCTGCGTCTTTTTCTACATACTTTTTATATTCATTTAAGGTGGTGGCTCCAATACAATGTAATTCTCCGCGTGCCAATGCTGGTTTTAAGAGATTTGAGGCATCCATTGAACCTTCGGCTGCCCCTGCTCCGACGATTGTGTGCATTTCATCAATAAATAAAATCACACTGCCTGCAGCTTCTTCAATTTCTTTTAATACAGATTTTAACCGCTCTTCAAACTCGCCTCTAAATTTTGCTCCTGCAATTAACGCCCCCATATCTAGCGCAAGCAAACGTTTACGGCGTAAGCTTTCTGGCACATCATTATTGATAATACGCATCGCTAAGCCTTCAACAATCGCCGTTTTACCGACCCCTGGTTCGCCAATCAGCACGGGGTTATTTTTTGTTCGTCTGGAGAGAACTTGTATTGTTCGACGGATTTCCGCATCTCTTCCGATGACGGGGTCTAGTTTTCCCTCTTTAGCACGAGCTGTCAAATCTATGGTGAATTTTTTTAAACTTTCAAACGTGTCTTCCGCAGTTTCGGAATCTGCTAAACGTCCTTGCCGATAATTTGCCACCGCTTGATTAAGCTTAACAGGGTCTACACCTGATGCGCGTAGCAATTCTGAAGCTTTATTTCCTGATGATTGAACCAAAACTTGTAACAAGCGTTCAAGTGTTACAAATTTATCATTGTTTTTTTCACTAAAGCTCTCTGCTTCGAGCAATAAACGATTGTATTCTTGAGATAATGAACTTTGTATATTTTCTCCACTAACTGAGGGGAGCTTTTTTAACTCTGAGCTTGCACTTTGTTTTAAGATTGGTAGATTTCCACCACTTTCTGTTAGTAGGCTTTCAATGGTTGGATCATTCATATCTAATATGGCTGATAGCAAATGTAATGGTGTTACGATTTGATTACCATATTTTATGGCAAGATTAACTGAATCTTTAACCGCTTCTTGTGATTTTATAGTAAATTTTTCTATGTTCATCTGTTTTCTCCTTTATCTTTTATGTAGTAAGAGAGTAAGGAAAAAATCAAGAGGAGCTGAAAAAAATTTTTAGACTATGGCAGTTGAGCTTGAATGGCGTTTATTCCCTCTGTTGAAAGCAAGATAATGGCATAGTCATTATCTATATATATTCCTTCGGGGGAAGGGTATGGCTGATTCGCATTTTTCAAAAATGCATATAGCTCTGGCGTTAGTTCGGAGATTTGGGATTGTCCCCAAAATAGTGGTGTTGGGGTATAGAAATTAAACATTCCTGACGGGATATGACGCACAATAAACGCCGTATTCAATACATAAGGGCTTTGGTGTTGGTAGGGTTCAAAATAATATTTCGGGCGCAAAGGGAGTTCGCCTGCAAGAACACCTGTCAATGGTAGATTTTGGGCTTTTTGCTCTATGCGATTGGTAAGACGTTCAACAAGTTTTTCTTCGGCAGTTTTCCCCAAAAACCAAACTTTTTGCGCATAGAAATCTTGATTTATGGAGATAAAAAGATATAACACACTCAGCAACAGCCCTAAATTGCGCGTTTTTTGAGGCTTTGCATTTAATAGAATAGCTGTTGCTCCTGCATATAAGAAATTGACACTATAAAAATTTATTCTGGGGGCATAAGCTACTTCTTTTGGCGCAGCGGTTAAAAACGCGCTTAAAACTGTTGCCCCTAATGCTGTTCCCCATACTAACAAATTAACCTTTTTATTTGGTGTGGCGGTGATTGCATATAAAATAAGCACAATGCCTATTAGTTTGTACTGTATGGGAAAGAATGGCAATGTATCAAATAATTGTTTGACTGCTAGTAGAAACGTTTGAGGTAAGCGTTTTCCTAATTCCATTAAGGAAACGGTTTGCATATTATAATGCTCACTATATATAAGACCTTTATAGCCTAAGAATACTAAAAGGAGCTTAAATAGAACTAGCGAGAGTATAATTAACAGTACTGTGGATAGGCTTGTTTTTAGCTCTGTTGGTTTGATAAGGATTTGATATATACACCAGCAGACAATCATCATTTCCATAACACTTGGATAAACACCTAGCGCAATTAAAAAGCAGAGTATGGAGATAATTTTATATTTTAACTGTTGCCTTTCTGCGAGCATTAAACCACCAATAACTAATGGAACAGCGGAAAAATTCCCTAATATATTTATCGGGAAATATAACCAACCTAAAATGAACGGTGCTAACGTTGGCATTAGCGCAACAATGATTTGCGACGATATGGATTTTATTTGCCAATATTGAACCAATAGCACACCACCCAACGCCAATAAAGCAAACGCTATTTCTGTGTTTAGCAAGGGGAGAACCTGCCCACTAAAGAGCAGAACATTTAAGATAAACTTAGCATAACGCCCCTCAAACATTCCTGTATTTAAGCTTAAAACTTGCGTTGTTCCCTTAACCCAATCCCAGTCATGATTTCCAATAAAAAATGACATTTGGTAATAAGCAAAAACAAGATTTAACGCACAAAACACGCTTAAAAAAACTAGTAGATTATGTTTATATCGTTCGTTATATTGCATTGAGTTGACCTATTTATTTCTTATCTTAATTTAACTTAATGAGGCTTTTTGTAAAGAAAAAATGATCATTCATGCAGAAAAAAGACATTTTTTTTAATTTGACAACTTTGCGAAGTTAGTATATTATTGGAGTATATTTATTATTTTATAAGGAGAGATATTATGAGTTATAATCCTTCAAAAGAATTTTCCGATGCTGAGAAAAAAAGTTATTTAGAACAAGCTTTAGGAAAAGATACGGCGGATACTGTATTGCAAAAATATGGGTATTATGCTTTTGACATTTATCGTAATATTATTCCTGTTGCAGATAAAGAAGGAGCTTATCCTCTTCAAAAAAAAGAAATATCTGATAAATTATATGACCAGTTTACTAAGGCTGAAATGCCGTTAGATAGAGCTGTTGGGGTTATTAACTCTTCACGTTCTGATTTTTCTACTTTGGTTGGGGCTAAAGATGTTGAAGCTTCTGCTCAGGCTTATATGCAACAACATCACCCTGAAACACACTCCCGCAATGCCTCTGAGGTTCTTGACACATCAAAAGTTTCTGAGCTTTTAAACAGAACAATCAAGTCTGACGCGATGGCTGAGGATTTGGTTAAAAAATTTGGTGATAAAGCTTATGATGTTGCCTTATTGGCTGTTGTTGAACCAGCTGAGATGGTTTCACAGCTCGGAATTAAACCTAATGGTAAATTTTCTAGTAGTAACATTCTTTCTACATTAGTTCAAGATTCCACTCAGATTGATGAAGCTAAGCTTGATGCTTATCTTAATAGAGATAGAGTTTCTAAGAAAAATGTTGAATACACGTCCGTTAATTCTAATCCTTCTCAACGAGCTGAACAAGAGGGACAAAATGGTGTTTCTTCAGATGAAAAGCCAGAGAAGATTGTTCAAAGTGCCACTATACCTGAGAAAAAGCCTGAACCGAAAGATAATGTTCCTACGGAAGGTTCTGTGGAGGGGATTCAAAATACGGTTACTCCTGAAAAATCTCCTCTTGATGATTTCACCTTTAAACAAGGGGGGAAAACTTATCACCTTACAGACCTTCCTGAGGGGTTTGTGATTAAAGGAGATTTGGATTTATCTAATCTTGGTTTAAAAGAATTACCTGATTTATCTAAAATCAAAGTTAAAGGGAGTTTGTTGCTTTCTGGCAATGATTTAACGAGTGTTGATGGTGTATTGCCAGAAGTTGGTAAAAACATTGATTTACGCGACAATAGACTTACAAGCCTTAAAGGTTTGCCTGAGGTTGTTAATGGTGATTTTAGTTGCGAAGGTAATGTCTTAACTTCGCTTGAAGGTGGTCCTAAAAAGGTTAAAGGGGCATTTGATTGCCGTAAAAACAAGCTAGAAACACTTGAAGGTGGACCTAAAGAAGTTGGTGATTCTTATATTTGTTTGGGTAACAAATTGTCTAACCTTAAAGGCTCTCCTGAGGTTATTAACGGGCAATTTGCTTGTGGCGATAACAGATTAACAACCCTTGAGGGCGGTCCTAAAGAAGTTCGAGGGGATTTTGTGGTTAGTAATAATGCGTTGATTGATTTGAAACACGCGCCAAAATCTGTGGGTTGTGATTTTATTGTTGGGGACAATCCTTTGGCTTTAGACCCTACATCTAGTAATCCGTTGAAAGATATTGCACAACAAACGTATGTCGGCAAAGAATTTTTTTGTGATGCGTTGTTTGCTCCTAATTTGGCTTTAGAAAAACAGCAAGAAAAACTTCGAATGTATGCAAACAGTGATAATCAAACCAAAAGAGATATGGCGCAAGCGGCGTTGCTTAGCCAATCGAAAACTCATCTTTGGCCTAGTCAGGAGATTATTAGCTCTGGTAACACCACATTTGACGCGCGTTTATCTACTCGAAGTCGTTTGAAAAAAGGTCCGAAGAAAGTTATTGAAAATGAGGATATCTTGGCTCAAATTGTTAAAAAGAATACTGAACGCCTATGTTAAGATAAGTGTTAAAGCACTTTCTATTAAGCCCTGCTTTTGTGGGGCTTTTTTGATACGCACTAAAAAAATAAATATCTTAAATTATAGCAATCAGATTAAACGCTAAGATGTTGATTAAATACAAAATAAAACTATTGACTGTTACTATTAAAAAAGGTATAATATTTTATAATATAAATGATTTTGTGGAGAACTATTATGACTGAAACTACAAATAAAAAAAGAACAGATGAAAAAGAAGAAGTTGGTTTCTTTGGAAATTTATACAACAAAGCTAAAGCCAAGATTAAAGAAGAAGTACAACAATTTAATGATATGGGTGGATGGCGCAATGTTGGCAAATATGTAACTGAAAATGCTACAACACTTGGAGTTAAGGCGGCAAAAGCGGTTAAAGCTGATGAACTTGCCGAAAAGATTGAAAACAAACGCGAAACTATTGTGCAAGTAGGTAAAGATTTTGATGATAAAGTTGCCGAGGAGATACAACAATTCAATGATATGGGTGGTTTGAAAGGTGTTGGCAAGTATGTAGCTAAAAATGCTACAACACTTGGAGTTAAGGCGGCAAAAGCGGTTAAAGCTGATGAACTTGCCGAAAAGATTGAAAGCAAACGTGAGACTATTGAGCAAGTAGGTAAAGACTTTGATGATAAAGTTGCAGAAGAAATACAGCAATTTAATGATATAGGTGGTATTAAACACGTTGGTGAATATGTTGCTCAAAATGTAGCTTCGCTTGGGGTTAAAACTGCAGAAGCATTAGGGCTTGATAACTTTGCTGATAAAATTGAGAATAATCGTGAAGCGATTGTTGGTGCAGGAAAAGGCTTTGACAACAAAATCGCAGAAGAAGTACAACAATTTAATGACATGGGCGGTATTGAACACGTTGGTGAATATGTTGCTCAAAATACAGCTTCGCTTGGGGTTAAAACTGCAGAAGCATTAGGGCTTGATAACTTTGCTGATAAAATTGAGAACAATCGTGAAGCGATTGTTGGTACAGGAAAAGACTTTGATGCAAGAATTGCAGAGGAAGTACAGCAATTTAACGACATGGGTGGCGCAAGCCATGCGGGCGAATATGTTGGAAAAAATTTGGGTTCTCTTGGTGTTACAGTCGCAACAGAACTCGGATTAGATGGTATTGCACAAAATATGGAAGATTCACGCGAAGCACTCATAAACGAAGGAAAACTGTTTGATAAGAACACAAAAGAAAATGGAATTGTTGATGCCGTACTTACTACGGGAGATAGATTTGCACAAAACCTTCTTTCTGATTTGGATAATGATATTGAAAATCTGAAACAAGATCTTAGTAATGCTAAGGGCGAACTTACATCTTCCCCTATTGCAACCTCACGAGCTTTGCGTATTGATGCTAAATTGGCTAGCCATGACGCAGAAAAAGCGCAAAAAGAAGAAGTTCCTCAACAAAAAGTTGAAACTAAAGTGGCACAAGCTAGTGTTCCCCTTGTTTCTAATAAAAATCAAGGAAATGGAATGTAATTTCTCAATAATGTGGAGGGGGGGGGCCTCCTCCTGTTCTTTTACGGTGCTTTGGGTGTTGCGCAGAGCTTCGGTTAAGTAATGATTTTGTTTTTGCAAAAATGCAATGTCTTTGCCCTGTTTGATGATGACGTCATTCAAATCTTCTACCACACGTTCCAAATTTGAAAGTGCCATTTCTATATCTATAAAACGTTCTTCGGTATTATTCATTCTCATCTCTTTCAGCTATTTGCTAAGGCTAAAAGTGAAGAAATGTGTTGATTTTATAAGAAATATAACGCTTGACTTATGCTATAAAAAAAGCTATAATATTTTGTAGTAAAGACATTTATAGAGGTATTACTATGAGCATGAATTTAGATATTTTCAATGTTTTTTTGGATAACGATTTTACTAAAAACGACTACAAAAAAATGATAGAACGCATACACTCCCAGATGGTGAAATTTAGCGGTAATGAACAAGCTTTAGAGCAGTTAACTGCTTTGAAAGTAGCTCTTTGTGAAAAAAATCCTTCTATTGATCATGAGACATTAAAAACTCCGAGGCGCTATGCTTTAGATGAGAAAAATCTTCCGACATTAAAGATGGGAGACTCAAATTTTTGTTTAGATTTGAATTTAAAAGATATTTCTGACAATATAGCAAAACTCAAACCTGGCGAGCGGATTGCTCTTGGTAGAGACACTTCTGTGGGTAATCAAGATGGAGTTACGAAACGTATGGATGTATTTTACTCCTTAGGAGATCAGAAGTTACGTCCGAATGTAGTTTCCAGACGGCATTGTGATATTTGTCGCAATGAAGACGGCAAGTTAGAACTGATTGATATGTCTACCACAGCCACTCGAGTTGTTTACAATCCAGAGAAAAAAGGACTTTCTGCTAGTTTTAATATGATAGAAAATAATGTTCCAAAACTTTCTGGCAAAACACAGGATATTGATGAAGCAAATCTTCCGAAACTTAAATTAGCATCTGTGGTTGAGTTTGATTTAGCAGACATTGCAGATGATTTGAAAAACCTTAAGAATGGAAAATGTATTGCTTTGGGGCGTATACCCTCAGCGGGTGAGCAGACACATGTTGCCCAAAATGTAGAAATCGGAAAAGATAACAAGTATATCTCCAGACGGCACTGTAATATTTGGCGGATAAACGGCAAACTTGTTTTAGAGGATTGCTCTGCCAACGGAACAGAAGTTATGCCTAAAGCTAATAAAAATCAGCATATTAATTTTTCCAACTACTTTTCTAGATAATTCTTTTAGTAATGTGGAGGGGGTGTTTCCTCCTCCTGTTCTTTTACGGTGCTTTGGGTGTTGCGCAGAGCTTCGGTTAAGTAATGATTTTGTTTTTGCAAAAATGCAATGTCTTTGCCCTGTTTGATGATGACGTCATTCAAATCTTCTACCACACGTTCCAAATTTGAAAGTGCCATTTCTATATCTATAAAACGTTCTTCGGTATTATTCATTCTCATCTCTTTCAGCTATTTGCTAAGGCTAAAAGTTCGGCTTTAATTTCGCTTAAGTTATTGACAGCTGACTGTACAGCGGTTAACAATGTATCATTGTTTTGAGGTGTTTCTATTGTATCTTCTTCAAAAAAATCTTTCTGAATTTCTGTGCCTAAGATGTCTTTCAATGTGCGGTTTTTAAAAAGCTTCTGTACGCCCTCTATCGTGTAACGGCGGTTATATAATAACTCCTTTATTAGTGCGAGTAATTCAACATCATCTGGACGATAGTAACGGCGTGAGCTTTTGGTTTTCATTGGCTTGATTTGGCTAAATTTTGTTTCCCAAAAGCGTAAAACGTGCGGAGCGATATCTAAATCTTCGGTTACCTCGGCAATGCTCCTAAATGCTGATTTTGATTTATTAACGCCCATTTTCCCTCCTTATGGTTTAAAAAAGGCGGTCTAAAACCGCCCTTTGTTTATCTCATTTACTGACTATTTCTTGTTTACAGCAACTTTTAAGCTGTTTGACGGGCGGAAAGAAATTACTGTACGAGGGGTAATTTCTGCTTCAACACCAGTTTTGGGATTACGTCCGATACGAGCGTTTTTACGCTTTAATAGAAATGAACCAAACGTTGAAATTTTAACATCACGTCCTGATACCATTTCACCTTTTATTTCATCAATCACCATATCCAAAATATCTCCAGCATCTTTGCGGGATAATCCAATTTCTTCGCAAATGCTTTCTGCAATATCGGCACGAGTAACTGTTGTCATTTTTCACCTTTCCTAAAAATATAATTGTCGTTCTTGTTTTAGCATAACCCTTAAAAAGTATTATTCAACACTTCTATCAAATTATACAGATTATTTTACATTCTGATGAGCATTCCGCCCCATGTAAAGCCTGCTCCCATCGCAGGAATTAACACTAAATCACCTTTTTTGATTTTTCCACTGTTTACAGACTCGGATAATGCTAAAGGAATCGAGGCCGCGGAAGTGTTACCGTGATGGTCTACCGTTACAATCACTTTTTCATCTGGAACATTTAATTTTTGCCCAACGCTTGAGATGATACGGATATTTGCTTGGTGTGGTAATAACCAATCAATCTCTTCGGCGGTTGCTCCTGCTTGTTCTAATACTGCATGAGAAGCTTCACTCATTGCACCAACGGCAAACTTAAACACTTCTTTACCGTTCATGTGTACATATCCTGCGGTTTTGGTCGCAGAAATTCCGCCGTCTGTTGCCAAATTATCAAATTGTGTTCCGTCAGCATAAATTTTGGTAGCCAAAACGCCTCTATCTTTCGCTGTTCCCTCACCTTCCGTTGCGCGAACAATTACTGCACCTGCGCCATCGCCAAACAATACGCAAGTGTTACGGTCTGTCCAGTCCACAATTTTGGATAAACTTTCCACGCCAATTACAGCGGCAGTTTTCACCTGACCAAG
>CAZRHI010000036.1:0-11962 GCA_964599945.1 uncultured Acetobacter sp. | reverse complement strand
TCGTTGTTTTCTCCGTTTACGCTAAAAAGTTTTGATACTTTTTTAAATTTTGATACACCATGCGGGACACATCACTTTTTAATACTGCAACATGAACCGTATTTTCTTTATTTAAAGCCATATCTAATTCATCTATACTAAATAAATTAAATATTTCAATATTTTTCGCAACTGATGCTATTTTTTCTTGTCCGTCGTGTCCTGCATCTGATGCTTCAATAAGAAAATCTACACTATTTTTTTTTATTGCCTCTTTTACTTTTTCAAATCCTGTTAGAAGAGAACCAGATTTTCGCGCTAGATTTAGACTTTCAAGAGCCTTTTGCTTAATTAGTTTCTCTACGGTTTCCATAAAATCATCAGCGATTTTTAAATTATGTCGGCTGACTTTATGAAATAATTTCTTTTCAAGAGCCTTTGTCAAAGAGAGCCGATTGTTCGTGATATACATTCCCTTTGCTGGCAATTTCTTATTAAAATCTGGCAACAAAGAATTATGCAGTTCAACAAAACGCAATAACTCACTTATTGGTTTTACTGTTCCGTCTAGAATGCACTTACGTTCAACCTGCTCTCTTGACATTTTAGCCCTCTCTTATTTGCTTTCTTCGTCTGCAAACCAGTGTTCACGGGCTGCCATAATGATTCTGTTCGCTTCAACCTCAGTGATTGTGTCTTCACCTAAGATTTCACGTAATTCATCTGCTGCCAAATCTGCCAAATCATCAAGATTTTTAACATTATTTTCAGCCAAGTTTAAAATCATATCTTGGTCTAACCCTGAAATTGTTTTCAAACTTTCGTCTACACCAAGAGTTTTGCTCTTCTTTACAAACTCTTCATTGCGTTTTTGAACGAACGCCTTAGCACGATTTTGAAGTTCTGACGCCAAATCTTCATCAAAACCTTCGATTGACGAAAGTTCTGACAATTCAACCATAGCGATTTCATCAACAGTTGAGAACCCTTCCGAGATTAAAACATGAGCTATCATTTCATCAACATCTAAAGCAGAAACAAAACGCTCTGAGCGAATCCGATTTTCATTTGCACGACGTTCACGCTCTTGCTCTTCTGTTAAGATATCAATATCTGCTTTTAAGAGTTGAGATGCTAATTTAACATTTTGGCCACGACGTCCGATTGCCACAGAATATTGGTCTTCGGAAACAACAACCTCAATGCGGTTATTTTCTTCATCTAGCACAACCTTGCTTACTTCCGCAGGAGCTAAGGCACTAACGATAAACTGTGCGCGGTCAGCAGAATATGGAACAATGTCAATTTTTTCACCTTGGAGTTCGGTTACAACGGCCTGAACACGGATACCTCTTAAACCAACGCAAGCACCAACTGGATCAATAGACGAATCTTTGGCTTTAACGGCGATTTTGGCTTTTGAACCAGCATCACGAGCGCACCCCATAATTTCAACTAAACCGTCGTAAATTTCTGGAACTTCTGATGTGAATAACTTTTCCATAAACTCAGGACAAGTACGAGAAAGGAAGATTTGCGGACCACGGGTTTCTCTGCGAACATCTAACACATACGCGCGAACACGGTCGCCTGCCTTAAAGCTTTCTCTTGGGATAAGTTCGTCACGGCGTAAAATAGCTTCTGCTTTACCCATATCAATAATAACATTATTAAATTCAATTCTTTTAACTGTACCATTGATAATTGTACCCATTTTTTCTTTATATTCTTCATATTGTTTATTACGCTCTGCTTCACGCACTTTTTGGGTAATTACTTGCTTTGCAGTTTGGGCTGCAATACGTCCGAAATCTATTGGAGGAAGTTGGTCAATAATGTATTCGCCAACTTTAATATCTGGGTTAATTCTTTGAGCTTCTGCCAGAGTTAATTCTGAAACTTCGTTTTCAATAACATCAACCACAGCACGATAACGAGCTAATGTGATTGCGCCTGTTTTACGGTTAATTGTTACACGAATATCGTGTTCAAAACCATATTTGGTACGACCTGCTTTTTGAATCGCTTGTTCCATAGCTTCAAAAACATCTTCACGATCAATATTTTTCTCTCTGGCAACAGTATCTGCGACCATAAGAATTTCGGGTCTTGGCATATTAACAATATTTTCCATTGTATCCTCTTTTTAGGGTTAAAAGTTAAGCGTTATCAGTTTTTTGGGATTTTAGATATTTTTCCCATAATTCATCAGTTAATACTATTTTTGCTTTAGCAATATTATCAAAAGCAATTACATATTCCAGATTATCCATCTTTAAGATTATGTTATTTTCATCTGAAACGGACTTAATTGTTCCTTTGAAACGTTTGCGATTTTCAACGGGGGTTATCGTTTCAAGTTTAATAACATAATCTGTGTAGCGTTTGAAATGTTCTAACTTCGTTAACGGTCTGTCTAGCCCTGGGGAGCTAACCTCTAGGGTGTAACGATTTTCTATGGGGTCTTTTTCATCCATAATTGCAGAAATTGCCCGACTGACCAAAGCACAATCATCTACGGTGATTTCTTTTTCATAATCTTTGTGTTCAATCATAATCTGCAACACGGGGTTAGACTCGCCGATGGTGAGAATCCGTACAACCTCATACCCTAGCTCGTTAACTGTTGGCTCTATTATATCTGTTAAATAATGCTTTTGCATTATGTTCTCCTTATCTTTAGTAACAAAAAAGCGGGGCTTTTGGCCCCACTTTCAAATTGTATATGAAAGACTATGTTTAGTTCTATAACATACTATTTTTTAAAAGAAAAGCTTTTTTTTGGGATTTGTTTAAAATTTATTTTAAAAAGCCGTAAATATAGACTTTTTCGGCAATTTTTGAACCTAAGACTTTTTCAGCATTGCGAAGAGTGGCTATGAGCATGGTATAGGTTTCATCTGAACTTTCTTTATTCATCTTACCATTTTTATCACGCCCTTGAAAATATGCTCGAATATCATAAAACGAAGCGTTTGGATTGGCGTTTGGATTTGTATGATAATATTGCCACAATTCTCTTCCTGCATTTAAAACGGCACGGGCGGCAGCTGAAAATTCGATATTGCGTTCTTTGATGTAATTTATCATAAAATGACTTTGGAAAGTATCTTTTGCATCAACTTCGGTTTCTGTAAAAGGAATCCAATGATTAACGCCCTGTTCTGCACTAATACGATTTTGCCCATGAAACAGGGTATATGCCAAACAATCTGATTGAAACTCTTTATCCTTAATCCAGCCATCATTAGGGTATAAAAACTGGTCTCGGTCGTTTAGCCATGTGGCTTCTATGCAATGGCGAACGGAAAGATAAATAACTGCTTCCATAATATTATCTTCATTTATTTTTATAAAAATTCCGTGCCTATTTGTTTTTTTATTGATTAAAGAGATATATTTATTGTTTTGATAGTCTGGTGCATCAGCCATTAAATACCCAATATCATTTTTATGGCTTATTTCTTTCCTAATCCATTTGTTTATTGTACTCGCCGTTTCATCAAATGCAAACAAGCTTTTTTCGTTTAGATATTGCCCTGTTTTATCATAAATATCTGCTTTTATTTCAGTAAACTTTTCTTTTTTAGCAGTGTTCCAAATCATAAAACCTATGGGAAATTTGCCTTTGACATTATCAAATGTATCTGCTGGAACGGCAAACAGTTTTTCAAGTTTAGCTTGAAAAACTTCGCGAAATACAGCGAAGTTGCTGGCTTGCAGAATTTTCAACTTTGAAAATTCTGCAAGCCAGCAACACGGGATTTCTGCCCACACGCGAATAAAAAACTGGGCAAAAAGCTCGTTACTTGCCTTACCTATGATATTTTTATATTTACTATGGGTCTTATTCGTTATAGCTACTTTAGTTTTAAACCCTCTACCCTGTCCGCTCCCAGCCTCGGCATACGGCGGATTGATATAGATTATCAATTTCTTACGTTTTTGTTCGTCTTTGATAATGTCTAATAATCCTTTGGGGCATTTCTCTTCAAAACTATCGTTTAAGAAATCCATTTGGAAGATATGGCTTTCGAGTAAATTTGCACCGTTTTTCACCCTATCTTTCATCACATCAACATCGACTTTATCCAATGTGCTTGCCCAGATATTGTACTTATTAGTCAGCCCGTTTAAGAGATTTCCTGTTCCTGCGGCACAATCCCAGATATAATATTCATCTTGCCAGTTTTCCCCTAAGACATCGGCAAGATATTTTTGGCTTAGTTCCACCCATTTTTGCGGTGTGAAAAATGAGCCTTTACGCTCTCGCACATCTTGAGGAACCAATAAATCTCGGCGTTCTATGATATAATTCCAAAATTCTTTACGAGGCGGACGATCATAGATGCTCCAAAACCTACGGTGCGCGCTCTGATTATCCGTAAACTCAACTAAGGTCGGGTCTTTTAACCCTAGCTCATCTTCATCTTTGCGATACATAAAATATTGACTATTTTTCAAAAGAACAAAAAGGCTGTCTTTTATCGACTCGTTATCTTTAGAAAGTAAATCCGCTAAATAAAAATCTGCATCTAACACTCCTAATTGTTTGGCTTTTTCCCAGTTAATCTTAATTGTCGGCTTTACCTCTTGAAGCCATTTAAAATATATCGTTACAAAATTGTTTTTAGTGATTGTGATGTTGGTAACCCCTTGTCTTCCTAAAACAAAATTTGACTTAATAAATTTTCTTAACTCTGTTTCATCAGAATCGTAATAAAATATTTGTGATTTCTGTTCCAGCTCATCTTTAACAAGTTCGTAAAGTTGTTTAAACTCTTTGGTTTCATGGTTTGAAGAGGTAACAGTCCAATCAAAATCGTTTTGGGTGAACACTGAAGCGATAGTGTTATATTGGATAAAAGCTATTTTTTCAGCATCAAACGCCCCTAAAAAAACGGGAGATAAGTGTTTCTCAAACGTGCGTGCTTTGCCAATGGTCATGATGAGTTGAACAAATGATTCGTATATATTTTGACGTGTTCCACGTTTGGCTTCTGCCCATAACAGAGATTGGGTAATTTCCGTTTCTGCAAAAAGCTTGGCTTGTTTTCCTCCTGTTTTATCTGTTATTTTGGCAATGCAAAAATCTATGTTCCCAATGATTTTTGTGGTATCATAATCCTTAAAATAATCTGTGGCGAGTTTATTTTTTAACTCTTCTTCGCGTAAAGTCTTTGTGTAGCTCATCGTTTTTTCCCAACAAAAAAAGTCGCTGATGAAGCGACTGGAAGTTGGAAACTATTTATGTGAATAGCGCGACATATTAGCTGTACGCACAATTAGATTGTCTTATGTTAAATTGCTCATATAACCTATTTTGTCGCCTTCCAGCCGTATGCCAGAAGGCGTGCAAAATATCGTCTTTACACAGACGCACATAAAGAGGTTTCCACGCCCCAGAACACTCATCAGATGTTCCATTGTTAAGGTTAACGATTTTCTATAATTATGCAAGAGAAAATTTTTTAAGTAAAGTTAAAGCCCTCATTTTGAAAATTGAGGGCTTTAGTTTTTAGAATTTATATTTCAAACCTACGTCAATATCCAGCGGATATTCTTTTTCAAGATATTGCAAAAGTTCGCCATAGATTGAGAAATTCTTATAATCGTAATTAACTTTTGCTGATAAGATACCGCGGTTACGAGAATTTAGGTGTTCGATATCACGCAATCTGTAGTGTCCGAGTGTTCCGCCGTTTCTTGCGTTAAAGCCACGATACGGATTTGCAAACTCATGATAATAACCAGCACCTAGTGCAATATTGAGCTTATTGTCTTCATCAAATTCAATTTCTTTATCAAGATATAACCCTAAAGCACTCTCTAAAGAGAAAACGTGTGATGATGCTACGTTAACAGCAAAACTGCTATCGCCTTCGTGAATGCTGTCTTGGTACCAACCGATTGCATTTAAGCCGATGAACGGGGTCAATTCAAACGAACCAACATTAAATTTATACCGCAATTCATTTAACAAACCATAGGTAATTTCGTTTGTATCGGCCTCAAATGTGCCATTTAAGCTACGGCGTTTATATTCACCATCTGCATAACCCAAACGTGCCATTGACACGGCACTCAAGCCTTTACCATTAGTATAAGTTAACGGAACATAGCCTTGAATCATAAAGTTTTTACGGCTCGAATCGTTATTATAGTCTGTGTTCATGTGGGTCATGCTTAACCCTAAGCCTAAGCGATAATGATTATCGAGTTTTTTATCATATAGGGCATACATACTTTGAGCGTCTAGGTCATAGCCTGTTAATGTGCCGTGGTCATCTCTGCCACCAAACAAGGTGTCGCCACCAATCATTTTACGGATATCATCACCCTCTTTAAACAGTTCGCCAACCAAGGTTCTGTCTAAGCTACGTTGAACTTTTAAGTTTTCCATTGTGATATTTGGAAGAACATTCTTTCCTCTGAGGTCTGCAGAATATGCGTCTGAGGCCTCTTTGGTTTCTGCCGTTTTTAAGAAGTTAAAGAGTTCCGCATTACGGGCTTTTTCGTAATTCAATTTATAGTAATCTGCGACATCTTTGTCATAAACCTCTGAAAAGTCTTTCATTTCCAGTTTGACATCGTTTGAGCCATTGTCATTTGCCTGAAGGCTTGTTTTATATAGATATGACTTAGATTTTAGCTCAACATTGTTTACATTATCCGCACGGAGAGCGTCTTCAATATATACCGTTTTTTCAAACGAATCTTGAACTGTGTCGGTAGCTACATTCAGAGTTCCTGAAATTTCTCCGTCTGATATAAACTTACCACCTTTGCCGAGAGATATCTCACCACCCATTGCATCAAAGTTTATATCTCTTGATGAGGTGATTGTTCCTGTATTATTGAGTTTGGCGTTATTTGCTAACACAATATACTGACCTGTATTGCAGTCTGAACCTTGGCAAGAGGTTGCTGTATCAGCATCACCTAAAATTATTTTACCGCTGTTATGAACTTCTGTTTTTTCACCTGATGCATAAATACCGATATTATCTCCACCTGTAACCGAAATTGTACCCATATTATAAACAATGGCACTGCTTTGGTCATCTGACGAAGCGTAAATACCATAATTTTTACCTGCACCATTTACATTGATTGTGCCATCTACATCATTTGTTACCATACCTTTATCTAGATATATACCATACGCATCTGATAATTTACTGTAAACATTGATTTCGCCACCTTTACCATTGTAAATAATAGCATTTTCGCCTTTTATACCATATGCGACACTTCGAGACCCTGTGGCATTTACATTTATTGTTGCCTTACCACTGTTGTTTAATGTCGCGTCGCTTCCATACATACCAACAACGACACTATTTTTATTAGAACCATAGGCATCAACATTTATCACGCCAACAACGTCTGCTTTTTCATTATCTGTATATACATTATACGCTTTTCCGTGTACAACATATATACCATAGAATCCTGCTTCCTCAGCTAATGCTCTGTTTTCAATTTTTACATTTATTGTTCCTCTTACAGTACCTTCGCTATTTGAATCACTTGTGTAGTACGCATTGTAAACGTACTTTTCTGGAACATCTGTTCCGATACTTGTTGCGTAAATACCATACACTTTATTTAAGGCGTATTTTGTAACAGGAGATTGAACTGTGATGTTTCCTTCTACATTACTTCTATCATTTATGAGGGCTGCATTATAGATAAATGCTTCTTGGGTTAGCTTAGAATCGGTATAAATACCTGCGGCTTCACCTGTTGAACCTCCTTTGTGTTCTAAGATGTTCACCTCTATATTGCCGACCACATTTGTTGCAATATTAGTATTAACACCAGTATTATAGGCATTTGCTGTGGTTACACCACCACTTTCTATTCCGTAAAGCTTCATATTGATTGTATCACTACTATCGTTAACAATAATATTTCCGATGCTTTCAAGTTTTTCTGTTCCACCAGAATTTGCAAACGCATTTATCATATTACCAGCAGAATATGCACCTATTGCTTTATGCACGCCAGAACTTGTACCGCTGATATTAACTGTAATATTCCCTTCGGCGGCAACGTCATCTCCACCATATTTCTTAGATGAACGGAAAGCATTATATACATTATTGTAATAAACTTTACTTGTTTCTGACGTTTCACCATCTTGAGCAGACGACTCTCCTTCATCTGAATCTTTTGTATAGGTTGAGATATTTGAGTAAAGACCATAAGCACTGCCCCCATGGGTATTAGAGGCCATTATAGTTCCCTTACTGTTATATCCTTTGGCATTATAAAGTTCATGCTTATTCTTATCTGCACTGTTTAGATATATGCCATATGCTGTTGCATTATCAGAAGTGGTTGTTACATCTATCAAACCTTGAGATAAAAACTTGTAATCTTTGTTAGTAAAACTCTGTGCAAATTGCGTTTCACTATTTACTACTTCTGAATTACTCATAATTCCATAAGTAGTTCCTGCTCCTTTTATTTTTATTGTTCCACTTGCTTCAGCATTTGAAACAGGAGAATTCATAAAGGAATATGCATTATTAACTACTTTATCCGTAGCATTTTGCTTAATCCCTATGATCGTACCAGAGCCTTCATTTTCAATATCTATGTTACCTGTGCTTGATACATTTGCACCAACACCTTGAGTTGTTTGAACATACGCATTATATATGTCGCCACTTCCCTCTATACCTGTTGTTGCGCCAAAGCTTGTTTCATCTCTGGTTATTTTCACCGAACCTTTAGCAGTACTCTGGGAGGCTTCGGTAAGTCCACCTTGGCTATTGCTATAGGCAAAGCTATTATATATGTTTTTATCGCCACTTCCATATATTCCATATATACTAGCAACAGAGTTTATGTCCGTAATTTCTATAAAACCTTTTGCTGTAACTATCTGCGCATTACTGGTTTTAGCCGCTGCATTATAGATTTGAGAAGGTGCATATATTCCATATACGTTTATGTTACCACTATTTTGGTTTTTAATATTTATTGTTCCAATAGCATCAATTTTTGTTGCATTGGCATTATATACTTCATCATAATATGTTACCTCATCATCTTCTCCTGCCATATATGGTTTCATACCATACACATCTCTAAATTCACCATCATTTTCAACTATTATGGCACTATTGTTTATATTTGAAGTGGACAAACCTATGAGGTCTTCACCTTTTTTGATACATTCACCCGTTAAGGTTAAAGCATAACCTGAAGCCTCATCACAAACACAGTCACTACCTATTCTGATATAGCCTGGAATGTCTAAACTACAATTATCCATTACACAAGTTCCATATAGAGGACTGTCTACATAGCCCTCTTGGCATTTGCTACAATCTTCATTATCTGAAGATATTGGCAATCTATTATCTGCACATTCCAAGCCACAGTGCTTTTCGCCATTTCCATCTTCAGTGATTTTATATTGTTGTGGACATGTATCGCACATCTTTCCACTCCATTTTTCAGGACAAGATTTAGGAACGCACGATCCACTTTCCTCATCATACTCAAAATTATCATTGATACACGCTGTACATGTTTCATTAAAATTCGGTTTACACTGACAAGCATCTGGCTCTGAGCCGTCTTTGACCTGTACTTCGTTAATGCTACAATTTGCGGGTGTAAAACATTGCTTTCCAATAGCAACATAGCCTGTATCACATGTGCATGATGCACCTTTTTGGATAAACCCTTCACCATAAGTTTCTTTACACTTTATATCTTTAAAACATGTGTTTTCACTACCGAATTTATCATATCCCTTTTCGGTATCGCACTCACTACAATCTCCAGAAGCATTGTCATAACCTAAATAACAATTACATATCCAACTTCCGTCTCCTAAATCTTTATATTGACCATGAGAATTACAATATAACTCATTCAAATTCTTCCATTCATCGCGTATCCCATCGCCTTCGTAATATTCTCCAGCTTCTGCTTGCGTACAATTTCCTGGTTCTCCTGTGTAGCCTTTATTTGGATTACAAATACAGGCTGTTCCCTGATTTGTTGGAACAGTATTTGGATCATCATATTCTTTGCAAGGATTTTCATTTACGTTATAACATATATCTGCATTTGGATCTCCTAATGTGCTGTATCCTGGCTCGCATTGACGACAAGCGGTTAGGACTTGCTGACCACTTACGCAATGTTCAATATCAAGATAACAATGGTTAGAATCACCATGTGTTCCGTAATTGCCTTCGCACATTGTACATGTATCTTTATTTTGATCTACGCAATGAGGAATATTCATATAGCAAGTTTTGCCATTTCCTTTATGTATACCATAGCCTGTTTCACATTGCAAACAGGTGTCCCCGTCTTGATTTGTACAAAATGGAATGGGGGCGTAACATTTATCATCTTTCAAAACATACTTACCTAAGCATTCTGCACACTTGTTTTTTTGTTGTGAAGCACAGTTTTCAATTTTTTGATAACAATTATTCTCATCTCCAAAATGATCATATCCTGTACTACATTCACATTTTTTAGTTAAGTAACTGTATGAACTATTTTCTGGACAGATTGGATCTTCTACTGGTGTGGGTGGTTGTGGCTTATCTCCTGTTGGTTTGCTGTCATCTTTTTTGCTAGAACTTCCGTCTGTATCACCTCGTAACAAATACGCTGCGGTAACAGCACCAGCAGCTAATGCTGTTGTTCCTATTAGGTATGGTGTATCTGGTACATACGATGGAACACTACCTGCTTTTATATCACTTCCGAAAAATCGTTGATATGCTTTGTCTGGAATCTTTTTTAGACATGTTGGATTTTTATTTGCACCAAAAGAAAGCAAGGTATTATATGCTTTTTTATCATTTTGAACAACAGATATACAAACAGAGTTATATCCTTTTTCATCTGTGCTTTCTATGGAATAGCCTCTTTCCAACAAGCTTTTAATTTTTTGTGTATTATTTTGGTGTGCTAGTGCATAAAACGCTTGAGCAACACTAATTTGTGCATTAGCAGGCTTTATAGAGCCTGTTATACAGGATAACACGACAGCACTTAGCATCAATATTTTTTTGTTTATATTCATATCTTTACCTACCAGACAAGCTTAAGACATACTTTTTTATGGTTTATTTTATGACGTAATGTTTAAAAATTAGGTTAAGATTCTGCGGTTTTTTAAAATGAACTTGATTTTATCTTATTTTCACTTTATTGTATCGGCAGTTTGTATGTTTTAGGAATTTTTAAGATGACTGAAAAAAAGAAATATTATCCAGAATTAAGTACAAAAATCAATTTCCCTCAAATGGAAAAAGAAATATTGAATTTTTGGGAAGAAGATAAAACTTTTGAAAAATCTGTGCATAACCGCGATGGTGCAGCGGAATTTGTTTTTTATGACGGACCTCCATTTGCAAATGGGACACCTCACTACGGGCATATTATGGTATCTTACGTTAAAGATGCGGTTGCTCGTTTTCAAACTATGAACGGGAAGAAAGTTGAACGTCGTTTAGGGTGGGATTGCCACGGTTTACCTGCTGAGATGTCTGCTGAAAAACAACTTAGTGTTTCTGGACGTAAACAAATTGAAGAATTTGGTATCGAAAAATTTAATGACTTTTGTAGAACAGACGTTTTAAAATATTCTAATATCTGGGTTAATATGTTTAAGCGCATTGGTCGCTGGGTAGACTTTAGCCATGACTATAAAACTATGGATTTACCTTTTATGGAAAGTGTTATCCATAATTTTAAAGAATTATATGATAAAGGTTTGGTTTATGAAGATTATCGTGTTTTGCCTTATTCTTGGGCTGCGGAAACCCCTCTTTCAAATTTTGAAGTTAATTTGGGTTATCAAGACAAGACTGATAACGCTATTACAGTTATGTTTAAGCTTGAGAATGGACAGAAGATTTTGGTTTGGACCACAACTCCGTGGACTCTTCCTTCTAACTTGATGCTTGCTGTTGGTAAAGATATCGACTATGTC
>CAZRHI010000035.1:0-11970 GCA_964599945.1 uncultured Acetobacter sp. | reverse complement strand
ACAGCTTATCAGAAAAAGGCAAATCCCTAATCCCGATGCTCTTTTCCCTCTGCGATTGGGGAGATAAAAACCGCCCCTCACCCCAAATAACCCTATCCTAAAAAAGAGCTGGCCATGACCCCAAACCCAAACACCATATTTCCAATTCCAAACATTAAAACCCTAACTTATGTAAAACCAACCCTAAAAAATCCTAATATCATCGTAGGCGATTTTACCTATTTTGGTGATACAAATCTTGAATCCCACGTTACACATCATTACGACTTTAATAATGATAAGCTGATTATAGGCAAATTTTGCCAAATTGCCACAGGTGTAAACTTCGTAATGAACGGAGCAAACCACCAAATGAACACTGTTTCAACTTTTCCATTTTACATTTTTGAAGGCTGGAACGCAACAACTCCAGCTAAAGAAGAAATGCCTCTAAAAGGCGACACCATCATCGGTAACGATGTTTAGATTGGACAAAACACCACAATTTTACCAGGAGTACACATTGGCGATGGAGCAATTATCGGACTAAACAGCACAGTAGGAAGCGACATTCCTCCATACACAATCGTCGCTGGCAACCCTGCACGCGAAATCCGCAAACGCTTTGATGATGAGCTAATTGAACTCTTGCTAAAATTCAAATGGTGGAATAAAAGCATTGAGGAAATCCAAAACCTTATCCCACTTCTAACCAACAGTAACTTAATTCAAGTAAAAGAAACACTCCACGAGCTTCTTAAATAACTCTCCTCAAATCTCTTTCACCCAACAGAGTTTTTATTATACAACAACTTAAAACACTTCTGCGCACAAAAAAACTTTACTTTTAAAATAACTTCACCTATACTACCGCTAAAATATTATAATTATATAAATTTAATTTTTAGGCTTATGAAAAAAATTCTTATTTTTATGATGCTCGTCATTGCTTCTCTAAGCTTTACGAGTTGCAAGCAACTTGAGGTTCCTGCAAATATCGAACGTATCGGTTCTGGATATATCAAGCAGGAAAAGGGAATCTGTTTCATTGAAATAGATTCCGTGATGTACGTCCCTCGGTATATCTACACAAACAAATCTGGTCGAGATGGCAAACAAGAAATGCAACCCGTCGATGGTATGCTAGTTACCGTTTTTCGTATAAATAACGACCCTGATGTGGAGTTCATCATTGGCAATCAAAGCGAAGAATATCTCGAAACCTACTTTACAACAAGTAACGTTGGCTTTGTGTTAATAGGCATTTTGGTTATACTACTCATTGCCCTCATCATATGGAAATCTTTCAAAACCATAGAAAAAGGGCCTATATCAAGATTAGAACACTAAAGAACAATCGAATAGAGTAACAACTATCCAAACCTCTGCTTTATTTAGCAGAGGTTTTTATTTATCAAAAGGTTCTATTAAAAAAATATTTGACAACTAGCTATTTCCACTATAATATACAAAGGTTATTGTAATTTTATAGAAGCGAAAATGACTAATTTGAACAAAACATATCAAATTTGCAAATATTTTGAAGGTACTCCTTCAAAAGCGATTTTCGCTGTTTATTTCTGGACTTTCTTTATCTGCTTCTGGGAGTTTTCGTTATAACTTGTGAGTTTAGGTTTCCAGAAGGTCTTAGCTAATAAACTCACCAAATAAAACAAATAGAAAACCTTAGGATAAAGAAGAATATCAATGAGTACAAAGAAATCTAATATTGTTGAAGAAACCCAAGCTCTGTTAACTACATATTTCACATCAATCGGTGAAAAGAATTTTAAGCACTTTTATTACGATTGGCATAGTGAAAAAATGTATGCACCACTTGCGGATTTATTCATATATTTTAAAACTCATTCATCAAAAGATGCTTTTTCTGCATTCATCGCAGATTTCAAAACCTATGTTACTGCGTTTAATAATGATAACGTTAAAAACGAACACTTTTCTATAAAAAAATATAGCAAAACTACTGACGGAAGCTTAAAGAAAATTATGGACAGAGTAGACAGTTTTGCTTTCCAATTACGTTCTTTTGTTCATGCTTTTGCACGTCCAGAAGACCATACCCGTGTTTTTTGCAACTATTGTGGCAAAAACAATATGCCTTACGCATATCATCGAGGCTTATCCATAACCGCCAAAATTTTAGAAAAAATGGCAGAAAACTATGACAAACTAAACACTAAAGAACACGCTTCCTTTTTGGTTGATTCTTTTATACGCTCTGCCATATTCAAAAATTATAAACTAAAAACTTATGATGATTACCTCGCAAAAAAGAACTTTATAACAACCTTAAAAGATAAACGTGAAAAACTATCAATCTGGTTTAACAAAGAAAAAGAAAATCCAAACTCATCTTATGCGGATTTATTTCAGATAGAAGATTTAACCACCCCTCTCTCTTCTTCCAAACCAGAGGGCTATATCCCAAATGGTTTTGAGCTAGAATTTTATTATCCTGAAGAAATAGGAACAAGCGACCAACTAATTGAGTTCTTAAAAAAACAAAATGGTTGGAAAAAAATACACACCAGTAATCAAGATGCGTCTGTATATAATGACAAAGACTCCGCTGGTGTAATCATGCCAGATGAAAGTCTAGTTTCGCATACTGGTTTACGCCCCGCAGAATATGCTTCTCGCATTATGCGCAATAAAGCCGAAGAACAAGAATGCTTAAAAATCCTAGAAACATTTGACCAAGGATATGTCAACAAACATTGTTCCTTTCACCAGCATCTAAGCTCCGAACAAATGGATATACCCGCATATAAACGTTTATTAAAACGCATGATTCAACATGAAAGAGAAATCGTTTCATCTTTTGCTGCCGAAGAACGCCAAAACAGCCGTCTTTTATATGCAACATACATTAGCAACAATTTAAGTAGTGATGAAGAAAAAGATTACCCTCTTTTATGTCTTTTAGTTGAAGCCTGTGAAAACAAGCAACACCTAAGAGAAATGGCTAGCTATGGTTACAAATACAAAACATTAAACCTAATGCCTGAAAACACCATTGAATTTCGCTATATGAATGGTCATTTTAACCGTCGTTTTGCTGAAGGTTTTTTACAATTCAACCAAGAAATGATACGCTCTGCAATAAATAATGACAAAAGGCATATCAATCGCATACTTCTACATAAATATACATGGTTAAATAACCAAAATAGTGATACACGCACCACAATCAAGCCAATTCATTATATGTACACTTTCTTGTTTGATCGTTTTGACCCTGAAATCAAAATTTCAGACCATGTCAAAGACGGAGATATAACCCAAGCAAGACATATATCTCACTCTTTAAACAAAACAAGGAAGGTACTTGTAAAAAACCCAGAACTCTTTGGTCGATTATAAAAAAACTATATTCTACAAATAGTTTTCTCAAAACAAAACAGCACCTTATAAAAGATGCTGTTTTTATTAAACTTATTCCCTAATAAACTTAACGTCTGACACTGGAATATCTCCAGCAGGAACATATCTCTCAACTTTCATATGCAAATCATATTTATTTCTCAGCTCCAAAATCCGTTGCATAATCTCCGATTCATGGTGTTTATCCAATGCTTCTTGATTATCCCAACTATCAATCAACAACACCGTTTCACTATCTTTCGTAGGATAAAAATACTCATACCTCAAATTACCAGACTTTTGACGAATAGCCTCTGCAATTCCGCTATTTTCCATCTCTTCAACAAACTTTTTAGCGTTTCCATTCGTTCCTGTATAATATATATTAACTGTCAAAACCATATCTTGCCCACCCCAAACCATTATTGGCAAACTTATTATGCTAAAAAATAAAACAAACCCAAGTTTAAAAAATCTCAAATACATTTCTCACCACCACTAATCACTGACACAAATATATTATACAAATATTAAGAAAACACAAGTAGATTACCTAATATAACAACACCAAAGAGGAAAAAATGACAGAAAAAGAAAAGATGTTACACGGTTTACTATATGACGCAAACTACGACACCAACCTCATCGCCGAGCGTAATAAATGCAAAGCCCAATGCTTCAAATTTAATAACACTCAATACGAAGATCTGAAAACACGACAAGAAATTCTAAAAAACCTTTTAGGCTCAACACCAGATAATTTTACAATCGAACCCTCTTTTTGGTGTGATTATGGATATAATATTCACTTAGGAAAAAATTTCTATTCAAATCACAACCTTGTCATTTTAGATGGCGCACCTGTAACTTTTGGCGATAATGTATTCATCGCACCAAACTGTGGCTTTTACACCGCAGGCCACCCCTTAAACGTTACAGAAAGAAACAAAGGTCTAGAATATGCCAAGCCAATCCACATAGGAAACAATGTTTGGTTCGGAGCAAACGTAATTGTCCTCCCTGGAGTAAGCGTAGGAGATAACTGTACAATCGGTGCTGGTAGTGTTGTGGTAAAAGATATTCCTGCTAATTCTCTAGCCGTAGGAAACCCTTGCCGTGTTATCAAAAAAATTGAAGAAGAACAAGCACCCCACAAATAGCACCAAAACAGTTATTTAACCTTTTTCTAAATTCTTCTACATACAAAAAATAACGGAAACATTCAAAAATTTCCGTTATTTACATCTATCCTCACGCTCACAAATCTATCTAACCGCTTCATTCCCTCTAATATTCTGAAGATTTTGATTTTTACCACAAGCCAAATTGATTTGTTTTTTTAAGTCCGAAGAAACACGACACCCACCAACATCACACAGTGTAATGCCTTTTTTCTCTATAATCGCAGGCAACACCTGCAAAGACTTTTCACTAACATTTGGCATATCTTCAATATGCAATGCTTTAACAGGAGCTTTAGTTTCCGCCACTCCTTTAAGAAAAGCAGACATTCCTTTATCGGTAACATCTCCATGAACCAAAGTAATCGCTGTCGCTGTTTTAGATTCTCTCAAACTCGCTCCAATTTTAGCTGCAACAAAATCATTAAACTGTGCCTGAGCCATATTTCGCCCACCAAATTTATAATGCGTCTCAGCATTCATCTCACTAGAGCCAGCATCATGCTTCAGTGCATGCATTTCTTGATCACAACTAAATAAATCATGACGGTCTTTCACCACCATATTAAGATACGACATACGTTGCTTAACTTCCTCTATCAAATTTTTTACAGACATCACATACTCCTAAATAAAACTACACTCTAATATATAACACTTTCCTTTTAAAAGCAACAACTAACCAAATAAAGCATCAATATCCATTCAAACCAGCTTATCCAGATTAGTTCCATATAAACTAAAATATCATCAAAATCATCTGTTTTTGCACTATATCTATGCGTCCATAGTTTATTTTTATAGGTCTCACTCTCTTTATCAAACAATGCTAAAGACTTATACCCCTCTTCTTTTATCTTATCATAGCAAAAAGTATATGAATATACTTTCATATAACCTCCATTCACATCACAATCTTAAAAAAAGTTACTTACTAAAACTCTTACCCGCCAATTTACTTAATTCTATGGGGCTTAATTGAACAGCAGGTCGTGTTTTAATCTCAATCGGTTTATCGAACATCTTAACTTTCCAATTTGGATTATCAATACGTTGAAGACACCCCTCTTTGTCTAAAACCTTTGCTAAAAAACCATTTGATGTAACTGGCTTATATGGTTTTTCTTTTTGTTGCCCTGGTTTTGCAAACACATCAAACTCTGCAGGTGCAAGCTTTGAGGGATCAAAACTCGCAGTAATGTGCCATGGTTTCTGGTCTTTCGGACGCAACGCCGAACCATTAACATGAACAATCAAAGCTTCCAACCCATGACCATCATCTGCAATTCCCACCACCTCAACAGAGTGCGCAGATTCAGGAAGTTTAGCATCAATACCTCCCATTTCAATCGTAACATGATCATACTTAAAAACAGGATACTTTGGCGGAAATTTTTCGAGTAATTCCTTTTTACTTTCTTCTTCTAACTCATAGCAGATTGTACTCATATTCTTCTCCTCAAGGCCTATACCTTCTCAAACTATCAACTATACTATCATATTTTTCACTTATATTCAATAGTTACTCACTCAAAAAAACAATAAAATTAACCTCTAAAACCACCAAAGCATTTCAAATTCCCCCTTAAAAAGCTTTACTTTTATCTAAAAAAAGAATAAAATAAATAATAACATATAAAAAAAAATCTGGAGAATATGATGGAAAATGATATTTCAAAAGTTTTAACAAATGACGATGTTTCCGCTCTTTTAACATCATTTCCTGATTTGAAAGAAACCCTTTCAGTAGAAAATGGTAGCAAAATCGCTGGCATTTTCTTAAATAGCGTAGCAGATCACTATGGTCTAAAAGAAAATCGTCTACAACTATTAGAATTTCTCGCAACCACCGCAGCCATGAAACTACGCGCCAAAATTGCGTTAGGCGAAGAATTACAAACAAGCGACACCAACAACCTTGTTCCAGAATTTAGAGATTTAGCAATAAAAAAATCTGAAATCTACAAAGAAAAGCTTAACACTAAATCAACCCAAACCAGCAATAATGGCACATATACCAACATCACAGGAACAACTTTCAGAGACAACAATTTACAAGCAGTTGATAAAAAAATTTGTGAAGACATCAGAGATATAAATTTTGAAACCGCCATACATCTCCTCCCCATAAAAATTAGACTTCAACAACAATGGGATGAAAACCTCAAACTTCCCTCAAATCACCCTGAAAAAATCTCAGAAGAAGATATGAGATGCGTAAGTTTAAATCAGATTTCTGGAAACGAAAGCGGACAAGAAGGATGCAATTTAAGAGAAAATGGTTTTAAATACACATTATCCCAACGTTTAGTGGCAGGAGATCCCAAAGACCCACATTGGCGCGAAGGAAAAGATGACGACCATGGCGAATATAATAATGTATTTCAAAGCTTTTCAGCCCTTTATATAACAGCCAATGCCATACAAGCTCATGCTCATATAGCCCTAGGCAAAACGTTTCCAAGCCAAATTGAACACCTAAAAAATAATCACACATTTTTCTACGGACACGCACCAGAAGCCCTCGCCACTTGCATCGGATACAAATTTAAAGACACCAAACAAGATTTAGACCTCGCCCAAAGAATAATCCACACTCTTTATGATAAAGAAACATCTAATAATTTGCTCCCCATGCTTACATGGTTTAGAAAAGCAAATCTGCAGACATATGAAGTTCCAATCTTATCCAACCAAATACAACAACCTATGGATAGACCAAAATTTAAGCCAGAACAAACACAATCACAAACAACCAACACCCTATGCCGTGAACGTAAAAAACAAGACAAGCAATGGAGCTAACATGAACGATAATTTAAAGTACGATAACATCATCAATATGCTGACAATTTTATGCCGTGGATATTCAAGAGATGAACTGTTCACCCTCACAACCCTTGCTGCACGAATGCAAAAAGATGAAACATTTTGCAACAATTATATGCAACGTCTAAAACTAAGCTACATCAAAGCTATCCCCCAACTAAAACAAGGAACATACCAAAAAGTTCACTTCTCTGTTTTACATCAATCAATTCTATCATCCATAGGTGAACCTGATAATACTCCAATCACATTTCCACAAAAAACAAGATAATTGCTTAATAAAAGGCACATAGGAATACAAAATGACAACCAACATCACACCACAATATGATAAATTAGAAGATTTACCATCTCTAAAAAAGGGCTGGGTTCGTTTGGTGCATCGTTGCATATATAAAGACCATGCTGATAGTATCAAAAAAAATGGACTTGTTTTTAATAGAAAATCCGCTCACTTATCACCATCACAAAAAGGTGGTTCTTATCCTGATATCACTTCTCAAGCTTCTGTTTACGATGAAGTCTCATTTTGGAAAAGTATGCAACATGATGATTTTTCATGCTATGACAATGCAAAATATGCAGATACAAAAATCGTTTTTGATATACCAATAGATGAATTTTGCCTACTTGAAACATGGGGACGACGCATCAAAGGAACAGTAGACAGCAAATATATTGTTGGTTGCGTTCCTAATGTCAATGGCGCAAATAAACGTCTACAACTCTCCAAAGAAGAAATAATAAAAAAGGCACAACAATCTCAAAAAAATCCGCCATTATCCGTTCTTCCCAATAGCGTTAAAGACATGATAGAAGAATTACTACTAAATTGTAAATCAGATAGAAAAGAAGAATGGCGCGCTCATATCTATGAAAACATAAACCAATGCAAAAAAAATCTATTATTTGACCTCCAAACATCACAAAATGAAAAAACAATACCTTTGATTATCCCCCAAAAACATTGTCGCTAACCTCAAAAAACAAAAAAGTACCGAAAAACAATTCGATACTTTACAAAAACTAAAACCAAACCTTTGTCGTTGTGAGATATTCTAAAACATCATTGATATTCAGACATTCCCCAATGTAGTACTGGTTTTCATAATAGCCAAAACAATCTTCTTGATGTGCCTTCTCCATCTTATAAAAAACATTGCCAAGCCCCATATCTGGAGAATAAAGCACAAACTGATTACCTCGAACAAACAACAGGCGGATGTATTTCCAAACATCCACACGCTGTTCTAAAAATTTCAGCATTTCCCGATAAAAAGGTGAAACCTCTTGGAGAAACCAATCATCAATATCTCCTAAAGTCCCAAACCCACTAACAACAAAAAGGTATCTACCCCCTCTTTGCTGTGTAGGAAGAGCCGAAACCTCATACTTAGGATAAACCTGTTTTAGCTCCTCTAAGATTTTCTGAACATTCATTTCCTGCATAATTATATATTTTTTGTGTGAATAATAAAGACAGTAATTCAAAATCGCGTATCTTATATCACCATTTTCAAAAAAAACAATATAAAATTCACCAAATAAAAATAGCGCCCCTAAGGAACGCCATTTTTTATTAGTGTTGTTTATTTTCGTTACAAACAAGCCTTCAAAGCCTCAATCTCTTCAGCATTACCACGAGCAATCAGAGCCTTCTCAACTCTATCAGAGAGAGCATTTTGAGTAATATATGCCATGATTTCCTCATGGTTGCCTCGCTCAATTAAAGCAATTTCTGCAATATCATCAAAGGCATATTTAGACATATACGCCATGATTTCCTCGTGATTGCCACGCTTAACTAAAGCAACTTCCGAAACATCATTAAAGAGACACAACGCAATATATGCCATAATTCCTTTATGGTTACCAGACTCAATCAAAGCCTCTTCTGCTTGTACAGAGAATGATTTTCTAGTGGTATACGCCTTGATTTCCTCAACATTACCACGCTTAACTAAAGCAACTTCATTTGCCCCAAAAAGCGCATTTTCAGAAACATACGCCATAATTTCCGAATGTTCACCACGAGCAATCATGGCTCGCTCTTCATTATAACTTTTCTTTTCCATAACACTTATTTTTTTAACGAGGTTCAGCTCCTTAAACCTAATCCTCCCTAAGTTAACAATTATAAAGATAGTAATTTTTAATGTAACCCACTCATAACACACTTATTTTCTAAATGCAAGGAAAAACCATCTGCAAATTAAACCCTACATATACAAATACAATTCCTTCAAATTCGGAACTTCCATTCCCTCCCAAGAAAACAAGTGATACGTATTGCTATTATCAATATAATTAGATACCTTAGGATAAACTTGTATCGCCTCCGCTTCTTCCCCTAAAAACTGATTTTTGATAGCTTGAAAATCCTTAAAATCAGAAATTGGCTTATCATCAATCCGCCGAATGCGTATATGTGTGTATTTCCCTGTCTGAGCCAAATAAACTCTATATGTATTATCAACAACATATGCCCTTATAACAGAATACAAATGTGGATGATTAACTTTTATCTCTTCAATATTTTTAATTTCGACAATTTCCATATTTTCTCCACTATCAAGTATTTTATCAAAATATACATCCGCAAATTAAACGCTACACATACAATACACTCACCTCCCCCAAAAACTAATGATATGTATTGATGATGCCAAGATCCTAATTAACATATTTTCAATATATTAACCACTTCCAATATCTTTAGTTTACCTACTAACCGAGTATGATTTCTGAAATACTTTTTTATGCTTTTTAATCTTTTGCATTAAAGTATTACGTTTCTCAGTAACAAGTTTTCGTAACTCTCCAATATGTTTTACTTTTTTCCAACGTTTTTTATCTTCACCAGACATCACCCCTTCGCATGCAGCCACAAACACACCCAGCTCTTTGCGAAGCTTCGTTAATCTAGCTTCCTTTTCTTCAGGTTGCTCCCCAACAACCATGCGCTTATCATACCTCAACGCACTCTCTTTACCTTTTTCTTCACGCTCAATCCAAGCTGTTAACGCAACAATATCAGTTACATCAACAAATTTTCCAACACCAAAACTATGCTCTCCCTCGGAAATACCCTCAAAATAAATTGCCGTATTAGCTTCTTTTTCTTGCTTCTGATGATCAACTTCATATTCATAAGCCGAATTTGAAACCGCATACACCCATTTAGCCCCTTTCTGAGGTTCTCCACTTTTATCTAGCTCCATAATAAAAATCAGACTCTCTGCCATTTGAAACGGCGTGTTATAACGCTTTAAATAAGAATGTGCGTGCATATCCCCTAATATCATCTCACGTTGCACCCCCTCAGGATCAGCACTTATTTCAGATTTATTAGTCCAAACACCTACTGCATAACGAGATTTAGTGTGCCTAATATTATGTATCGTATCAAAACGAACTTTAGGAAAACCTGTTTGAGAAGCTTCTGAATTCATATATTCTTCAATAGTTTCAAACTGTTTCATTAGCGCATCCTCCTTAAATACATAAAAAATAATATCACAAATATCTATATGTGTCAAATATTTTCAGCCCAACATTTTGACGATAAACCAAACTGTTAAATTCCTCTTGCTTCACATTGCATTCCTCACAAAAAAAGGCCACAATCGTAGCCTTTTAAATTTACGATTTTCACCTACGCAATTTGAAATGAAAAAGATCATTTGACAACTTCTTGTTTAACAACCGCTCCAAAGTTGCCCTAAACCTCCCTACAATCTTTGAGGAAAAACCATACTTCTCCTCATAAAGCTTAACCTCTTCACGATTTCCTCGTCTGATGAGAGCAATTAGAGGGAGCTCATTAGAAAATTTGGTACGAGAGATATATGCCATAATCTCCTCATGCTCTCCGCGCTTAACCAATGCAAGCTGTGCCGCCCGCTGATACCCGAATTTATACGCCATAATCTCCGTATGATAACCTCTTGCAATCAACGCAAGTTCGGCATCTTGGCAAAGACGATGAGACTTCAAAAACTTCAGAATCACTTTTTGCGTGCTTTGCTTGATTAAAGCAATCTGCACTTCGCTCTGAACAAAGGCACAATCGTAAGCCATATACATCACAAGCTCATCGTAATCACCACGAGCCACCAGCGCAAACTCTGCTTCCTCGCAAAGACACCGCGGATGCGAAACATACGCCATAATCTCTTTGTGGTCGCCACGCAGAATAAGAGCAACTTCGGCTTCTTCACTCAGAGAATCCTTAGAAACATGATTCATAATCTCATCATGATTACCACGAGCAATCATGTCCAACTGCTTTTGATGAGTTTCTTTATCCATAATTATTTGATTTTAATGTAAATAATAAAGATGATAATTTTTAATGAGACTCACCAACTAGCACACATATTAAAAAAATGCAATATAAAAGTTCATCCCCCTCCCTAAAACACCATTTTCAAAAACTGAACATTCGAACTCACTGAAAGGCTTGGAAAATAAAGAAACTTCTCTTAGTGTTGCAAGCGAGCGTAGCGAACACAGAAACACTTAGTTGTTCGCATAAGTAGAAAGCGATAGCTTTCGTAGCGATGCAAAAACGGCAGGTTTTTATACCTACCGTTTG
>CAZRHI010000034.1:0-12106 GCA_964599945.1 uncultured Acetobacter sp. | reverse complement strand
ATGACTCTTATGGTCTTCAACATATAACCATAAGCTCCCTGACTTTTATCAAGGAAAAAAATTCTAGAGAGCCTTCTACAGCCCTATCGACATCTCTGCCGACCACCTCACTATAGAGGAAAATAAAAAAAAGTCAAAGGAAAAAACGCCCACACACGCCTATCATCATCACCGTAATATATCAAGCTCCTTTTTATATGTCGAAGAAGCAATATCCAATATCCCCAACACGGTGTGATAATAATTATCATGCGAATAAGCCTCGGTTTCTGCCACCTGTTTAAGCTTTGCAACATCAACACCTTTACGTTTCACCAACCCACCAGATAACCACATCACCATCGGCACTTTCTTCTGCACATCAGGCGCAATCGCATAAGGCAACCCGTGCAAATACATATTTTTCTCTCCCAAAGATTCGCCATGGTCGGAAACATAAAGCATACCGCTGTCAAGCTCAGGATATTTCTTCAAAATATCAATCACCGATGAGATGATATAATCCGTATAAACAATCGTGTTGTTATAAGTGTTCACAATCTCCTCAGCCGAACATTTTTGTAAATCCGCCGTGTTGCAAACAGGTAAAAATTTCTCAAACTCTTTCGGATAGCGTTTATAATATGTCGGTCCGTGGCTCCCCATCGTGTGTAGCACAATCACCGCATCACCCTTCAGCTGAGAAACCCGCTCGTCTAACCCGTCAAGCAAAATATCATCATGACAATAATTTCCAAAGCACCACGGTTGTACATTCCCCTCTTTAGCATCCGTGTTTTCCACCCGAGCGCATACGCCCTTACACCCGTCGTCATTGTCTTTCCAATAAACCTGATACCCCGACGCTTTGATAATATCCATCAAATTTTGCGTATATGGCGCTGTTGAAACCTTAAAATCACTTTTGCCGTCAACCGCAAACAAACACGGAAGCGAAATTGCCGTTGATGTTCCGCAAGAAGTAACATCTCTAAAGTTGATAATATCTTGCTTAGATAAGAGCGGATTAGTTTCATGCTCATAACCATTCAGCGAAAAATTAACCGCACGCGCCGTTTCTCCCACAATCAACACCAAAACCCGCGGTCTCTCGCTCACATTTTGCCGAACGGGCGCTTCATCTAACACCACAAATTTATGGTTATCCACCCGACTTTTACGATAATACTTCCGAATAGCAAAAATATAATTAAACGGAACAACACACCGCCGAATACTCGAGTTATTGCGCCCAAATGTAACATATTCTTTATAAACAAACGGCACAAACGCCCCCAAAAGCACGACCGCTCCCAAGCAATAAAGCACCCGTTTTTTAAGCTCTTGTTTAAACGAACCAAACTCCAAACGTGTGAGTAACACAAAAAGCGCAGGCAAAACCCCTAAAACACTCACATAGACAATCGCCCGAAGCGTTACCAAATCAGTCGCTTCCCGTGCGTTCGTTTCCACAAAATTGCGTATCATCTCGGCGTTAATCACAATCCCTAAATGCACCATCGCATAATCAATAACCGCTGAAACAATCAGCAATATGGCCACCAAAAACCGCCCCACTTTCGGCACAACAATAAGAGAGAAAAACACATACTGCATCACAAATATAAACAAAGGCAAACTTATCGCAAACAACACCATTGAAAAATCAGTCAACTCAAGCTTATCTTGAATACAGTCCCAAAAACGATTGTTCAATACAAACGCAAAATAAAAACTAACCAACACAATAAAATGTTGCGCGCTTAACACAAAAGGCCTTTTTATCATCTCAAATAATCCTTTTATAACTACCCCAAAAGTTTATATTTTTCTCAAATACTAGTCCCTTTTTACAAAATTTCAAGAACAGAAACACATAGCCACAAGTTTAATCATCACCTTTTTTGCGCATCGAATACACACACCCACAATATTCTTGATTATATAGCCCGAGTTCTTTAATAAACCTCAAGCGATTTTCCTGCATTCCGTGTTTGCGCCCCTCAATCTCCACATAAGGAACACCCTCATTTTCCATCGCAAGCCTTCCTGCTCTGTTCACTTGATTAAGGTCTTTCCACCGCGAAACACCAAGCACCGACCCAACCTGTTGAAATCCGTTTTCTTTCGCATAGCGCATCACGCGTGAGAGCCTAAAGTAAAAACACCGAAAACACCGCTCCCCACGCTCTGGCTCGTTTTTATAAGGCTCTGCCATAACAAGCCAATTTTTTGGGTCATACTCAAGCTCGATAAACTCAACGCCCCAACGCTCGCAAAGTCTTTTCTGCTCGTCTTTGCGTTTAACATATTCCGCCTCTGGGTGAATATTCGGGTTATAAAACACCACCGCAAAATCTCTCCCCTCATCATGCAGTTTTTTAATCACCGCACAGGCACACGGCGCACAACACGAAAGCAAAAGCAACCGTTCCTCATCGCCTTTGCTCATCTCTTCTGCCTCTTTCACGCTTGCCATAAAACGCTCTCTAACCATGCCGTGCTAAAATCACCCTTCACATCACCGAGCTAAATTTCATCAAAATCTGCAAAACCGCCTGTTTTTTATCCATATTAAGTCGAACCGTCTCGTCCAAAATTTTTAAGCTCGTTTCATAAGCCTCATACATCTCTCTAAAAGATGCTGTTTCACGCAAATTATCCTTGGCAAACCGACAAATAAGCTCCGAAAACAAATCCCAACAATCCTCATCTGTTGCCACCTTATCTGCCAATTCGAGCATCACCTGCCCATCACACTTCGCCCCACCATAGCAAACTTTTTTAATAGTCTCAAACATAGAAAGCGCGTCGTTTTGCGCATATTTAAGCGCACGCCCAATACTCCCACCAGCAATCTTAGCAAGCCCCTGCACTTCCGCTTCTTTAAGCTCTGGCTGATAGCGTCTAAGCAAACTCGCCACCTCCGTTTCCTTTAAAGACCTTAGGGCAAGCTTCGCACATCTTGAGCGTATCGTTGGTAACAATTTCCCAGAGTTGTGTGATACTAAAAGCAAAATACTTTTAAGCGGTGGCTCTTCCAAAATTTTCAATAGCGCGTTCGCACTCGACACATTCAAATCATCAGCGCTATCCACAATCACCACGCGCCAATTATCATTAAACGATTTTTTAGAAAGAAACGACACCACATCGCGCACATCTTCCACCTTAATCACCGACGAACGTTTAAGCCCTTGGCGCATTTCCTCGCTAGTGTCTTCACCTTGTTTAATCGCCTTAATCAGCTTTTTCTTATCTGTTTCCGTAAAATCACGTTCCAAAACCTTAAAATCAGGATGAGATTTTTGCGCCACCTGAAGAAAAACAGGGCTATCCACAGGCACGTCAAGCGAACTATATTCACGCCCCTCCACGGCAGAAAGCAAAAACCGCGCGATTTTATAGGCAAGGGTCGCCTTACCAATCCCCTCATCGCCAGTAATTAACCAACCATGGTGTAAACTCTTGCTATTAAACGCAGACAGAAAAAGCTTCACCGCTTCATCTTGCCCAATCAAATACGGATTAAGATTAGGAAAAACTGTTTCATCAGCCATAAAAGTTTACTTCTCCTCTGGTCGATTATCTAACAAGTTCATCACATATATCTGAAATTCTGCAAATTTAACCATTTGCGCATCAAATATCGCGCTCATTGAGCAGTTTTCATCACAAAAGCCACCATCAAATTGCGCATCTGTTCCCCGAACATAAAAGCTCTTTGCTTTCTTCTGAAAACGCGCAATATCAGAAATATCGTTGTTGTAATAAACTTCCAAAATCTCGGTACCAACATCTTCATAACACTGGTTCACCGCAGCCATAGTTTGCGATAAATAAGCCAAACTATCACGGCTACCCGTTTTTGCATAAACTTCTCTATCCATTTCAAGCTGTTCACGTCTAGTATTCATGCAGTCCTTAATTTTCTGACGATATTCTTCGATTCGTGCGCTTTCCTCTGCCTGTTTTTCTTCACCACCCTGTCCAGCTGTTTGTTGTCTAGTTGGCAAAGCGTTTACATCAAACCAGTCTTGTCTTTCTCTAGCCATAGGCTCAGGCAAAGAAACCTCTACTTTTTCTCTAACCACAGGAAAACGACGTTGAAAGCGCAAATCTCCGCCTGTTTCTTGCGTTGCCGATGGTGCTGTTAAGCTTTCTGGAGCGTTCCTAGTAAACCCTACTGGTTTGTCTTCCAAAAGCATTTCATCTTCTGGACGAATAACATCAACCGCGTTTGCAACACTCGCCACAGCAACTCCACCCAAAAACACACCTAAAAATATATTGTTTCTATTCATCTTCTTCCACCTTTTATCTTTTATTAAGAAATTACTTGCTATAATATGGCAAACTTTATAATTGTCAAAAAAAATTTTTCCCTAAGGGATAAAATCTTAAAGTATATAACTTTGCTGAAACACTTTACAACTTAGAGGTTTTAAATTAGAAACGATGAAAAAAGAGGACAACAAAAAAATGAAAACGACACAAATTTTATCACTCTGCTCAAGCTTATGCGCTATCATGCTTTTAGTTGGGTGCGCCTCAGAGCCAAAAGAATTTGCCTATAAAAACCTCCCCTCCGAGGTAAAAGCGATTAAAGCTGACGGTGGGTTTTATAAAGTTGGCAAACCATACACCATTATGGGTCAAAGCTACACCCCCAAAGAAGATTACTCTTATTCTGAAACAGGCATAGCTTCGTGGTATGGCGACAGTTTTCATAATAAGCGCACAGCAAACGGTGAAAAATACAATATGCGTGCCGTAACCGCCGCTCACCGCACATTGCCCCTTCCCTCTATCGTTAAAGTAACCAATTTGGAAAATGGCAAATCTATCATCGCCCGAATCAATGATCGTGGGCCATACGTTAAAAATCGGATTATTGACGTTTCTGAAAAAGGGGCGGAAATGCTTGGCTATAAAAATAAAGGCACCGCCAAGGTAAAAGTAGAGATTTTGGCAGACGAAAGTATCGCCTTAAAAGAAGCCATGCTCTCTAAAACCAATAGCTCCCCCACCTACACGGCAGCTCTAAACAAAAAGCTCCCTGAAAAAGAAACTCAAACGCCAATAAACACACAAATCACCTCTCCGAAGGTAGAGATTTCTGTTGCGTCAAACACCTCTGCGACCCCTGCCACCAAAGTAGCTGAAAAAGGAAACTTTTTCGTTCAGGTTGGTGTATTCTCAGACTATCAAAAAGCCAAAGAAATCGCTTCCAACATGAAACGTTTTGGCAATGTTTCAATCTACGAAACATACTTAAGTAAAGAAGGCGTTTATCGTGTTCGTCTTGGGGCATATAAAAGCAGAAACGAAGCTATGCGAATTTTAGACCGTGTTCTTGATTATGGACACGCTGATGTAACCATTGTTCAAGGTTAGGAGAACCAAACTTATGACCTCAAAGAAATTTTTACCCCTAATAACCAGTATTTCTTTTCTAGCACTAACCGCCAACGCCCACGCGTTTGAAACCAAAGCGCGCAACGCCATTTTGGTTGATGCTGAAACGGGCGAATATCTTTTCACCAAACAACACGAGGAAATGATAGCTCCTGCCTCAATGAGCAAATTGATGACAATTTATGTGCTGTTAAGTAAAATCAAAGAAGGGGAAATTTCTTTAGAGGATAAATTCACCGTTAGCGAAAAAGCATGGCGTAAAGGAGGGGCGGCTTCTGGTGGGTCAACCATGTTCTTAAAAATCGGTCAAGAAGTCAAAGTGGAAGATCTCATCAAAGGAATTATTATCCAATCTGGCAATGACGCCTGCATCACAGTTGCTGAAAACCTCGCAGGCTCAGAGGAAGAGTTTGCCGCTCTTATGAACGAAACCGCAGAAAAAATTGGGCTAACCAATGCTCATTTTGTAAACGCCACAGGTCTTCCCCACCCCGAACACAAAATCTCGGTGGAAGACTTGGCAAAACTTGCCAGACATATTATTAACGAGTTTCCTGAGTTTTACCACGTTTTCCAACAAAAAGAGTTCACCTTTAACGGCATCAAACAAGGCAACCGCAACCCTTTATTATATAGCCTAAAAGGCGCAGACGGTCTAAAAACAGGCCACACAGACGAAGCGGGTTACTGTCTAACAGGCTCTGTATTAAGAGGCGACAGAAGGCTTATTGAGGTTATCGCTGGGCTTTCAAGCAATAAAGAACGTGCCTCTGCCTCTGAAGATTTAATGACTTGGGGGTTTGCAAGTTTTGAAAATTATAAATTTTTCAACAAAAACCAAATTCTCGCCACTGTTCCCGTATGGTATGGCGCAATCCCTAGTGTAGATGCCATAGTCCCTGAAAAGGTCATCAAAACCATCAAAAAAGGCAACAAAAACAAATATAGTGCCAAAATAGTTTATGACACACCAATCAAAGCCCCTGTGTTTAAGGGCGACAAAATAGGCGAAGTATTCATCAAACTAGGCGATGAAACAATAGATAAAATTCCGCTTATCGCCAAAGATGACATCGCCAAAATTGGTCCTGTTAGTCGTTTTCTTGCAAATCTAAAATATTTTGTTTTTGGTGCGGAGAAATAACTCAATGTCTGGTCAATTCATCACCTTTGAAGGGGGCGAAGGCGCGGGAAAATCTCTCCAAATCAAGCTGTTCGCCGAATATCTTAAAGAACAGGGCAAACAAGTTGTTTTAACGCGTGAACCAGGGGGAACAGAAACAGGAAAAGAAATCCGCCGTCTGCTGGTTGAAGGCTCTAAAGATAAATTTGATGAAATTGCCGAGATTTTATTGTTTTATGCAGACCGCCGAATTGACCTAACCAAAGTCATTCTTCCAGCCTTAAACGAAGGAAAAATCGTCCTTTCAGATAGGTTTAACGACTCAACTCTTGCTTATCAATATTATGGCTCGGGCAAATTTCCTGATACAAAAATTATGGATTCGCTTTATACGCTCGTTGCAGGAACATTTAAGCCAGATATAACCTTTCTTTTAGATATAGATGTCAAACAAGGTCTAGAGCGGAGTTTTAAAAAAGCCGAAACCATGACCAACAAAGAGCTACGCTTTGAAAACACCGAGTTTGCGTTTCACGAGCGTTTGCGTGCTGGCTATCTCGAACTAGCAAAAAAAGACCCAACCCGTTTTATCCTCATAAACGCGGGTCAAACAATCGAAGAAGTACACGCCGAAATCATCAAAAAATATAACGAACACTTAGCAACTCTTCGCTAAAAAAGCTCCCCAAAAGCTAAAAACCACTATGCAAAAATTCCGAACAAGGTGTTGTATCTAAAGCAACATATCTTTCAGCATTTTCCAAAAAATCCACCTGCTGTCTACTATCCGCTTTATAGCAAATCGCTCTTACTGGTTTTCCGTCATCAAAATTTATCTCGCTTAAAACCTTACCATCAGGGTAATAACGTCGTTCGCGCCCCTGCAAAACCCCATTAACATAAGTGTTTTCAACCCTAATCGCGCCATCTTTATAATATCCAAAATTCGCCCCCTGCAAAACACCAGCCACATAAGTTGATTTATATTTAATATTACCATTCGGATAGTAAGAATATGACACGCCGTCTAAAAATCCATTTTTATAAATCATATAAACTTGGTGTTTGCCGTCTGGGTAATAATGCACAAAAATACCATGCCGCACCCCATTTTTATATTCAGCCTCAGTATCAACAACACCGCTTGGTGTATAGCTGCGAAGTTTGCCATTAAGCGGAGAACCATTTTTTGCCAAATAACATACACCACCAACCCCACAACGAACTTCTTTCTCCACAAAAAAATCACGCTTAGCCTCAACCCCATGAGCAAACAAGCTTATCGTCAAAACAAGACCAACATATCTAAACATCGCGATACTCCTCTGATAACCACACCAACATAGCATCAACCACAAAAAAAGTCAATCTCTCATTTCCCCTTACCTTGTAACACATCAATCGCCGAAAAGATTGCATAAAACTGGCTTAACACTTCTTGAACTTTACGATAACTCAAAGCTTTTCGAAACAGCGATGTCGTTTCAAACATATCTTTGCGCGTATGCACCGCAATCAATACCGTGTTTTTCCAAAACGAAAACTCTAGCCCATACCCGTGAAAACGCCGTTTAACCTCAAGCATCCGCTCCATAAACGCAGGTGTTAATACACACCGCGCCTCAATCTGGTCAGAGGAGCGCACCTTCCATTTTTTCTCAAATTCCACATCTTCAAGCTTCACATCTTTGAGCTTCTCTTTTCGAAGAAAAACAAAATAAATAATCCACCACATAAAAATTAACCAGCCCAATAAAAACACCACACAAAGCCAACTAAAACGGTTAAAAGAAGGAAACGCCACCATCCAGAATAAAAAAAATCCTAAGGGGATAAACAACCGAACCAATAACAGAATCCCACCCATGCTAAAAATCCCCGAATGGCGAAGTTCTCCCTCTCTCTGCACAATGGTTTTCCCTTTAAAACCTTTACCCAACGTAAGTGCAATCAACACTCCCTTAAACACCGTATGCTCATGTCGACTTTTCCCTGACCCAGTTATTAACGAAAGCTTCTCTTCCGCTACCGCAACCGTAACCCCATTATATTTTCCAACAAAACAATCATCCGATGTTTGTGTATTAAACCGTCCCCAAAGACCAGCCTTTTTAATCGCCTCCAATTTCAACTTTCTATCAGGACTGCTCGTTCGCCTCAATTCTCCCCAAAACGAAAGAATTTTATTCATCAACAATTCTTTCGCATCATCTTTATAGTCATAAATCGGCTCTAGAGTATATCCCAGCAAAACCAAAGCCAAAAGCACTAAAACCCCAACAGTCAACTCATACTCAACAAAAAACACCTCATAAGGCGAGTTAACTCCCCAGCTATATCCCCAAACAAAAAGCCCGCATAACAACACGCGAACCCAAAACCGCTTTAAATACCGCCATCTTTTCTCTTCTAAAAACTCATACTCTTTTTGAAGTTTAACATCATAAAATTCTCGAAACCTTTGACGCAACGCCACAAACTCATAATCAACATCTTTTCTCATCAATCCGCCTTTCAATATATATCTACTCTAGCAAAAAACTCCCCATAAGTCAAACAAAAATCCCCACACAGCAAACACAAAAAAGAGCCACCCTAAGGTAGCTCGCTCGTTGAAAAAGACACCCTCGCCTTGCCGCAGCCTAATCGTTGCCCGTGTCGCTGATACTAGCGTCTTCTTAAAAAGGCTGGAATTTCCAAATCATCTTCACTTTCGTTTTCTTTTTCTGCAAATTCCTCAATTTCATCAAACTTCGGCACAACCACTGGCTGAACAACAGGCTTCTTTGCTTTTGCTCTAGAAATACCCAAAATCTTATCAATAAAACGTTGACGAGCTGGTTCCGCTGGTTCTGGTGCAATCATCGCTTGCGCTTCTTCACGCGCTTGACGCTCATATGGAAGTTCCACCTCACCCTGCTCAGGAAAGAGCTGTGGTTCAACTTCTACCATCTGCACACTAGAACTCGGAGCAAATGGGGCTTCCACTTTAATTGCCGAAAAATCAGCCTTATCACTTTCATCAGTTTCTGCGTTTGCCACAACTGGTTTGTTAATAATCGCATTAAACAATGCCGAAGGCGCATGATGTGGTTCTTCATGAGTTTCAGTTGAAAGCTCAGCAAACTCACCTTGTTGAGGCATATCTTGATGTTTTGGCAAATTAAGTTCAATCACATTGTCCCCCCCCAGTTTGGTTGGCTCAACTTCAAGCACAGGCTCTGCCAAGGCAACCATTTCCTCTTCAACAGGTAGAGGTTCTTCAATAACTGGGTTCAAATCAACAAAGGCGTTCATTTCTCTTTTTTCGCTTCTTTTTTCGGTCATACAAACCATATCCTCGTCAATTCCTGTAACCACAATCGAAACACGAATACGTCCAGAAAGCGAATCATCATAGCTAGAGCCAAAAATAAGCTCTGCATCTTCATCAACTTCTTCTTTGATGATATTAACAGCTTCGTCAATTTCCATTAAGGTAATATCAGCACCACCAGTAATGTTAATCAATACCCCCTTAGCCCCTTTCATCGAGCAATCATCTAAAATCGGGTTAGAAAGTGCTTGTTCTGCAGCCACTCTAGCGCGGTCTTCGCCTTCTGCTTCACCTGTTCCCATAATCGCTTTGCCTTTGTCTGCCATAATTTTTTTCACATCAGCAAAATCAAGGTTAATAAGCCCTGGCATAATCATCAAATCTGTAATCGAACGCACACCGTCATAAAGAACCTCGTCTGCCTTCACAAACGCATCTTTAAGGGTGGTGTTTTTATCTGCAATTCTGAAAAGATTTTGGTTTGGAATAACAATAATACTGTCCACTTCTTTCACAAAATTTTCGAGGGCAGATTCGGCGTTTTCCATTCTCTTCTTTCCCTCAAAGGCAAACGGCTTTGTTACCACACCAACTGTCAAAATTCCTTTTTCTTTAGCAATCTTTGCCACCACAGGCGCAGCCCCCGAACCAGTTCCGCCACCCATACCAGCTGTAATAAACACCATATTGGAATCTGCTAATTCTCTTTCAATATCCTCTCTTGCCTCTTCTGCTGCAAGTTTACCAATTTCTGGTCTTGCGCCAGCACCCAACCCTTGGGTAATCTCAAGTCCTAGCTGAATTTTACGCGTCGCCGGGTTAAGAGCAAGAGCTTGAGCATCTGTGTTTGCAACCACAAAATCAACCCCTTCAAGATTTTTGCTCATCATATTTGTAATGGCATTACCACCACCACCGCCAACACCGATAACAGTAATTCTTGGTTTTAATTGTGCTAAACTTGTATCTCCGACAGCGAGTTTTATTGCCATATTTTTTCTCCGTAAAATAAAAAAAGCTAAATTCCAATCTATAAACGGAGTTTAGCTCATAATAGATTAAGTTTTCGTTACCACTAGCAAGTTTTTTTAAACAATTCTAATATTTTTGCAACAACATTGCCTGTGCCTGTATTCACATTCACTTTTTTAACAATTTTCTTCTCGGAGTTATGCACGGCAAATAGCAACAACCCTAACGCGGTTGAAAACGTTGGCGTGTGCAAAGCAGGCGGAATATTCTCAATATTTCGCGGACGACCAATACGAACTTGCTTATCCAAAACCATACTCGCCACTTCTCGCATCCCAGGAAGTTGCGCAGCCCCACCTGTTAAAACCACACGGTGCGAAACTGTGTTTTTATAGCCAGCCTCATCAAGCTTGCGCGCTGTTAGCTCAAATAATTCCTCGATTCGAGGCGAGATGATGTTAATAAGGTCAGAGCGATAAATTTGTTTAATATTGCTATCATCTTCTTCCCCCACAGGATAAACGTTAATAATCTCACGTTCATCTTGGCTAATAAGAAAAGCACAACCATGCCTATTTTTAACTTCTTCCGCATAGTTAAACGAGGTGGTAAGCCCCAAAGCAATATCATTTGTAACGTTAACCCCCCCCACGGGAATCGACGAGAAATAAACAGGGTGTCCATTCTTAAAACTAGCAATACTTGTTGCCCCACCACCAATATCAATCACCGTAGCTCCAAGTTCTTTTTCATCTTCCACCAAACAAGCAAGCCCCGAAGCATAAGCTGAAAAAGCTTTCGCCTCCACACCCAAATGCGCGCTCTCAACCACGGTGGTCAGGTTTTTATACATCGGTCGTGGATAAAGCCCCAAAAGAATATCAACACTTAAATTTTCACCATAAATATTGATTGGGTTGTTCACCTCTTCACCATTATCCACATGGTAGCCCATCGTCAAAAAGTGAATAGGTTCATTGCCTTCCACATCAACCTTCATCAACCCTTTATCGGTAACCTTTTTAACATCTTCTTCTAAAACAGGGCGATTTTTATGAATAGAAATTGAAGAACTACGAACAACACTGCGACTCCTATCGCCAGAAACATTCACAATCACATTAGTAATCCGCTCGTTAGCCATCTGCTCTGCCGCTTCCACCGCATTACACACCGCAATCGTAGCTTGGTTCACATCAACCACCACGCCGTTTTTCATCCCCTTAGCCGCATTATAGCCATATCCTAAAATAGAAATACGTTTTTCTCTGGTTACCCGCGCAATAATACAACAAACT
>CAZRHI010000033.1:0-12163 GCA_964599945.1 uncultured Acetobacter sp. | reverse complement strand
TAACGCCGTTGTCTTTAGGTATTGAAACCTTAGGTGGCGTATTCACTCGCTTGATTGACCGCAACACCACCATTCCGACACGCAAATCTCAAGTATTCTCAACTGCAGAAGATGGGCAAACAGCCGTAACCATTCGTGTGTTCCAAGGTGAGCGTGAAATTGCCGCACACAACAAATTGCTCGGTCAGTTTGACTTGGTAGGTATTCCACCTGCTCCACGCGGTATGCCACAAATTGAAGTTACTTTTGATATTGACGCTAACGGTATCGTAAACGTTTCCGCAAAAGATAAAGCAACCAACAAAGAACAAGCAATCCGCATTCAAGCTTCTGGTGGTTTGTCTGACGCAGATATTGAAAAGATGGTAAAAGACGCCGAAGCAAACGCTGAAGCAGATAAGAAGAAAAAAGAATTGGTAGAGGCTAAAAACCAAGCCGAAGGTTTAATCCATACCACCGAAAAAACCTTAAAAGAAAATTCTGATAAAATTTCTTCTGCAGATAAAGATGCCATCGAAACAGCCATTACAGCTCTTAAAGGCGTAATGGAAGGCGAAGATGTCGAAGCTATCAAACAAAAAACTGATGCGTTAATGCAAGCTTCCTTAAAATTAGGTGAAGCAATGTATAAAGCACAAGGCGCAGAAGCAGGTGCCGCACAAGGAGCTGAACAAGGCGCACCAGAAGCTGAAACAAAAAAAGACGATAACGTTGTAGATGCTGACTTTGAGGAAGTAAAGTAAGGTTTCTCTTCCGTTTAGTTGAAAGCCCCGTTAATAACGGGGCTTTTTTAGACTCTAAAACAACAACGAATTTCAACACAACCTAAATATCTTGACTATACCGCATAAAAAAGATATAATAGCATAAAGTCTGTTAATTTGACAACACGGAGAAACCTATGACAAAAACAAAGATACAAGCAGCCATATTAGCAGCAACCATGGCAATAAGTGGCGCGCACGCAACAAATCCAGAATACCCCACTTTACAAGAGCCACAAGGAAAAACGCAAACCATTGACGCTCCCGCTAAAGAAGCTACCTTTACTAGCAAAGAGTTACTTTATATTCTAAAATCTATCGAAGTTTATAAAAACATAGCCACCAAGAACCCCGAACTTGCCACCGAAATAGCAAATAGTTTCTACAAACAAATCGTCCCCAAAGGCACGAAAAACATTGACGACACAATCACATTAAGCAACACCGCCTTAGAAACAACCCTCCTAGATATGGGCTTTAGAAATGAAGATGTTTCTCAAGCAATGGCATACTTTAACAAAATATCCACCAGACAAAGACTAACAGGTGTTATCAATATGAATGGTAGAAAAATTGACTATGTTATTGATGAAAACGGTGGTTGCACATTTAATGGAACTATTTCTGGAAATATGGCTTATCTAATGCCTAAAGGCATAAAACAAGGCTCGCTTAAATGGCGAAGTGAAGAAACTCAACTAAGTGGAATTAACGTACAACACCATATCTATCAAGACATAAAAGACAACCAATCTCCTTGCGTTCAAAAATTTTGTAAACGCCATAAAATTATCTTAAAAAAACATGGATTAGAAATTGATGAAAAGGGAAATTTATATCAAACAAACCCCTTTTATGATAAAGAAACAATCAAACGGATACAACAAAATAACATTCGATACTATAGTGAGAGGTAACTACAACATTTAAAACTCAAAGCCCCACAAACCAACGGGGCTTTTATAACACTCAAACAAAACAACTATTTTTGTAACTCAGCAAATTTTTGTTTCTGCTCTTCAGAAAGTAGCCCCCAAAACTCTTGAAAATACTTTTTTTCAATCTCTATAATACGATTACGTCCACTCTCCACTTCTTCCCAAATCGGCTGAACTTCTGCTTTAAGCTGTTCTTGCATTTCAGAAAGTCTTTGTCCCTGTTCTGCTGTCAACCCTAGCGCATTTGAGCTAATCTCCGAAGCTTGAACCCCAGCCCCATATAAACATAAAAAAACAAAACTCAAAAATTTTCGCATCAACCCTCTCCTTAAAAAAATTGATACATTATCAAACAACTAATATGTAACACATTGAAAAAAAAGTTCAATAGCAAATTTACGCCTATCCATAACCTTAAAAAACAAGCATCAAATCTTGTAAACACCCACATATTAAACCTTGCAAATCTACCATACTTCGCCTAACATACATTCATTAAAATAAACTAGGAGACATATAATGAAAGTAACGGTTATCGGCACAGGATATGTTGGTTTGCCCACAGGCGTTGGTTTAGCAGAACTTGGAAACGACGTCATCTGCTTAGATATTGATGAAAAAAAAATCAATGCCCTAAAATCTGGTCAAATTACCATTTTTGAAGAAGGACTAGAAGATCTTTTCAAAAAAAACACAACTAATAACAAACTAACCTTCTCCACTTCTTTTGCTGAAAGTATCCCTAGTGCAGATTTAGTCTTGATTGCCGTTGGCACCCCGCCAAACCCAATTACCAAAGAAGCGGATATGAAATATATTAAAGCTGCCGCCGAAGAACTAGCCCACTACCTAAACGGCTATACTGTTATCGCAATCAAATCAACCGTTCCCGTAAACACTGGAGATGCTGTTGAAAATATCATCCGTCGCACAAATCCAACCGCAGATTTTGATGTAATTTCTCTCCCCGAATTTTTACGCGAAGGCTTTGCCGTGCATGACTTTTTTAATCCAGATAGAATCATCGTCGGGGCAAACTCTGAACGTGCGCGCAACCTAATCGCCACATTATATAAACCATTTGAAAACAAAAGTACCATTCTTTATGTTTCGCGTCAATCTTCTGAAACCATAAAATACGCCTCAAATGCCTTTCTTGCCATGAAAATCCAATACATAAATGAAATGGCAGATTTCTGCGAAACCTCTGGTGCAGACATCTTTGAAGTTGCCAAAGGCATGGGACTAGATAGCCGAATTGGTGCAAAATTCCTCGTCCCTGGCCCAGGATATGGTGGCTTTTGCTTTCCAAAAGACACAAACGCCATGGCCTATATGGGCAAATTCAACGGTGTTGATTTGTCTTTAATTGAAACCACAATCAAAAGCAACGAACGTCGAAAAATCAATATGGCAAAGCGTATCTTAGATATGGTTGCAGACATTAAAACCCCAACTATCGCAGTCTTGGGCAGTGCTTTCAAAGGTGGAACAGATGACTGCCGAGAATCACCAGCACTACAAATTATTGAGATTATGCTAGCACACGATGTCAAAATCAAACTTTATGACCCTGAAGCCATGCCAAACACCAAAGCCATTTTAGGAGAAATGATAACCTACTGTTCCTCTGCTTACGAAGCGATTGGTGGAGCAGATGTCCTAGCTGTGCTAACTGATTGGGAAGAATTTAAATTTTTAGAACTAGAAAAAATAAAAACCCTAATGAAACGCCCACAAATCGCAGATTATCGCAACATTTTCAACCTGACCAAAGCAAGAGAACTAGGTTTTGAGATGAGATGCCTCGGTCGCAAATAATAAATAGGTGCTAAATGTATCAACTTCTTAGTGTGTTTATCGGTGGTGGAATTGGGGCTGTATTGCGCTGGCTAATTTGCTCCAAAATAAACACACACTGGGGAACAATGTTAGTAAATATCATCGGAGCATTACTAATTGGTTGCGCCTACGAATTTTTTAGGCAAAAGATTTCCTCTCCAGAATTAAAATTATTCATAATCACTGGTCTATTAGGAGGCTTCACAACATTTTCAACCTATCTACTAGATTTTTCAAAACTCTTGAATACTCAATCTTACACCGAAGCCTTTATATACTTACTACTTTCGATAATGATTGGTCTAACCGCTCTAATCATCGGAATAAAATTAGCAAACATCTCCTTATAAACACTAAAAAAGCACGCCACTCAAACAGCGTGCTTTTTTAATACCAACTTACCATTCACTTAGTAAGCAACCCAAACTTTTGAAGTTTGTCAGTATAACGCGTATTACTCAAAAGTGAGGAATGAACGTCAACATATTGTCGGATAAGCTTTTCATCACCCATCTCAAACATCAACGTAATCATTGTTCGAGAAAACTCTTCTTCAGGGTGTGTCGCAACATATTTTCGCAAAAGAAAAAATTTCTTCTCAGAAAACAGTTGCAGAAGACTATACGGACGAAGACGCCAATGCTCAAGATAAGCCAAACGAATTTCATCAGCATCCAAACTCATGAGTAACTGTTCAGCATCTTCAAACAACCAAAGACCGTGATGATTCTTTAAATATAAAAGAATCAATTCCTCATCTCGCGTCCGCATAAGCCAAAGCTGAAAATCCCTACAAAGATAATGTTCTCTCACATAATTTTTGACAATTTCACGTTCACCTCTAGCCCACAGCTCTTGTATCTGGGGTAAGTCCAAATTGCATTCTTTCTTCTTAATAACGGCACAACCTGCTCGTCTATCAGAAGCCTTTTCGGACAAAACAACCTGAGTAAAAGCTTGTTTAAAATGCTTGTCTCTCATAATAACTAATTTATCATCATAATATTTAAAACGCAATGATGCTATCATCAGATTTAAATTTTGTCAATACTTCTTTATATAATTAAATTGATAAATTTAGTAAACATCGTTTATAAGAGTCAACTCTTCTGGTGTCATCAAGAGGGGGCGTTTACCATGGTCTAAGCTATATCCCTTAATCGCCTTATCTTTATTAAACAAAACTTTTGCCATTAACGAACCATCAAGGTTATACGCATCTAACATACCATGTTTAAAACCTTTTTCATACATAACCTCACCCATAACTTCCCCTGTAGGGTAATAACGGCGAACTTTCCCCTCTTTCCGATTATTCACATAAGGAACTTCATATAAAAGGTTCCCCTCAATATCATAAATTAACGACAAACCATTCAACGCACCGTCAACATACAATGACGTAGATTTTATCTTATCCCCGTCATAAAATTCTCTATATTCACCATTTAACACATCATCAGCATATGTACTCTCAGAAACAAGTTTACCAGATTTGTCAAATTCTTTCTGAACCCCTTCTTTCTTTCCATTTTTATACATAGCCTCGGTAATCACTTTCCCCTCATCATAAAATCGAGCCACACCGTCAGCCACAGCGTCAACATATGTTCTTTCAATTCTAAGCCCCAAGTTTTCATCATACTCACGCCCAATACCATTAACCACACCGTCAACATACGGTGTTTCTACCCGAACTTTACCACTTTCGTAATATTCTGTTTCCACCCCATTTTTAACATTATCCGCATAATTAACCGCTACTTTAATTTTCCCGTCAGGATAATATGCTTTAGCTAATCCATTTCGTTCATTATCTTTATATGTAACAGTTATACGCAAATCACCATTTTCCCGATAAAAACGCCCTTCCCCGTCAATAACATCATTTTTATATGGAATAATCGACTGAACTGTTCCATTTTCGTAATAATTTTGCAATTCACCATTCTTTTTGCCATTTGTATATTGCGCGCTTGATTGCAAATAACCACTCTTATAATAGGTCAAACGTTCTCCCGAAACCTCTCCGTCAAGATATTGCTGTTTTGCCGCAATATTTCCGTCAGAAAAATAAACCGTTGCCTCACCATTTTTCTTACCGTCAACATATTCAGCCACTTCTTTAAGGTTTCCGTCTTCATAATATTCTTTTGAAGCACCATTTTGAATACCATTTTCATATTGTACTCGACTTCTCAAAGTACCGTCAGGAAAATATGTACGCATCACTCCACTAACTTTTCCATTATGATAAGGAATTTTTTCTTTCAACGCGCCATTTTCAAAATAAATCAATGCAACCCCTTCCATTTTACCGTCCACAAATGGCACATCGCTAACCTTCACCCCCCTTTCATTATAGAGAGCGCCTAAACCTTTTAAAACACCGCGCACATAAGGCGACCTGCTTTTGATAATATTATTATCATAAAATTCTTCATAAACACCAGTAACAGGATCGCCGTTAATATCATACAACATCCCATTTACAAATCTCGTATCTTCCTGCTTATATGTATATTCCGCACAAGCAAAACCAGACCACAAAAAAGCCCCACACAATGTACATAAAGATAAAAACCGCATCACCTTTTCCTCATTTTTTTTATGATTCTAAAGACACCACGTAATATATTCAAGAAAAAAGATATTTTTGACCACATCATAAAAAAAATCTCCCCACTTTTCTAGAAAAATGGGGAGATTTCCAATTATTCTTCAACTGTTTGCGTTTTAAACACAAAGACAAGTTCTAACACAACCACCAACGCGAAAACTGTCATACCTGTCAACGTTGCACCAGAACTAATCGCAATCCAACGAATAACTTCAACCCCAGAAACTAACACCGCACACAATCTCATAAGCGATGACATCGGAAGTGCGTCTTTCTTCCCTAAGATACGTTGAGCTAAAGCTCCTAAAAGCGCAGCCCCCACAGTCTTAATCAAGCAAACAATAAAGAGGACAAAAATCAAGACCACGCCAGCCACGCCAAAAATAATCCCTGATAATTGATCAAGAAGCTGTTCAAATTGAGTACTATCCCACATACCGTCTTGCAAATTATAATTACGAATCTGATTCGGGGAAACCACATAAATCGCATCTCTATAAACAAAAATACCCGACTCATTTCTCGGCAATCCTCCCGCATCTTCACGAGTATTTAACACAACCGAAAAGTTATCTTTTCCCCCTAAATCCAAATTAACACGCTTATATGTATCTGCTGGACTAACAATTTTCCCATTTTCAACCGTAATCGGCAGAAAATCATTAGCAACCAACATCATCTGTGGACGCATTTCCCCATAAAAGTTTTTCCCCACAATCAACATCACAATCGTAACCAAAACTGAAGCAGCCAAAATAAACAACAACCCCACTCCCTTGCCACGATAAACATAATTTACAATCTTTTCCATAGTAACTCCTAAAACTAAAATACCATTTTAAGCGAAAATATCACTATGTTAAATAAGACTCAAGTTAAAAATTTAAAATTTATACTGCATTCCCAAATCAACCGTTAAAGCCTTGCTTCGACCAGTTTCTTTCTCCAAAACAGCATACAAAGCAATGTCTTTATATGTATAATTCGTTCTAACAGAAAAAACAGCGTACCCATCTTTAGATTTATTTTGGAGTTTATATTTGCCAGACAATCCCTCAACCTTCGCGTCTGCCCCCTCATCTGGGTCTAAAAACTCTACATAATAAACCCCTCCAATCTGAATACCTAACTTATTATCTTTATTAAATATCATCTCTTTAGAAAGGTATGCGCCAAGCCCTCCCTCTAAGGAAAGACTGTTATTATTATCCGCATGGATTGCCCCTTCTTTATTTCCTTCATTTATCTTCTTTTGGTAAATACCTAATAAATTAAGTTCTGCAAGTGGTTCAAATTTAATACCTGCGCCCAAATTCATATTATAGCGCAATTCATTTGATACTCCATATTGATATTCTTTTGTATCCGCAGAATATTTACCCAAATTTGTCATACGTTTATATTCACCATCAGCATATCCAGCATATAATTTAGAATACAAGCGTACATCATTACGGAAATCATACCCAACAGGTGCCCACAAACCAAAAATATTGCTCTTCCGACTATCATTATTGTCATAATCACTATCTAAGCGAACGGCAGTTGCTCCCAAACCATATGTAATCCCACTATTACTTTTAGTTTTAAGCATACCATACGCCGCATGAGCTTTAGCGTCGCTCCCCGTTAATGTGCCGTCTTTTTTCATCGAAACATCAAAATATTTATACCCCCCCATATAGTTTTCATTCGGACGATTAAATAGACTATCATTAAACTGTCTGCTTAAATAACGATGCACCCAAGCATTTTCTTTTCTAAAGTTCGGCAACACGTCAGTACCACTAAAATCTGCAACAGCTTCACGCAGTTCTTTATTAGTCGATGCTGTTTTCAGTTCATCATAAATCGCCAAACCATTTCCATTTTCATAGTTAGCTTCATAAAAACGTCCTAAATTTTCATCTCCCAACTCATCTTCAAAGTTTTTACGAGATAAAACAACATCATACCCACCTGTTTGGTTAACCTCTGTACCTGCCCCAAACAACGCAGATTTTGAATACAAATCAAGTGTATCAACATTATCTGTTTGTAAAGCCCCTTCTAACACATATTTATTTTCCAAACTCCCCATAACGGCATTTTGGGAAACCTTTAATGCACCAGCTAATTCATCAGCAAAGAAACGTCCGTTTTTCCCTAAAACAACCTCTCCCCCAAAATCAGAGAAATTAACCACAGATGGAGTTCTTTCTTCTCCTAGATTTTCACCAACAAAACTAATCTCACCTTCATTTGCAAGCACAGCACCGTCTTCTAACAAAATATCTTTGCTAACAGCAGCGTTAGAAATTTGAATTTCTCCAGTATTTATCACCGTAGCTTTGTTCTTAGCGTAAATACCATATGCAGTTCCCCCCGTAGCGGTCAACGGCTCATGTTTCACCCCATTTTCATCAACAAAGGCTTCTCGAGAAATGGTGATTTTCCCACTATTTCTAATGGTTGAAGCTTCATCACCATAAATACCAACAGCCATTCCAGACCCTAAATTATTGATGTTAATATCTCCCGAATTTTCAATAACCGTTCCTTTTTCACCATAAAGTCCATATGCCACTCCATCGCCCAAATTTGCAATATTTATAACAGAAGTCGCATTCACCCCTTTCTCATGGAAAATTGTTCCCCCCGCACTATAAATACCGTATGCATTACCGTTTCCATGATTTTCTATGTTAATCTCACTAGAAGTATTCCCTAACTGAGAAAAACCTAACTTACTATCATTATCTTGGCTTTGCATCACACTACGCACAACACCTTTACTATAAATACCATATGCGTCTTTATTTCCCTTATTAACAATATTCATTTTTTGAGAAGCTTGACTATCACTCAAACGTGTAATCCACTGAGTGAGTGTCTTTTCATTCCCTTCTTCATCTTTTATTTTCTGCTCATTCCCTTCTTCGTCTAACACAGGAACTTCCACATTCTCCCAACCTGTATGTGTTGTTGCGCTAGTAACAAAACTATCTTCTTTTGCATAAACACCATACACATCTTTATCTGCCATTTGTATTAAGTGGATTTTTCCTTCAGAAATTTCTTTCCTATCCGCAGAAACATTAACCACACTAGTTCCATCTTCTGCATACACACCATAAATTTCCCCAGACTCTCCTGTTGGTTTATAAACTTGTCTAGTTTTCTCATCGATATACTCTTGTCTAATAATTTCTATCTTACCACCATTTTGAACTGACGCATATTTCTCAGCATAAATACCTGTTGCCATACCATTTCCTAATTGGTTAATAACAATATCTCCCGAATTTTCAATATTCGTAAGTTGTCCACCACGCATCCCAACAGCATTACCACTTCCCGTATTAACAATGTTAATTGTAGAAGAAGCACCGCCTTTACCATTATTTGTGATTTTTCCATTAGCATCTGCATCAGGCAAATACATTCCATAAGTATCACCTTTGCCTGTATTTAAGATATTGATATTACCAACGGCCTTACCATTAGGTATCCCTGTTTCAGCATTAACCCCACCAAACGCCATAGCATTATACAACTCTCTACCACCATACATACCATACGCATTACCATTTCCATAATTGCGAATATCAATATTTCCCTCAATATCATCACCCCCACCAGAAGAATACGCGTTAAAAGCAAACCAACTAGTTGTATGCCCATCACCAGCACCTGCACCAGGAATATTATCTTTACTAACCATCATTCCATAAACATCACCATTTCCGCGCTCATATAAATCAATATTCCCCACAACTTTATGCCCAAAAAACGGTGAAACCGCATTTACTGCCGCAACATAACCACTAATTCCATATATATCACCATCACCATCAATCTTAATATTGCCATACGCATTTCCGCTATAAATAGTATACGCATTATACGCACGAACATCACCAAAAACGCCATATGAAGAGCCACCACCACGATGTAAAATACTTATGTTACCATAGGCAGTTCCCCCCTGAACCCCCGTAGCGTTTATTGCTTCTTTATATTGTGTAATATCCGCAATTTTAGCATATAATCCATACGCAGCCCCACTCCCATCACTTGTAATAGAAATATTACCAACCACATCTTCTACTGGATTAACTTTATCATTATCATACCCAACCGCATATGAATTAAATACATCACTAATACCATGCACACCAAATGCATCACCATCACCTTTTTGTTTTAAGACTATCGAAGCCTCTTCATTTGGATAGTTTGGAGAAGAATAAATATTAAACACATCTTCGTCTGTTGTTTTAATACCATATATCGCTTCACCATTAACATCTTCCACAACAACTGCCCCGTCAGCCACACATAAATTCCCCACTAAATGCGTATTTGCAGGGCAAACAATCGCCACACACTCAGAGCCATTCCACCTCTGCCCTGTCGCACAACTTGCTTCCACACAGCTCTCACCGTCCCAACTATACCCATCAGGACAAGATGTATCAATCACACATTCTGATCCATTCCAAACTTTACCCTCTCCACATACAGGAATATCTGATATACATTCCAAACCATTCCAACTATAGCCATCAGGACAAGATGTATCAATCACGCATTCTGAACCATTCCAAACTGTACCTTCTGAACAAGTTGGAACAATCAACACACATTTCTCACCATTCCAACGCTCCCCTTCTGGGCAAGACGTATCAATCACACATTCCAAACCATTCCAAACCTCTCCTGCAGCACACGCAGGAACATTTGGAACACACTTTTCTCCATTCCAAATATATCCTTCCGAACAAGTTGGCTGAATCGGTACACACTTCCCGTTTTCTAATCTTTCATTTTCAGAACACGTTACCTCTGTTGGTTCATCATAAAAACTTTTTTGCTTATCCCGTCCTAAAACTGTTGCTCCAACATCTATTGACCCAACAGAAGTCTCCCTCTTTGCCACAAACTGAGTACTAACACTTTGCTCTTTAGTTCCTAAACCATTATTTTTAGACGATAAATAATAATTTTCAAACCGTGTTGCCAACTGCGTATCAACCGCACGCATACATTGATGCTGTGGCTTTGCCCCCAACTCTCTTAATTGACGATATACTGTATAATTTTTATCTTTAACAGCCAAACAAAGAGCCGAAAGTCCATCTTTATTGATATTATTTATATTCTGCCCACTTAATATATGTTTCTTAACAATATTAACTCTTCCATGTTGAATATTCTGATACGCATAATCAGCAAAAAACACCGCATGCGCCACTCCAACATTCAAAAACAACACAGCTAATACCAAGCAAAACACATATTTTTTTATCATCATTGCAATAATCCTAATAGTCTAATTTACTCCATGATACAGAAAAATTGTTAATATTCTGTTTATTATCCATAAAAGCCTTCAAATAATCTATCTGACAAACAAACTTCTCTCCTTTCTCCATATACAAAAACAGCCAAGAGAATCCCTTGGCTGTCAAACAATAAGATGTTTAATATAAATTAGAAGCCCATACCAGCACCCATGCCACCAGCAGCACCATGACCACCACAGCCACATTCTTTTGGTTCTGGAATTTCCGTAACCATAGCTTCTGTGGTAATCAACAAACTTGCAACAGATGCCGCATCTTGAAGAGCCGTACGAACCACCTTCGTTGGGTCAATAATACCAGCTTTAATCATATTGGTATATTCATCAGTTGCTGCATTATAACCATAGTTATAATCTGTTCCCTCTAAGAGCTTACCAGCAACCACAGCCCCGTCAACACCTGCATTTTCTGCAATCTGGCGAATAGGAGCTTGCAACGCACGACGAATAATATCTACCCCAACCCTCTGGTCTTGATTTGTTGGATTAACTTTTTCTAATGCCTTAGTTGCATAAAGAAGTGCTGTACCACCACCAGCAACCACACCTTCTTTAACAGCGGCGCGTGTTGCGTTTAACGCATCATCAATACGGTCTTTCTTTTCTTTAACTTCCACTTCAGAAGAACCACCAACACGAAGAACCGCCACAC
>CAZRHI010000032.1:0-12301 GCA_964599945.1 uncultured Acetobacter sp. | reverse complement strand
TAATGTGAACTATTGTCATTATGCACCATTTCTTGCTTTAAACCAGCTTGATTTCCTCGAGCTGTATAAGATGCAACCGTTGCTATTATTTGTTGTTTTGTATTTAAAGCCTCGTCAGCCATAGCATTACCCCCCAATAACAATAAACTCAAAAGAACAGAAGTTAAAAATTTCATCTCTTACCTCTCTAATATAATTATAACAACTATCATCAAATAAAATAATCAGATAGTCAAATCAAAAATGTGTTATAAACGGACGATAAATAACAAAATAATATCAAAGTGGTATCCTTAAATTTTATTGAATAAAGTACTGGACATTTATACAGAAAAATGATAACCTACAAATACAAACCAATTAAATACATATAGATATGAAACAAAAATTTTTTATCATAACGTTAGTTATGATGCTCTTTGCAGTTCAAGGTTACGCGCAAAGAGAAGGCAATAGAGGTAGAGGCCAAGGACAACATCGTACCGAGCAACGCACCAGCCATGCTCGTCCTGGCGGACAAACCCGTCAATCACGAGAAGTTCAAGGAAATCATCGCAAACAAAGCACTCCACGGCGTGAAGTGTCAAATCAGCGAGATGGACAACGCAGCAGCCATGCTCGCCCTGGCGGACAAACCCGTCAATCTCGCGAAGTTCAAGGACATCATCGCCAACAAACCACTCCACAGCGTGAAGTGTCAAATCAGAGAGGGAAACAAAATCGTTCTCATGACAGAGGACATTATACCCCTCCGAGGCATAATCCTCCGACGCATTCTCGTCCAACCCCTCCGCCACCTCGTCCCAAACCTGTGTATCGTCACCACCACAGCTATCATCACCATCATCATTGTACATTTAATGATTGGTACTGGTATTCTTGGGGAGGATACCGCAATCGCTTCATCTGCCATAGGCACTATCACAACAGGTTTTTTGATTCCCTGCTTGGATACTACCTATGGGGAACTTTAACCGCTCCAACACGTTTGGATATTGGCAATATGACATTTACACGTCATGGAGATATGCTCAAAATCCAAAATGGGAATAGCTGTTCGTATCTGGAACTATACAGAATCCAGAGTGTAACCTACAATGTAGGATATACAACAGTTCATATCTCAACAGGAAGTGGATACGCCTCAATTCATTTTTATGATGAATATGGCAATGAAGCCGTGTACAGCTTATAAAAGAGGGGGCATAGTCCCCTTCTTTTTTCGTTTATGAAGCAATGAGTTGCACACAAACAGGCCAAACAAATAAAATTTTAGTTTAAATTATAAAAAGGAACATATATAAACAACTAGGAATATTAAAAGTCTGATGTAAAGGACACGATATGATAAACATTACAATTTATTGTAACAAAAAACACAAAGACTATGAACGAACATATAACCTACTCAATGAAGTTCTTTTAGATAATAATTTGGATTTTAAGATTACCCGCATAACCGAGCCAAGAACAATCAAAATAAGAAAGATTGCAGTTGAACCGCATATTGTTATAAATAATCAAGTAATGTATGCCACCCCAAGTCTAACTGCTGAAACTATAAAAATGGTCTTGCAAAAATTACGTCTATTGTAATTCTGAAGGTAAATAATGAAAAAATTACTTGAATATTCTGAAAAATTGAAACATTTACCACGAACAGGTTGGTTAAAAATGGGAATAGATATCCCCGAAACAGTAGCCTCACATAGTTGGCAAATGGCGTTAATGGCATTAAATTGTTCTTCAAACAAAGAATACGCTTATGATTTTAATAAAGTAATAAAACTATGTTTGTGCCATGATTTAGCAGAGAGTATTGTTGGTGATATAACCCCAAATGAGGAAACATATAAAGAAAAACCAATAAAAGAAAGAGAAGCAATCAAACAAATCACTAAAGACTGCGCATTTCCAGAACTATTATGTTTGTTTGAGGAGTATGAGGAAAACCAAACTCCAGAAGCCCAGTTAGCGCATGATTTAGATAAGCTAGATATGTATGCCCAAGCGCAAGATTATGAAAAGAAGTACCCTAAGAAAGATTTTAGCGAATTTAAAATTTCGGCAATATCTCAAATCCAAACACACCTAGGGCGTAAATTGCTTCAAGATATTGCCAAATAAAAGGTTCTAAATTTTTTAGCTACGAGATGATTGCGCATTTAATGCAGTCTGCAAAGCTATCTCTGCAGATTTAACCTGTTTTTTGTTTTGGTCATGTTTTTGTTGCAAATCTTTAGAGGCTTCGTTATAGCTACTATGTGTTCCCGTTCCTTTAACTCCTGAGCCATCACGTTTAGCTTTAACCACTAAATCGTGTAAAACTTCGGGTTTAACATCTTCTCCAGCAAGAAAACGTGAAACAGTTTGTCCATCTTCAGAGTATGGAGCTACTTTTTGATACATAGTAAATGCGTGTGCATACCACTCTTGCGTTGTGCCGTCTTTATATTCAATTTTACCAGCATCTGCCAATTTTGCAATGTCTTCATATATCTTTTCACGACCTTCTACCCCAAGGAGAATTTCCAAAGAAGTATCAAACCGATTTTTATAAGCAACATCTAAAGCAGCCTGTGCGGCGTTTTTCTTCGCTTCAAGATTACTGGTAACTGTTTCTTCAACAGTAATTGTAGGAGCTTCAGTTAGCTCGCTAATTGTTTCAACAGTCTTTTGTTGTTGGGGTGGCGTAATAGTTTGTTCTGTCCGTTCTTTAGAAACGGAAGGGTCTGAATGATCTCCCCCTTCAGTATGGCTAGAAGCCATTTTCACACCAGCAAAAGTTAAAATACCAACACCAACCACAACAGCGGTACGCTTAATTTTTTCCAAGTTTTTCTTAAACCAAGCTTTAAGGGAAGACTGTTTTTTCTTCTCTTCTTTCTTTTCTTCAACTTTTTTCTCGGTAGAAACTTTTTGTTTTGGTGTATTTTGTTTTTTCACTCTTTCAGCTTGTTTTTCTTTTCGCTTTTCAACATATCGTTTCAGCCTATCAAAACCCACATCTTCCAAAATTTCCCCTTGTTCGGTTCGTTCAATTTTCAACTTGATATGCCTATTAAGTTGGTTTTTCTTATGTGTAGCCCAGGGTGCTGTTTCTTTTTCAAGTAACTGAGCAATGATAAGCATATCCTCTGAAGACATTTTAGCCATAGATGTTTCATTGTCCAAAATTTTAAATTGTGATTGTATTAAAGCTTTTTTCTTGGCTTCCAGCTTAAAGTCTTTAATCTTAGATGCCGTAGATTTTTGAGATTTGTTTGGTTGAGATTTGGTTTTTTTAGCCATGGTTTCCCCCTTTTTTAGATATGTATATTTAAAGTATACCATTGTTTTAATGTTTTGTCAACATTTTGTTGAAAATAAAATAGACTTGATTTTTTTTATATAATTCTATACAGTCCTCCGCTATGAGAAATAAGATTTTAATATATTGCGACTATGGCACAAATGACATCGGAAGTTTGCAACGCAGTTTAACCGAACATTTTGCGCCACTTAATGTGGAAATATTAACAACAGATGCTAAAGGCATTGTTAATGAGGGAAGCTTAAACGAAAACGTCTTAGCGTTTTTTATGCCAGGAGGTCGCGCCACACCATATCTTGAAAAACTAAAAGTTCAAGGTAATCAGAAAATTAGGCAATACGTTGAGGAAGGTGGCGTATATTTTGGTATCTGCGCTGGTGCATATTACGCAAGCAAAAAAGTCTTTTTTGAAACAGATGTCAAAGAACTAAGCATAATCCAAGAATGCGGATTAAATCTAATAGATGCAGAAGCGATTGGTACGTTATATAAAGAGTTAAATATTAGCCCCTACACAATGGATTTTAATTCTATTGCTCCAGTAAAAGTTTGTTGGAAAGAAGATAATGCAAGCCATATCGCAAATTATCATGGTGGACCATATTTTAAGCCAATCCCTAATAGTTCTTTGCAAGTTTTAGCAGAATACGAACTAGAAGATAAGAAACTTCCTGCTGCGGTAATGCAAAAGCATAAGAGAGGGGTAGCCATTGCGTCAGGATTACATATTGAAGATAGTGGCAAAGACCTACGGCGCATATTGTTTAATCTGCGAAAAGAAAAAGAAAGAGCAGAAAATATCATCGCCACCTTAGAAGCAAATGAACCATCTCGTTTGGCATTATTTAAAAAGTTAATGCAAAAAATTAGCTCTAAACGCTAATACCACAAAATAAATTTGTTGCCAAAACAGAAATAATCATCTATACTGCGCCCGTCAAAGAAAGTAAAAACTTTGAATTTTTATGTTTCTTTGGTGAAGGTTATAACATATTTTCACTTTAAAGAGGACAAAAATGAAAATACTCGTAGGAATGAGCGGAGGGGTGGACTCTTCCGTTGTTGCCTGTGTCTTAAAAGAACAAGGGCATGAGGTGATTGGCGCAACAATGTCAATTTGGGATAAGGAAAAACATTTTAACATCACCGCACACAAAGACGCTTGCTTTTCTCCACACGAGGAAGAAGATATTAAAACAGCTCGTGCAATCTGCCAAAAGTTAGGTATAGAATATCATGTTATTGATTGTACTAAGCAATATCAAAAGTTAGTGCTGGATAATTTTAAACAAGAATACTTAAATGGGCGCACCCCGAACCCTTGTGTGATATGTAACGCAACCATAAAGTTTGAGGCACTTCCACGCTCTGCCAAAGAAGAAGGTATAGAGTTTGATAAATTTGCCACAGGGCATTACGCGCGCCTGACTTATAATGAAACTCTAAATCGCTACCAGCTCCAAAGAGCGGTTGATGCCAAAAAAGACCAATCTTATTTTATCTATCGTTTGCAACAAGAGCAACTTTCAAAAATTCTCTTACCCCTTGGTGGATATACCAAAGACAACGTGCGAGAGATTGCTCGTAAATATGGCCTCGAGGTAAGTGATAAGCCCGATAGTCAAGATTTTTATACAGGAGATATTAACGATATCCTCCAAACAGCCCCCAAAGTCGGTAATTTTGTTGATAAAAATGGCAAAGTTTTAGGTAAACATCAAGGAATATGGAATTTCACCATAGGTCAACGTCGTGGGTTAGGGATTAGTGCAGACCGTCCATTATATGTGATAGGCTTAAATAAAGATAAAAATGAGGTTGTCCTCGGTTATGCCGAAGAGGGGATGAAAGCTGCGCTTATTGCCAAAGATTTAACATGGCTTTCTGTTTCGCCGTTTGAAGGAGAAAAGGAAATCCTCATTAAACTCCGCTCTTCGCAACAGCCGATTCCAGCTGTGTATCAGCCAAACCCAGATAACACCGCAACAATACGCTTTTTTGAAAAGCAAAAAGCGGTGGCAGCTGGTCAATCAGTCGTTTTTTATGATGAAAATGACTATGTATTAGGCGGTGGAATTATTGAGGGAACGCAAAATGTCGCTGACTAAAAGCGAAATCATCACGCTACTTGAAGATGAAGCAAACGAGCAAACCCTGTTTGATAAGGCAAACGCCGTGCGTAAACAATATGTCGGAGATGAAGTACACTTGCGTGGGCTTATAGAGTTTTCCAATATCTGCCGAAATAATTGTCTTTATTGTGGCATCAGACGAGGAAATTCCAATGTTTGCCGCTATCGAATGAGTGAAGAAGAAATTATCGAAACTGCCAAAAAAGCGGTGCAACTCGGTTTTCAAACAATCGTTATGCAATCTGGCGAAGATATGTATTATGATGCCTCGCGTATGTGTCGGATAATTGAAGCGATAAAAAAGTTTGATGTTGCGCTAACGTTAAGTATTGGTGAGCGACCGTATGCGGAATATAAAGCCTTTAAGGATGCTGGCGCAGATAGATATTTGATGCGTATTGAAACCACCAATAAAGAGCTTTATCATAAACTAGACCCAAAGATGAGTTGGCAATATCGCTACGAGTGCCTGCTTGCACTAAAAGAGTTAGGCTATGAACTCGGTTCAGGGATAATGGTGGGTTTACCAGAGCAAACCATAGAAAGTATTGCCGAAGATTTATTGTTTTTAGAAAAGTTAGGGGTTGATATGGCAGGTATCGGGCCATTTATCCCACACCCCGAAACACCTTTGGCAAAGGAAAAAGGGGGAACGCTTAACTTAGCACTCCGCACCATGGCAACCATGCGCTTAATGCTACCAGACATCAATATTCCTGCGACAACAGCAATGGAGAGCCTTGCCCCAGACGGACGCATTAAAGCCCTAAAAGCTGGTGCGAATGTCGTTATGCCAAATGTAAATGAAGGGGAATACCGTAAGTTATATGAGCTTTATCCTAATAAAATCTGTGTGAATGATACGCCAACTCATTGCCGTAGCTGCATCGCCCTAAAAATCCTCTCCATTGGCAGAACCCTTGGAACGGGAAAAGGGGGACACCAAGATAAAAGAGTGAGGAATAGTTAGTCCATTTGGGAAGTTTCTTCTTGCCCTCATAGCTAGAGGTTTTGTGCAACAGGGATATGCCCTTGTTGCCCCACCGCAATATGAACATATCGCACATACATCTAATCTATCCTCAAATTCAATATAATCCATAGACGAATAAAAAGAAGGAATTTCTATAGCTCGCCATAGCACAGAACCACACTCTTTACAATATCTAATCACAACACCTGCAGGCATATCAAAACTCTCCATAAAAAAACCACCATACAGAGGTGGTCGGAGAGTAAGAATACCATGCATTATAAGTTGGTCCTATTGACCTTTAGACCGAAGTCTTGGACATACGTCAACAGCTCCCCAACCATGATGATTGGGGATATATTCACTTCAACCCAAGATAATAAGGGCTAAAGCTAACGTTGTTACATCCAAACAACGTATAATGCAAAGGGCTTCTTAGACCCACGTACCATCCCTGATACTAAATTGTTTTAAATAAACCAAAACAATCTACATATACTATATACGAGAAATAACTATTTTGAAGATTATGAAACTACCTAGGCATCTATTTAAAGGTGTCGGGGGTAAGAAAATCACGCATTATAAGATGACCCTTCGAGTTTCCTAAGTCGGAGACTTCGTATAACCCAAAGCACCCCGACTACATTCCATAATCGGAGATACTTTTTCGCTATATTTCGGATATAACAAATCACGGTGAAGTAATCTACACACCGTATAATGCATAAAAGGCTTCTTAGACCCCGCATTGTCTCCAATGCTAAATCAGAGTGGCATATGCCCGAACCAATCTGACACCAATATATAAAGGAAAAAATCTTAAAAGCAAGTAAAAAAGCCCGCGCGTTAAAAATCGTATTTTCTACTCGCCGCAGCCCGAAGTGTTGCCCGTGTCGCTGACACTGGCATCATAAACCAACCCTTAAACTTTTTCAGCTATACTCTCCAAATAACCTCAAACAATGGAGAAACAAATGAAAAAACTATTCGTCACCATCGCCCTAGCGTTGGCACTTCTGATAAATTCCCCAGCTAAGGCGGCGGAAACTGTGTCATATATCCCCGAAAACCCCGAATATGCCCTCATAATGATACACGGCTATGGGCAGAGTGGTGCCAAAATGAGCGGAATGAAAAACGAACTCAAAAACATTTTGCCCCACACAGCTCTCTATTTCCCAACCGCGCCAGATAATGGTCCGTGGGGCGGTTACCAATGGTTCAATATTCCGCATACAGCCCACCAAATGGCAGATATGAAAATGTATGAAACTATGATGAAAGAGGCTCTAAAAAATGTTAAACACTTGCATAATCTAGTTGATGAAATCCACCAAACCCAAAATATTCCGTATGAAAATATTTCAGTTGCAGGTTTTTCACAAGGAGGGCTTATGGCTCTGTTAACAGGGCTAACAAATCCCCACGGATTACATAAACTCGTATCTTTTTCAGGTGTTCCGTTGCTTCTAACCAAAGAGTTGACCTCCTCAAAGATTATCTCATCTCCACAAATCTTGATTCTCCAAGGAGATAGGGATACGGTTATCCCAGCAAATAGTTTTCAGATGACAAGCGATACACTGAAATCTCAAAATATTCCGTTTGAGTTAAAACTAATCCGTGGCATGACACATCAAATCAACGCCCAAGCACTTAAATATTTTGCAGATTTTATGGTGTTTGAAAACGAATAAATAATATAGAGAAAAACAAAAAATAAAGGCAGGAAATCACCTGCCTTTATTCATTTCCACTTTGAAAATAAATTAGTTCAAAGCATCTTGCAAAGTTTTACCAGCTTTGAATTTAGCTTGCTTCTTAGCAGGAACTTTAACTGTTTCACCTGTGCGTGGGTTGCGAGCAGTTGTAGCAGCGCGTTTGCTAACAGCAAAAGTACCAAAACCGATTAAACGGATTTCATCGCCTTTTTTCAAAGCTTTTGTTACAGAAGCTACAAAAGCATCAAGAGCTTTAGTAGCATCAGCTTTAGTTAAGCCAGCATCTTCAGCAATAGCAGCAACTAATTCGTTCTTATTCATAGAATATCTCCTTAATAAAGTTTTTTTCTCAAGAATATCTCCTGATTAACTTAAGTTTAAGCAAGAGAAAATCAAGAAGTCAAACTAAAACAAGGATTTTCCACAATTCAAAAGCCTGTTTTTCTCATTTTTTTTGTGTTTTTAAAAAAAAATAAAAAAAGGAGAGGTGTTATTGCAAAAAAAATACATATATATCTAAAAAACACAAAGCAAATAAGAGAGGTGAATATGCCACATTTTGACGATATACATAATATTTATGCACCAACACAAAAATTAAATGAAGCTGAAATGATACGAGCCATAAAATTAGGAATAGCTTCCGAATATGAAAGTACCCAAATTTACCAACAAATTATGGAAAGCACAGACAATCAAGATGTAAAAACTATCTTGCAAGGTATTGCCGAAGACGAAATACACCACGCAGGCAAATTGATGAAACTTTTAGAAATTCTCTCTCCCCTAGATACTAAAGAACAGCAAATAGGAATGCAAAAAGCCAAAGACATATTAACTCAAAAGAGCTAAAACGATTTAAGAGATTAAGCGATATTCTTTTGAAATTTATTGTTGAGCAGAGTTCTTTTGGTTGATTTCCTCTTCTAAAATTTGGTAGGCAATTCCTACCCATTTGCCATAAAGAAACGGGAGTTTATCACATTCGGCAGCTACCGCTCTTGTATTAAATTCATCAAAAAACTTTCGACGTACATATAATGAATTTCCAGCTCCCATGTTAATTCGTTTCCAATATTTAACGCCTCTGTCCCTACCGTCTTTATAACAAATCGGAATGTAGTTCTCACAATGCTTGATAAACATATTATTATACTGTCTAGAAATATCAAAATCCTTCATCTCGCAAAAGCAACCTTCAATCTTGTTACCTTTTTTTAATAAGAATAAACTTTTTCCCGAATATCCCATTGCCCCAATCGTCGCATGATGAACAAACATAATCTCTCGATAGCGAAGTTTTTGGGCTTCTTTCTTAGAAAGCCCCTTAAAAGAAATCCCTTGAAGGGTTATAATATTATTTTCATCTGCATTTTTTTTGATTCCAGTCATTTTATTCCCTCGTATAATAAGGCTTTCTTTAATAGTTTTTGAGGTCTTTGCGCACTTCGCTCCTTAATAAGTTCCAAAAGCGTCTTTAACTCCAGCATTTGCTCCAAGACTAACCCAAAATCTGATACTAAAAAAAATGTATGATAGAGCTATCCTAATGTCAATATCAATTTTGAAAACAGGATAAATTCACTCGAGTCGATACAAAGAAACACCATAAATAATGTATTAAGGAAGAGCAGAAATTTATTGTTCATTAGTTTATAAAAAAAATATTGACAAATTTTGTTTTTGTCAATATGCTCCGCTCATACCTTGAGAAAGGTGTGGGGCTGTCGTAAGCTTCTTATATGTCGCGGTGCAGGATAACATCGTTAGTTGCCTATATGGTAACACATATCCCCGATCGTAAAAGGTCGGGGAGCTTTTAGCGTATGTTCAAAGGTGGTTTCATTTTTGAAAACACCTCAAAGGCTAAAAGAATCATCTCGACATATATGATTTACGAACTCTCCGACCGCCTTATCTAAAGGTGGTTTTTTGTTTTGAACTATCAGAGAGCTATCGTCGTGAACAAAAGTGTGTTATTATTACTCAACACATAAAAACATCATGACGCTTATAAGTACTCGTAAATAGGAGAAGTTAATGAAAAAAATAATTTTTGTATTAAGTGTTATCGCCATAATATTAGGCATAGCGACTTATGCAAATAGGTCAACACCTCAAAAAATAGAAATCGTGCGCATACTAGACGGCGATACTATCGAAACAACTACGTCCAAAATAAGACTATCAGGAATAGATTGTTATGAAACAAGCAATCGTCAACGCGCATATAAACAAGCCTATGAAAATAATCTTACCATGGAACAAGTAATTGAAAATGGTAAAAAATCAAAAGAAAGCTTAACCAATCTTTTAAATGCACATAAAGGAAACATCTATTTTGTGGAAAATAAAAGCCCGACACCAGATAAATATAATCGTAAATTGGGCATAGTATATGCAACAAAAATCAATGTGAATGAATATATGCTAAACCAAGGAGGATGCTTAAAATATAACTATACACCAACCTCCAAAGAAACACCATCCAAACAATCAACGATGAGTTTTATAATCTGGTTTGGTATATTTGCGATTTTAGCATGGTATCAACAAGAACATTTGAACAAATATAAGGGAAATAGTAAAAGCTTTAATGGACTACTCTTAAGCTATTGCTTGTTAAATATTGTTTTCTTATGTGTTGCAATATACCGAGGGTTTAATATGTTAAATGGCTGGTTTGTACTGCCGTTAATTTTATCTCCATTAGCTATAAAGTACCTGCTACTAAAAATAGAGATGCTATTTTATAAACTCCATTATTTTAAACGTTTTTCCATAGTAGGGCTATTACTAATCCCAATGTCTATCTACCAAATGAACGGCAATTTATGGTATATTATATACCTCCTAGCATTAAGTGCATATTGCGCTCCAAAACTCATAACTAAAATAAAAAATAGGAACTAAAACATGAACACGAATATTCAAAAAATAACCTCAGCCCTAAAACCACTAGCATACACAGAAAGATTTATGCTTGGCTGTGTTAGTGCTGTTAAAAATGTAACTAAGCTTCCGATTCTTGCAGGAAAAACTACAGGAAAAATCGTAGCAAAGAGAGGCAAGATTTTATTTGATAAAAAGATAAAGGAAAAATACGAAAAATATAAAAACAACAGCGTTTATAAGATGATGGGGATGCTGGTTTGGATGACGATATTGCTATGGCTGTGCAATAAAATATATCACATAGTTTATTTAGCCTTTCCGCTAACATGGACAAAACTCATTGAAACTCCAAGCATAATAGGCTATATGTTATTTGGTTGTGTTGTCGTTTTTTACTTTCTGAGAGATTTGCTTCGGATAATTAGTTGGGATAAACAAGACAATTTTCGCGAATTAGTATTGTTTTATGCTCAAACCAATAAAGCTGAGAAATTGAAAAAAATTCTCCTCTCTCAAAACATTTCTCAAAAAACAAAAAGAGAACTAAAAGAGTATTTTGAATTTTGCACAGAAGCTCAAGAAATTCTTAATGTTTATGATAAAGTTGTCCTTACTCAAATGGACGAAGAAGCAGAAAAAATCATTGATAAATATGCAAGCCTTACAAGTATAGGAAATATCTTATCTCCTAAATTAAGCCTAGACTATCTTATTACCATTATGGCCTTTTCTAAGATGATGCTGGAAATTGCCAATGTCTATCGGGTAAAATTAAGTATCAGCACATTTTTTATGTTGCTTGCTTTTGGGTTATCCATTGCAGGGCTAACAACATTTATTATCAACTATATAAAAACACATAAAAATAATTCTCCAAAAGGTGTCAAAGAAAACATAAGTCATTGGTTAATAGGGGTATTTTGCGAAACAGCAGCTATATGTTGTGTCATGAGTTTCTTAGGCTATTCCATGCAATATACCCTCCGCCCAATAGAACCACATAACTAGCGTAAACAACAAAAGCAAAAAGAAAATGTTTAAAAGGTGAGTAAAAAATCATTGATAAAAGTTGCATTTGTCTTATCTAATTCTACACTTTAGGAAAGAGAGCTATCGTAAGTTTCTTTATTGCCAACGATATCAGATAACATCATTCGTTACCTATATAGTAACATACAATAAAAAAAGCCTCTCAAAAAGTAGCACCTATGTAGCACCGAAAAAAACAAAGGGTTTAAGCAATCTGCCTAAACCCTTGATTTTA
>CAZRHI010000031.1:0-12555 GCA_964599945.1 uncultured Acetobacter sp. | reverse complement strand
GATTTCTTGCTAAAAAATATCTTGACAGCATTTTGAGCTTATTTGCTTTTTCTCCAAACGGAGATAATAAGCTTTCTGCCTCGTTAATTAGGTTTTCTGCTATTATACGCGCTTTTTCTACACCATAGATACTCACAAAGTTTAATTTATGTTGGGCTTTATCCTTTTTAAGGGTTTTACCGACAAGCTTCTCATCTCCCTCCACATCTAAGATGTCATCGGTGATTTGAAAAGCGATGCCAAGATTTCTGGAAAAACGAACTAAAATTTCTCGTTCGGTGGGGGAAGCTTTTCCCAGAATCGCACCAGCCTCGCACGGATAACGCAATAAACACCCTGTTTTTAGCTCTTCGGTATGCTTTATTATGGCTTCTGGATTGGCAAAATCTTGGTGAGAATCGGTATATAAATCCAAAACTTGACCTGCTATCATCCCCTCTTTAGCACCTGCATTACGCGCTAATAGGAGAGTTAGCTCAGTTTTAAGCGTATCTGCAATATTTGCCGTGTTTAAGACCTCAAAAGCATAGGTTAGCAAACCATCTCCTGCAAGAATCGCTGTTGCTTCGTCATACGCCTTATGACAGGTAGGCTTTCCCCGTCGCATATCATCATTATCCATTGCAGGTAGGTCATCATGAATAAGAGAATATGTGTGCAACATCTCAAGCGAGGCAGCAATAGGAAACGCTGTTTCATAATCTACTCCGAACAAAGCTGAGGTTTCATGCAATAGGAAAGGACGTAGGCGTTTGCCTCCATTCATTAAACTATATTTCATCGCTTCCATTGCCCGATGTTCAGGAGCGGTGGAGGTGGGGAAATATTGCTCTAGCCCTCTATTAAACTTTTGAGAATAGTTCACTAAGATTTGTTCGATTTCGGTCATTAGAATAGTCCTTCTGTAAGATTATGCCTCCACATTATCAAGCGGGGTTGTTGTAAGCGAGCCGTCTTTGGCTATTTCTATCTTTTCAACCTTTAAGGTGGCGGCTTGAAGCTTCTCTTGACAGAGTTTCTTTAACGCCACCGCTTTTTCATAGCTACTCACCGCATCATCAAGCTTAATGCGACCACTTTCTAACTCACGCACAATATTTTCGAGCTTTGCTAGAGCATCTTCAAAGCTTAAATTTTCTAAATTTTCGGTTTCTTCGGTCATGTTTGCTCCTTATAATTTAATCAATTCTATTTCTTTATTTGGTAAATCTTTAACCCCTACCCCTAAAGCTGCGAGCTTATCACGAATTTCGTCTGACTTTGCCCAATCTTTAGTGGCACGCGCTGTGGCACGCTCTTCTAATAACTTTGCAATTTCGGGGGTTACATCCACGGTTGCAACCTTTTTAGCTTCCACATCTTTTAAGAACAAGCCTAACACACTATCAACGTGCATTAAAAACGCTAAACGAAGAGCTGTTGACTTTTTATTATCTTTTGCCACACCCCACATATAAGACAACGCAAGCGGAGTTTTTAGGTCATCAAACAGATAGTTATTAAACTCTGTTTTTAAGGTTTCAAGTTCGGCTGTTTCTGTGGCGGTTAAAACGCTATTGGACGCTTTAAACTCTGCAACATAGTCTGTCAAATTATCATAAGCCTTTTTGGCACTATCCATTGCCTCCTCAGAAAAAATTGCAGAACTGCGATAATGCGACGTTAGGCAGAAATATTTATAATGCACAGGTAACCAGCCTTTTTCAACTAACGTATCGAGCGTTAAAAAACCACCTTTGGACTTACTCATCTTACCAGATTTGTTGTTCAAAAATTCCATGTGTACCCAATAGTTTACCCACTCATGTCCAAGCTTTGCCTCACTTTGAGCGATTTCGTTTTCATGGTGAACTGGAATATGGTCTATCCCGCCACAGTGAATATCTATACGCTCGCCCAAATATTTGGTTGACATTGCTGAACACTCAATATGCCACCCAGGGTAGCCCCTGCCCCACGGACTATCCCACTGCAAAATCTGATTTTCAAACTTTGAAGAAGTAAACCACAAAACAAAATCTGACGGATTGCATTTATTCATATCTTGCTCAGTTCTCGCGCCGTGTTTCAAGTCTTCTCGGTTCTGCCCAGATAAACTGCCATATTTCGGGAATTTTGCAGTATCAAAATATACATTGCCGTTAGAGATATAAGCAAAGCCCTTTTTTTCTAATACTTTTACAAACTCTATCATATCGTTAATATGTTCGGTTGCACGACATACGATTGTTGGACGTCTTAACCCTAAAGCTGATGTGTGGCGAAAGAAAGCATCTTCATACATACGGGCGATTTCCAAAACACTTTTTTGTTCGCGGTCGGCAGCGAGTTTCATTTTATCTTCTCCCTCATCGCCATCGCTGGTTAAATGCCCTACGTCTGTTACGTTCATAACGTGTTTTACTTTATAGCCAGCTAAACGAAGTGTATTGGCAAGCAAGTCCTCAAAAATATATGTACGTAAATTTCCGATATGCGCATAGTTATATACGGTTGGGCCGCAACAATACATACTGACTTGTTTATCCGACAGCGGTTTAAACTCATCTTTATTACGGGTTTTGGTGTTATATAAATATACGCTCATATTCGTGTTCCTTATCTTAATTAAAAAAGGCAGTACGTCGACTGCCCTTTGTGTTTTTATATGTGCAAACAACTCTGGCAGCGAAAGCTTTAAGAGTTCTTACAACAGAGTGTGTTTACAAACATACGAAACATTTTATACCTTGTTTTGTTTTAACCTCTCTTAATGTGGCGCGCTTTGAGCTTATTGTCAAGCGTTTATGTTAGGTTTTATGCAAAAAGTTTTTTCAGCTCGTCTAGTGCCTCATCGTCGGTTAGGTTTATCTTTAAGGGGGTGATGGTGATATTATGGGAGATTTTTTCATTATCATCTGGATAGTTTTTTTGATGTTTTTCTTTATCTTCGATAAGAAACTTGGTACAGAGTAGTCCATTTTCAACCGTTCCCTTAACAAAGCGACGACTTCCCTGTCTGCAAATTTCTATGCCTTCTAGAACCTCTGGTGAGATATTCGGGAAATTGATGTTTATTAAAGTGTCTGCACTAAATGTGCCTTGGCGAACTTTTTTAATGATTTCCGCCAAATATTTCTCTGCGATTTGCCATTTGACTGTTTCTCCTTTTTGAACAAACTGTGAAACCGCAATGGACGGTATGCCATATAATATCCCCTCCATGGCGGCACCGATTGTTCCTGAATATGTTACATCATCGGCAATGTTTCGTCCATTGTTTATTCCTGAGATAATTAAATCTGGATAATTTCCACGCATTATCATATTTAAGGCGATGCGAACACAATCACACGGAGTGCCGTCTACCGCGTAATGGTAACTATCATATTGGAAAATGTCATTTGGAAATTCGGAAATTGAGGTATGCCCATACATACTACGCAATTTATCAGAGGTTAATGAATGCCCTGCTCCACTTTTTTCATCTTTTGGAGCGACAACCATTACATTTGGCGTAATCTTAAGCAAGATATATTCTAGTAACTTTATTCCGTAGGCATCAATTCCATCATCATTGGTGATTAAAATTCGGCAATTTTCGATATTTGTATCTGGCTTAAAGAGCATTGTAGTTTCCTTTCTGAAAAGAAATATAAGGAATGTTTTTATGGTTGTCTAGATTTTTTTTTGCTTCTTTTACACATAAAAACAAAAATAGAACGCAATCTCTTGACAATGGTTGTTTTATCTTTAATATTGATGATATGAGGTATTTTTTATTTATATGTATTGGACTGTGTTGCTTATGCCATTTGGCTTTTGCAAAAATTGAAGTTACATTCACTCCCTCTAAGGAATGTGAAAACTCTATCATTCGGCTAATAGATAAGACGCAGCAAAAAATTGATATTGCGGTTTATGCGATAAACAATGAGAATATTGTTAACGCTTTAAAACGAGCGCATAATCGAGGTGTCAAACTACGGATTTTGACAGATAGAATTCAGGCAGGACAAAAAAATTCTCGCGTTTTGGAACTATATAAATATGGTATCAATGTGCGTGTGAACAGCAAACATAAAATTGAACACAACAAATTTACTATTTTTGATGATGATATTGTGTTTACGGGGTCTTTTAACTGGACTGTTTCTGCTAGTGAGAAAAATAGCGAAAATTGTTTATTTGCTGTGGACGAACCCCAAACGGTTCAACATTACCAAAAAAGATTTGCTCAACTTTGGCTGATGAATACCAAAGCAAAATCTGATGTTTGGTTTAAGAAACGGCAAAGGTAAGCTTGGTTAGCTATTTATATCCATACAAAAACCGCTTGTCTTTATTGAACAAGCGGTTTGCGTGATTAGAGTTTAACGTAGCGTTCGAAGTATGCCGTAATTTCTTCACGGTTGCCTCTTTCAAAGAGTTTGTTCTCTTCTTTTAAGCCTTCTTCTGCGATGTGGATGTATAACATTATCAAATCATGTTTTCCTGAGTCTATGAGAAGATGCTCCCCCTGTTCGGTGAGTTTTTTTCTGCTTAGGATATACTTCCGCACAACATTATGACAAGCCTGACAGTATTTTGGATTTGGATTTTCCACTCGAAGATACTTCCATATCATCATACTTTCTGTTTTTGGAGCTAGCCCATTATTTTCAAAATAACGAACCACCTTGTCAAAGAAACCTGCTTTGTAATCATCAGATTTTGCCAACATAACGTCGAGGTAATAACACTCAACATCTGGTGAAAGCTTTTGCCAGCCTGTGAACTCCTTGTTATCAATAAGCCTGGTGGCAAGCTTATCGGTATATGGAATATCTTCTATCATAAACTCATAAAATTCATGATATGGCGAAGCACTGTCTTTCCAATTTTCATAAATGAAAAGTTGAGCTTCTTCTGACATTAGTGAGACTTTGTTAGACACCCCAAGATTTTCTACGCTATCAATGCCCGCGTAGGCACGTAACATATCTTCAATTTCTGGCTTTTGCCCCCTCTGAAGAACTCTTAGCTGAGTATCGAAGCTAATCATTTTCCCCTCGCGAAGGTGTTTGATTGCTCTTTGGATATCCCGTCTTGTGTTTCGCTCCTGATCTGCTCTTTGGCGCATCTTTTCGATTTCCGCCATCGACATTTTTTCTTCCATAATATATTTATTTTTTATGTTAATAATATTTTCTTCTCTCAAAATTGTACTGCTTTTTACTTTTTTTGTCAATATAAAAACGCCTGTCTTTTAAAGACAAGCGTTTTGATTGGTTTAGTTTAGTGTAGCGTTGCGTAGCGTTTGAAATAAGCGATAACTTCTTCACGGTTTGCACGCGCTAAAAGCGACTGTTCTTCTCGTAAGCCGTTTTTGGCGGTGTTGATGTACAACATTATCATCTCGTGATTGTTGGTGGCAAGAAGAACTCGTTCGGAAGTTGGAGAAAGCATCCCTTCTGGATTGTGTTTGATGTATTCCTCAACCACATCTTGACAAGCTTTGACATATTCCTCTTTGCCCTTAGCTCTGAGATAGTTCATAAGAAGATAGCGTTCTGCTTCAAACTCTAGTCCTTTTTCACAGATATACTTTCTTATACCTTCAAAGTGCTTGGTGCAGAAATCATATCCATTTGTCTTCTTTTGACAATCCTCATTTTTAAGCATTGTCTCCAGATAATACATCTCCACACTCTCGCTTAGCTTGTGATCTTTGATATGCCAGCCATCATCAATGAGCCTTTTGGCAAACTCATCGGTGTATGGAACTTTTTTTATCAAATAATCACTCAAGCTGTGATGTGGCCCCGTCTTCCAGTTTTCATAGATGTAAAGCTGAGCCTCGGGCGACATTGTTGGAAAATCGAGAAAACCGCCTCCTGTTCTTGTTTCCCCTGCGTAGGCTTTAAGGAGTTCGTGAATTTCATCATGTTTACCACGGAGAAGTATACTCATCTGCTCCTCAGTGGAAATGTTAATGCCTAATTGAAGCATTGCGATGTTGCCTTTTACCTTTTTGCGAGCGGAACGTTCGGCTTCGGCTGTTTGACGCAGTTCTTCAATCTCTGCAACACTGATTTTGTTTTCTTCCATAATTGTTGGATTTAATTGTGAAACATAAAAATAATTTTATGGAAACAATTATATAGTCCTTTTTAGCTCTGTCAAGATTTAAATTCGGTGTATAGCTGTTGGATAAGCACAGGAACTGGTATATCTAGCTCGGCTAAGATATGGGTTGTTATATCTAGATATAATCGAGTGATATATTTTATTGAATATCTATCTTCGTTTTCTATCCAGTATGGATTATTATAATCTAGCCAATAGCGTTCCCTGTAATTTGGTATAACGCGGACTTCTGGCTTTTGGATATATAATTTTCCGTCGTCTGTGAGGGTAGCGAATTTTACCAATGTCCCCTCTTCATCATATTCTTTTACAGAAATTTCACCGCTATTGTAAAAAACAATCTCGATTTTTATGGTGTTTTCAGGATAATATTCTAGTATTGTATTTTTATTTTTCTCTGCTTTTATCTCAGCGAGTAGCTTACTTTTATCGTAAATTTTGCCACTCTCGCTTAAAATTGTTTCAGCGTTAGTTGCCATATTTACGGGGAGTTTCTTTCCATTTAGGCTAAACGTTTTAATCTTTCCTTTTTCATCAAACTCTTTAACTAGTTTATTTGTTCCTAGATTTTGGGTTATTTTAGAGATTTCACCTGACGTGTTATACTCTTTGGTTTGCAAAGAGAGGGGATATTGCTGTAGAGTTTCTGTTTTTAGGCTTCCGTCTAGCGCATATTTTCTTTCTTCAAATAACAAATTATCTTTTGTTCGCGCGATGATATAACGTGGCGTGCCATTATCATAAAAATCTTCTCTTGAGATAAACGCGCTGATAGCATTATCTTCATAACTTTTATTGGTTTTTCGGCGAATTGCACCTGTTCCAAAATATTTTTCAACAGTGATGCCGTCATCATGATATATCGTATCGTTTAGTAACAGTCCACTTTTAGAATATTCTTTTATTTCTTCTGTTCTGCCACCTTTGGTCTTTATGGTTTTGCGAACACTTCCATTTGGATAATACAGTTTCTCTGTTTTCGTTAGCCCCGTGTTTTGGTGCTTTCCTTTGGCTGGTTTATGACTTTCTTTTGCAACAGAAGTTAAATTTTCTATATCTGGCTTGGCAACTGGTCCAATATTTTTGGCGGCTAACTCTGCTTGCTTTTTCTCTTCTTCAGTTGGGATTATGGCATTCCTTAATTTATTATCCGCATCAGATTTTTCGGTTAGTTTATTTTCATCTGCTCTGCAGAGGTAACCACCTTTTATCAGTTCGCCATCTCTTGCAACGATATATTCCCCTAGCTTTAAGTTATATTCAATATAATTGAGAGGATTTTCGTTATTTACCTCTCGGATATTTTCTAGCTTTCCTTCATTAAAACGGACAAATACGTCTTTATTTTGCTTTGGATTTGCCATATACGCTTGAACTTTTTGCCCATCGCTATAACTCAAATTATAGATAAGATTGCCGTTTTGATCATATTCCACCCAGATCCGATGCGATGTTCCATCTCTATTAGCATAAACATCATGCACAACACCTGTTGGGTAATAACTACGCGCGGTATCAGTTATCCAGCCAGCTTGATAATAGGCTTCGGCAATCACATTACCCTGATTATCATATTTTTTGGCTATTCCTTGGCGGTTGTTTTTTACATAGGGAATAGTATATTTAATCTTTTTTTCTGGTGTGTAGTAGGTAATTAAGATTGGGCTTTCTTCGGTTTGTGGCGTTTGGTATTGCGCGCGAAGAGTTCTATTTTCATCATAACACACTTGTTGAGAACCTTTGGTTTGGTATAAGCCTAAATCTTGACAGAATTTGGGTTGTTCCACAAAAGCTCTTTGCTGGATTTTAGTTTTGGTGTTTTCTATTTCCGCTAAAATCGAGGTTATTTTATTTTCAGCATTTAAGCATTTTTCATCTATCATATCAAGTTCACCCAAACGAGATGCTTGCGTTTGTTGGGTTTCGCTTTCTGGCTCATTTAGCATTTCACCTTCGGAAAACTCCAGCTCTTTTTCTATTGGGCTATGGATTTTTGCCACACCCTCTTTTAGGCCATTTTGATAATGAAATTCTGCTGCAACCTTTCCATCTGGGAAAAAGCAGGTTAACGTGTCTACAACTTGACCATTCTCATAGTTTTTTTGAAACGCGCGTTCTTTCGTTGGGAAATACCCAATCGCAGAGCCATGTTTTTTGCCATTTTTATAAGGTATCTCTGCTGTCAAATTCCCTGAGGCGTCAAACTTTTGTAAAACGCCTTCTTTTATACCGTTTTTATATGGTGTTATACGTCTGATTTGACCTGTTTCATCATAACTTATCTTAATTGTTCTGTCTTTGGTTTCATCTAAAACTTCATAGATAAACGTTTCGCGATATGGAAGACCACATTTATTATATGCGATGTCGCCCTCGTCTTCGTATAACTCAACTAAATCTTTTAAGCTCAGTTGGATTGCTTTTTCTTTACAATCTTCAGCATTCAACTCTTCAGAAAAATTTAATATTTCGCTATTATTGATTTGTTTGATTATTTGTCCGCTTGGACTATAAAAAATGGTTGTTGCTGGTGCGCCAACAGCAAACTCCGCGGCTTTCGCCCCATTTGGGTAGTAGGTAATAATTTTGCCATAACGTATGGTTTTTAGGGTTTGAGTTTCTATATTTTTCTGCGGTAACACCCAAGTTAGCTCTTGGCGCAATATGCCGTTGATGTCATACTTTTTTTCTTTGCCTATTTTTGTATTTTCATTTATATATGTGGCGGTTGAGGCAATTTTGCCATTAGGATAATACTCTTGCGCAAAAAAATTTTTCTTTTGTTCGTTAATTGAAACCCTGCGGGCTAATTTACCATCGGGTGTGTAGTAATTTAATATATTTCTTACTAGTTTATCATTTTCAATGGTTTTTTCGGCAATTATTTTCCCATCTGGGGTGATGAGTTTTTCAATATACCCATTTTCAGTTTCTTCTCTGACAATTTCTGGAGTTTCTGGCGCGTTTTCTTGATTTTCTTTGAGAATCGTTGTTGTAGTATTTTGTACAGGTTCTTTTAATTGAAGAGCCTCACTCTTTTCTTCATTTAGTTCAAAATTCCCTTCAGCTTTAACTTGTGCAACAAGCGCAAAGGCGGTGAGGGAAACAGTAAGACTTAAACCAAAAGCTTGATATAATTTTCTTTTCATAACAACACCATAATTAACCACGTCAACCATAAAACCTATTATTTCTATTTAAGCCTATTTATCTTTTTTTTAAAGTATAATTTACACTTTACCCAAAACGTTTTTACTTTATTGGGGGGTGTTTGCTAAAATATGCGCAATACGAGCTTCTTTAATTGCTGTTGGGGGGAGTGTTTTCATCTGAACAAGATTTAATAAATTTTGAAAATCTGGTAAAGTGGATAAGCTATGTTCTGAGGCGGTTTTCGTTAGTCGTTTGAGGTATTGTTCGAATATGGCGAACTCTTTTAATTCTTCGCTAAACTCTTCTTTTTTTCGCCCTTGCATATCTGCTTTTAAGACAGCAATATATCGTGCAAAATAGTCTTTATCTTGTTTTTCAGAAAGAATGATGGCAACTGAGGCCATTTCTTTGGCTACTGAGGTTATGGGGCGATGATATAGCATATGATTTGCTGTGGCAAAAGATGCAAACTCGCTATATAGGCTCGGGGCTTTTAAGCGGTGCGCAATTTTAGGAATTAGCCCTGCGCCAAGTATATCATGCCCACGATGAGATGGCCAAAAAGCTGGATTGGTTTGTGTTTTTCCTATATCATGCAACAGAACGGTGAAATTTACAAGCGAATCGGTTGTTTGGGCTGCTTTTAAGGCGAGCATTGTATGCGCTCCACTATTTCCCTCTGGGTGATAATCTGTTCGCTCGGGGATTTGCCAAAGTTGTTCGACTTCTGGTAATATCTCTTTTAATGCGCCACATTCTTTAGCAATTTCCACAAAACGATAGAATGATTTTGAGCATAGGGCTTTTTGCAATTCTTGCCAAATTCTATCTTTACTTAAATTACGGATTGCGCCATTTTTGACCATTTTTTGCGCAAGTTTCATTGTTTCGGGGGCTATTTCAAAATCTAACTGCGCTGAAAATCGACACATTCTCAGCACGCGCAGAGGGTCTTCGCTAAAATGGTTAGAAACGTGGCGCAAGATACGATTTTTTATATCAATTCTGCCATTATGATAATCTATGATTTCACCTGTTTTTATATCTTCATACAAGGCATTACAAGTAAAATCTCTACGTTCAGAATCTTCTTTTAGGGTAATGTCTGGGGTGAAGATAAACTTAAAATCACAATGACGTGGACCGGTTTTTATTTCTTTTCTTGCTAAAGCATATTCCGCCCCTGTTTTGGGGTGTAGAAAAACAGGAAAGTGCCTTCCGACCTTTTTATAGCCAAGTTTTAATAGCTCTTCTTCGGTTGCGCCTGTTATCATATAATCATTATCATGACAAGGATTTCCTAGCAACTTATCCCTTACTGCGCCACCAACCAGATATATTTTCATTTATTCCCCTGTTTTCTTTTAATGTTTCTTTGGTGATGTAAACACATTTTCTAAAAAAATCAAGTGGTGGCAGTGATATGGGTGTAAATTCTTGTGTTAGATAGAGGCCTCAGCTTTTTGTTTTCCATTTTGTTTTTGCTCTTCATATTGCCGCCCTAAGTTCCAAAAATAAATATCAATGACTTTATAGAGGGGGTATTTCATTGCTTTTATTTTTTTTGTTACTTCTTCTCCTTCTATTGTTTTTTCTTTATATTTAATTTTTGGTCTTGTGGCTAGTTCTTGTTCATATACATTATTTTGAAACTCTTCACTTATTTTCTTCAAATTATCTTGAGAAAATGTTTGGGGAAGCTCTGGTTTTCCATCACTTCTATTTTCATTATAACACTTAATCCCTGATTTAAAAAAGCGATCGTATGCTGGAGATTGTCCTGTTGTTCCCATTATTATCTTTGTTATTAGTGTATCTGATGCAGGGTGTCCTTTGCCAAACTTTTGGTTATAATAGCGTTCCAATGTTTGATATAACTTATCTACATTATCCTTGTTTTCCTTATTATCATTATGTTCCTTTATTATTTTAACAGCCCCTTTATGAATATCATAGCTGAAGCGTTTTAGTAATTGTGATGAACCTCGATACATTCCCCAACTTGCTAAATAAAAACCAAGCATTAAAGCGGCGTGGTCTTCATCATAGTTTTCTTTTAAAACATTTTCTTGAAAATAATTATAACAATGTTCCCAAGATAAATATCGATGGTCTTCTTTTTTTTCTATTACCTTAATAAAACACTCTCCGAAGTTATACTCAAAATTAAACTTTATGTCTTCTTTATTGTCTGTCAAGCTGTTTCTCCTTTGATAGGCGAGTTATCTTGCGCTTGCCTCGATAATTTTTTCGATATATTCATGTGAGATATTAAGCTGACCACGACCAACACCTAGCTCCACCCCTGGGTGAGCGTTATGCCCATGAAAATCTGAGCCGCCACTTTTGAGCAAACCCAACGTTTCCGCCATTTGGTTAAAAGCTTTACTATCCTCTATGGTCATTTCAGAATGCTCCACTTCCATACCCTGCAAGCCGATGCTTTTTAGCCATTTGATTTCATTAAACAGTGCCTCACCTTTTAGATTTATTAAGCATGGATGCGCCAAAACTGAAACAGCACCGCTCTCTCGAATAAACTCTATCGTTTCTTCAACCGAAGGGGCATTCGACTCTACAAATGCAGGTCCCCCCACTCCTAATAGCTCTTTATATGCCATTTCTTTGCTTTCTATTTGCTTGGTTGTGTACAAGAAATTAACAATATGAGGTTTGGCAAGTGTTGAACGAGGGGTGTTGTTTTCATCAAAAGCGACATCTTCCCAACTGATCTTATAGCCGATTTTATTTAACTTTTCTAACCTTATGTGGCATACATCTTCACGATTTTTTATCAACATTTTCTGACGCTCGTAATAAGGCTGTAAATCTGTGATATTCAGCGCAAGAATTTCCATATCTGCGGGGTGATTAACATTTAACTCTGAGCCATTTATTGCCAGCAAATTCGGATATTTCTTTGCCGCTTTTTGGAAAGGCTCGCACCCGTTTACCGTGTCATGGTCTGTTAGGGCGATAGTTGATAAGTTAATACTGTGAGCGAGTTCAATCAATTCTTCTGGTGTATTTGAACCGTCTGAATATATGGAATGCGAATGTAAATCAATCATCTTTATCTCTATGTATAGAATCGTTTCGTACGGATAATATTTAGAACGATATTAAAAGAGAAATCAACTATTATTTTTTTGCATGGAGAAGTATGCTAGTCTTCGGGTTCGAACCCTTTGTGCATCTACCAATAAAAAAAAACCTCCTTGACGGAGGTCTTTTTTTATGGATTCCATCGGCAACGCTCTTCAAGAGAGCGAGCATTTCAGGACGCTTAGGATG